>USLH01000041.1 GCA_900555435.1 uncultured Oscillospiraceae bacterium | reverse complement strand
CAAGGGCAGCCAGCATGGCGTTTTCCGTCGCGCCGACGCTGGGGCCGGGCAGGCGGAGGCGCGCGCCGTGCAGCCGGTCCGCCCGGCAGCGGACAGTCCCGCCTTCTTCTTCGGCGGACGCGCCGAGAGCGCGGAATGCCTGCAGGTGATAGTCGATGGGGCGCGCGCCGATGGGGCAGCCGCCCGGAAGCGTCAGCGCGGCCGCCCCGGTCCGGGCCAGGAGCGCGCCGAGAAAGAGGCTCGAGGCGCGCATGGAGCCTGCGAGCGCCGGTGGGACGGCGTTTTCCGCAAAGCCGCGCGGATCTATGGAAAGGGTCGAGCCGCTGCGCTCGCAGCTGCAGCCGAGATGGCGCAGGATCTGCAGCGTGTGGGTCACGTCGAGGATATCGGGGCAGTTATGCAGGACGCAGGGCGTCCTGCATAGCAGCGTCGCGGCCAGGATGGGCAGGACGCTGTTTTTCGCACCGTGGACCGTCAGCTCGCCGCAGAGCGGCGGCGACTTGGAAACGAGCAGCGCTGCTGGCATGGGCATTCTCCTTCATACCTTGGATTTTGCCCATCCTATGCGCGCCGGAGGCGCTTCGTGTCAGCCCCGGGCGAGCTCGATCGCGGTCTGGTAGATGCGCTCGGCCGCGTCGACCACGGCCATGCCGCGGGCGGCGGTGCGCATGCCGCCGGTCCGCTCGGGATCCGAGAGGATCGCCTTTGCGGTCTCGTAGAGGCTTCTGCCGTCGCAGTCCGCTTCGCGGACGACGGCGGCCGCGCCCGCGTCTTCGAGCACGCGGGCGTTCTTTTCCTGATGGTTGCCGGTCACGTTCGGGCTCGGCACCATGATGCAGGGCGTGCCGCTGGCGCAGACCTCGGCAATGGTCGCCGCGCCTGCGCGGCAGATGATGAGGTCCGCCGCGGCGAGCACCTGCGGCATGTCATAGATATATTCCCGCATGTCCAGCGCCGGGTGCGCGGCAAGGTCGACGCCCTGCTCTTTGACGTAGTCCGGCATCCAGCGCCAGCCGAAGGAGCCGGTGGCGTGGATGTGATGGAAGGGCGTACCGTCTTCGCATTCGCAGCGCATGAACTGCGCGATCTTCTTGTTCATCTCCCGCGCGCCGAGGCTGCCCCAGCACGAGACGATCAAGGGCTCGTCGCCGAGGCCGAGCGCCTGTCGGGCCTGCTGGCGTTTGGCGTAGAGGAATTCCTCCCGCACGGGCGTGCCGGTCAGGAGGACCTTTTCGGGGTCGGGATAGTGCTGGCGGCTGGCGTCGAAGGAGACCATGATGCGGCTGGCCGTGCGCGCGACGAGCTTCGTGGTGAGGCCCGGGACGGCGTTCGACTCATGCACGCAGGTGGGGATGCCGAGCTTCGCGCCCATCTTGAGCGCGGGGAAGCTGGCGTAGCCGCCGGTGCCGACGATGACGTCGGGCTGGAAGTCCTTCAGGATGCGCTTCGTTTTGGCAAACGTCGCGGACATGCGCTGCACGGTCACGAGATTGTGCCAGATGGCGGCGGGGGTCAGCTTTCGCTGGTAGTTGGAGATCTGCACGGTCTGCAGCTCGAAGCCCTCGCGCGGGACGAGCTTGTTTTCCATGCCGTCCTCCGCGCCGATGAAGAGGATCCTGCAGTCCGGCTGGCGCTCGCGGAACATGCGGGCGACCGCGATGGCGGGATAGATATGTCCGCCGGTGCCGCCGCAGGTAAAGACGATGTTCATAGGCTCTCCCCTTTTGCTTTACAGGAGTTTATTGTCGTTCTGCCGGGACACGGCCAGGACGATACCGGCCTCAAACAGCTGCATGAGCAGCGCCGTGCCGCCATAGGAGAAGAACGGGAGCGAAATGCCGGTGGCCGGGAGGAAATTCGTGACGACGCCGATGTTGAGGAAGGTCTGCAGCGCAAAATGCGTGGAGATCCCCGCGGCGAGCAGCGCGCCGAAGCGGTCACGCGCGTGCATGGCGATATAATAGCCGCGCACGATGAGAAGAATAAAGAGCAGGATCACGACGACCGCGCCGACAAAGCCCAGCTCCTCGCAGAGGATGGGGAAAATGTAGTCGTTGTGCTCCTCGGGTAAGTACAGATATTTCTGGCGGCTCTTGCCGAGGCCGAGGCCCATGAGGCCGCCGGAGCCGATGGCGTAGAGCGACTGAAGGATCTGATAGCCGTTGTCCGTTGGGTCGGAGGCCGGGTCACGCCAGGCAGTGATGCGGCTGCCGGCATAGCCCTGCGTTTTGAGATAGATGAAGGCGAACAGGCCGACGGCGATGCCGCCGAGGGCGAACCATTTGAGCTGCACGCCGCCGAGGAACAGCATGGCGGCCGCGAGGAGCAGCATGATGAGGATGCAGGAGAAATGACGCTCGAGCGCGACCAGGCCGCACAGGACGACCATGATGACGACGAACGGCAGGATGCCGTAGCGGAAGGTCCGCATTTTGTCGCGGTAGGTGGAGATGAGGGCGGAGAAGGTCATGATGATGGCGATCTTCGCCAGCTCGGAGGGCTGGAAGCGGATGCCCGCGACCTCGATCCAGCGCTTGGCGCCGTTGGCCGTGGAGCCGATGATCGGCACGAGCATGAGGAAAAACACCGAGACCAGCAGGATGATGAACGAGGCGCTGCGCCAGAGCTGATAGTTGAGCCGGCTGACAAAGAGCATGCCGGCGATCCCGGCGACGGCGAAGATGGCCTGGCGGGCAAAATAGTAGGTCGAGTTGCCGGTCAGGTAGTACGCGCGGGCGTAGGAGGCCGAGAAGACCATGATCACGCCGATGAGCACGAGCAGGACCGTCAGCGCCAGAAACGGCAGATCCAGCAGTCCGCGCTCGTCAAGCAGGACTTTATCCTTTGTTTTTTCCGGCTGCGGCAGCCGCTCCGGTCCTCCGCCCTGCGGGAGATCATACAGCTGCGTGACGCCGTCCTGACGGCTTGCCATAGGGGGTCGCTCCTTTCCGGGAAAACCGGGATCAATACCGGTTCATAACGCCAAGATAGGCCAGTACGCACATGACGAGGGTGATGGCGGTGAAGACGAAGACGATCTTCTCCTCTTTCCAGCCGCACAGCTCGAAGTGGTGGTGGATGGGGCTCATTTTAAAGATCCGCTTGCCGGTGGTCTGGAAGCTGATGACCTGCAGCACCACGGACATGGCTTCCACCACATAAATGATGCCGAAAAGCAGGATCAGCACCGGCAAATTGATGCCGAACCCCAGCGCCAGTACCGACCCCCCCAAGAACATGGAGCCGGTATCCCCCATGAACACCTTGGCAGGGTGGAAATTGTAGATCAGAAACCCCAGAAGCCCGCCGGCCAGCGCCGACGCATAGACCCCGATCCCCAGAAGTCCCAGCACGCCGCTCATGATAAGCACGCTGATGCAGACGAGAAAGGTCACCGAAGCCGCCAGCCCGTCGATCCCGTCGGTCAGGTTCACGGCGTTGGAGAGAAAGAGGATGAAGAGGATCATGATCACATAGTAGAAGAATCCCAGATCCAGCTGCCCGAAGAAGGGGAAGATCACCGTCGTGGAGGTGTCCCCTGCCAGATAAACGGACAGAAGGTATGCCACCGCCGTAAAGAACTGCATGATGAGCTTCTGCTTGGCGTTAAGCCCTAAATTCCGTTTCTTCACGTCCTTGATGTAGTCGTCCAAAAAACCGATGAATCCAAAGATCAGCGCCATGCCAAGGCCGCCGAAGAGCTTCACGCTGTTCACCGCCGATAGCCCCAGCGGCTCCTTCCAGAGCACTTTGAGGAGGATAAACCCCACAAGGATCCCCACTACCGAGCCGATGATGAACATAAATCCGCCCATATTCGGCGTGCCCTGTTTGCTTTTGTGCCAGACGGGGCCGTTTTCCTTGATGGTCTGCCCGAACTTGATCTTTCTTAAAAAGGGAATGAGGAATTTTCCCAAAACGGCGCTGACCGCAAAGGCGATGACAGCGGCTGCTATACAGCTGATGCTTTCCATAGTGTGACCTGCCCTTTTTTCTGATTTTTACGGTTTTTTCAGTGTCCCGCATGAATGCCGTGAACCGCTTCCAGAACTTCTTCCAGAGCCATTCCCCGGCTCGCCTTATAAAGGACGGCATCGTCCTCTTTTAAGTAATCCTTCAAAAACGCTGCCATTTCCTTTTTATCGGAAAAATGCTTCGTGAAAGGACACCCCTTCTCTTCCGCACCGGCAAGGAGCTGCTCCGAATGAGGGCCGTAGCCGAATACGGCGTCGATCCCCTTTTCCCCGGCAAACCGCCCCACCATGCGGTGCATCTCCGGCGCCTTTTCCCCAAGCTCCAGCATATCCCCCAAAACGGCGATCCGCCGGGGGTTTTTAAGCCCCGCAAGCACCGTAAGGGACGCTTTCATGGAGTCGGGGCTGGCGTTGTAGCAGTCGATGATGACGGTGATCCCGTCCTTTTTGACGATGTTCTGCCGCATGGCGGAGGGCTCGTAATCCCGAAGCCCCGCCACAATGTCTTCCGGCGCCATCCCGGCGGTCAGCCCCACCGAAAACGCCGCCAGCGCATTATAAACGTTGTGCCGTCCGATCACCGGGATCCTCACCGAGGCCGTCCGCCCGTAATAACGGACGTTGAAGCAGGTCGCCCCGTCGGCCTCGTCAATCTCCGTTGCCCGCACCTCCGCCGTGCCGGAATCGATGCCGTAATAGAGGATATCCCGGTCGATCCGGTTGCATACGTCCGCCAGCAGCGGGTCGTCGGCGTTTAAGATAAGCGGAGCATTCCCGCTCATTCCTTCTGTGATCTCCAGCTTTGCGCTTAAAATGTTTTCCTGGCTTCCTAAATTCTCAATGTGGCAGACGCCGATGTTGGTAATGACCCCGGCGCTGGGCTGCGCTACCCGGGTCAGCCGGGAGATCTCCCCCTTATGGGACATTCCCATCTCGATGACCGCATTCTGAAAACTGCCGTCCAGCCGCAGAATCGTCTTCGGAAGCCCGATGCCGTTATTTAAGTTTCCCTGGGTCTTTAAGGTCTTCCCCTTCCGGCTCAGCACGGCACAGATCATGTCCTTCGTGGAGGTCTTCCCGACGCTTCCGGTTACCCCCACCACAAAGGTGTGGAAAAGCCGCCGATACCACGCCGCCAGATCCAAGAACGCCTCTCTTGTGGACGGGACCGTCAGGCACGGCACCCCCGGATCCGGGGTCTCATGCTCAACGAGCACCGCCGCCGCACCGTTTTCCACCGCCTTGGGGATAAAGTCGTGTCCGTCGAACCGCTCGCCTTTGATTGCAACGAAAAGGCTCCCTTCCGTTACCTGAGAGGTGTCCGTCACAACACTTTCAATGACCCGATCTTCCGGGCAGACGGCTCCCACCGCCTCGGCGATCTGCCGCAGCTGCAATTTTTCCAAAAGCCGTCCCTCCTTACTTTCCGTCCCGGGCTGCAACCGCTTCCGCTACGACTTCCCGTTCGTCGAAATGGTGCTTCTCATGGCCGATGATCTGATAATCCTCATGCCCCTTACCGCAAAGGACAATTGTGTCTCCGGGCTTGGCGTTCTCTACCGCATAGAAGATAGCTTCCCGCCGGTTGGGGATCACCTTGTAAGGGGTGTTCTTCCCCTCCACGCCGGGGAGGATCTCTGCGATGATGGCATCCGGATCCTCCGTCCGGGGGTTATCGGAGGTGACGATGACAAAGTCGGAGTGCTCCGCTGCCGCTTCCCCCATCAAAGGCCGCTTCGTCCGGTCCCGGTCGCCGCCGCAGCCGAACAGGGCGATGAGCCGCCCCTTTACCGTCTCCTTCAGAGCCCCTAAGATATTCTCGATGCTGTCTGGCGTGTGGGCATAGTCGCAGATCACCGTAAATTCCCGGCCGGGAGTCAGGTTCTCGTTCCGTCCCCGGACGCCCTTCACTTCGCTCAAAGCCCCCGTGATGGTTTCCAAGCACACCCCCAGCTGCAGACAGGCGCCCATGGCCGCCAGCACGTTCCGCACGGAAAACGCTCCGGGCATGGCAAAATGCAGCCGGCTTTCCACCCCTTCGTATCCGAAGCGGAAGTCCACGCTGTCCGGGTGGCAGGTGAGCTGGAACGCCCGCAGATCCGCCTCCTCTTCCAGAGAAAACGTCATCACCGGGCAGGTGCAGTCCGCTGCGATCCGTCGGCCGTAGGCGTCGTCTACGTTGACTACCGCCTTGTCGCACCGGGAAAAGAGCTTCTTTTTCGCCGCAAAGTAGCTTTCCATGTCCTTGTGATAGTCCAGATGCTCGTGGGAAAGATTCGTGAACACCGCCACCTCATAGTGGCTGTCGCCGATCCGCTCCTGATCCAACGCATGGGAGGAGACCTCCATCACGCAGTATTCACACCCGGCCTCCACCATTTTCCGATAAAGCCGCTCCAGCTCCATGGCGTCGGGGGTGGTGTTCTCGGTGTGAAGCACCTCATCGCCGATCTCGTTCTGGATGGTGCCGATCAGTCCCACCTTCTGCCCTGTCCGGGTCAGAATGGCTTTGATAAGGCTGGTCACCGTGGTTTTCCCCTTGGTTCCGGTGACGCCGATGAGTTTTAACTTTTTGCTGGGGTTCCCGTAGAAATTCGCAGCGATTTTCCCGTAAGCCCCGTGGGTATCCGCCACCAGAACCTGATTTTCAAGTCCCAGGTCCCGCTCGCAGACAACAGCTGCCGCCCCCTTTTGGAGCGCCGCCGCCGCATAGTCGTGGCCATCCGACGCCGCACCTGTGATGCAGACGAAAAGGTCGCCCTTTTCTACCTTCCGGGAATCGTTTGTGACATTCCCGATCTCCCGATCCGAAACGCCCCGAAGAGCTTCAATGCCGTCAAGCAGCTCCGATAGTTTCATCTGTCTCATCCTTTCGCAATTGGATCACTCGCCATCTTCACCGGTAACCATGCATTCGATGGTCACCACCGTCCCCTTCGGCACGGTAGATCCCGCCTCGGTGTCCTGACCGGAAACCTTGGCCTTCTTATTCTGGGCCGCACCGCCGGTAAAGCGGATATTAAGCCCTGCATTGGTCAGCTTCTGGTTTGCCTGAGAAGGCGTTAAGCCCACCACGTCGGGGACGACGGTGGTTTCCTTCTCCCGGCCGTCCGTATAAATGATGACGGTGGAATTGACCGCCACCTTGGCGCCCGCTTTGGGGTAAATGTCGACGACTTCCTTGCCGTCGCCGATGATGGTGCCCTCTAAGCCCTTGATCCGCAGCTTGCTCTGGGCCGCAAGGGGGTCGGTGCCGATAAGCCCGCCGGGGATACTCACATCCTGCAGCTCCGATTCGTTCTCGGAATACTGCGGCTGGATGCCGATATAAGGCAGCAGATCCGCCATCAGCGAAGCCGCCGTAGGCGCCACGACCGTATTGGCGTATTCCGCCCCGGAGGTCGCCTCGTCGACTAAGATCAGCGCCGCTACCTGCGGGTCGTCCACCGGCGCAAAGACGAAGTAGGAGAAAATGTACCGTTCTTCTTCGTCCTCGTTCTGTTTATTGAGCTTCTGGGCCGTACCGGATTTTCCGCCGATGCGGTAGCCCTTTACATAAGCGTTGGTGCCGCCGTTTGCCGCAACCACCTGCTCCAGTGCCGTGCGCATGGTGGCGGAGGTCTCCTCAGAGATCACCTGCCGCTTCACCTGAGTGCCGAATTCTTCCACGGTGTTTCCGTTATTATCGACGATTTTACTGACGATATGCGGGGTCAGTAATTTTCCGCCGTTGATAGCCGCCACAGCTGCGGTCAGCATCTGGATGGGGGTGACAGTGTTGGACTGCCCGAAGGAGCAGGATGCCAAGCTGATGGCATTTAACCGATCCGCCGTATAGTAGCTGTTCTGCGCCTCCGCCGGAAGGTCGATCCCGGTTTTTTCCGTCAGACCGAAGGCGTCGAAATACCGATAGAAATTCTCCGCCCCCAGCGATGCGCCGATAGCGATAAAGGCCGGGTTGCAGGAATTCACAATGGCTCCGGTAAAGTCCAGAAGCCCATGCCCCGTCCGCCGGTGGCAGTGGATGGGATTTTTCAGTCCCGGAAAGCTCACCGCACCGGTGCAGGTATAGGTGGAATGGATGGTCGCCGTCCCCTCCTCCAGTGCTGCGGAAGCGGTAACGACCTTGAAAACGGAACCGGGCTCGTAAATGTCCGTGACCGCTTTATTCTTCCACTGCTTTTCCTGCGCCGCCTGCTTGGCAGCCTTCTTTTCCTCGCCGTCGGGCATGGCGGCAATAGCAGCCGCCGTCTCCTCGTCGGCAATGGCAAGGGGATTGTTCAGGTCGAACCCCGGCTTGGAGGACATGGCCAAAATATTCCCGGTGTTCACGTCCATGACGATCCCCGCCGCGCCCTCCAGCGGCATATGCTGAGCGATAGTGGCGTCCAGAGATTTCTCTAAGAAATGCTGCACCACCTGATCGATGGTCAGCACCAGAGAGTTCCCGTCGGTAGCCGGATAGAGCTGCTCATAGGAGGTGGGCAGCGCCTCCCCCAGCGCATTTTTCGCCGAGATCTGCCGCCCCGGCGTTCCGGACAACACAGAGTTATACTTGGCCTCGATGCCGTAAACACCCTGATTGTCGTAATTCGTAAAACCGATAACGCTGGAAGCCAGGTCATCGTAGGGGTAGAACCGCTTGGTGTTCACCTGCAGGTAGACCCCGGTCAGCCCGTTGTCGGCGATGTAATCGGTGATCTCGTCTGCGACGGTCTTGACCACCTTCCGCTTCACTTCCCGGTACATACTTTCCGTGTGGGAAAGGTGTCCCCGGACCGTTTCCTCGTCTACCTCCAAAATGTCGCAAAGCCCGTTTATGAGCTTCTGCTCATAGGCGTCCTTTTCCGCCTGGGTCTTCAACCGTGACATGGCGCTGTAGACCTCGCTGGGTGCTAAGATCACGTCCCAGACCGTGGCGCTCTGAGCCAGCACGTTCATGTTCCGGTCGTAGATCGTCCCCCGGTTGGCTGCAATGGTGGTATCCCGCAGCTGCTGATCTGCTGCCTTTGCCCGCAGCTCCGACCCCGTAACCAGAGACCGGTACACCAGATTATACATGACCCAAGCTAAAATCAGCAGCATCCCGCCGCAGAAAGCCAGAACCCTGAGCTTCAGCTTTTTACCCGTTCCTTCCGCCATATGATAATTCCCTCCCGCAAAGAGGTGCAAAAAAACCTCATAACAGCAACAAAAGGTCAAGACGATCCCATCTTAACCTCCTGCGCACTTGATTTATATGGAGCGCTCCGCCCTGTTATGCAAGCGCCCCTTGATTCTTATGCAAATAAGTCCCGGATGAACTGATAGATCTTCTCGAAAAATCCTTCTTCCTTTGCCTTGCCTTCCAGCTTATTTTCTGTTGTGACCTGCACATAGCTGACCTGTGAGCCGTCGGGCTTCACCATGCCATATTCGCTGATAGCGGCTTCCTCGATGGCTTTTAAGGACATTTTCCCGTCCAGCTCCGTCTGCATCCGCACCTGCTCGGCGTGGAGCACGTCCAGTCTTGTCTCCGCCGCATTGATGTCCGCATTCAGCTCAGTGATGATCACCCGGCTGTACAAAAGCGAAAATCCCATGGCGAAGATCAGCACCGCCACCGCCATGATCTTCAGCGGATGGATGCTCCGCTCCCGTCGGACGCTGATCTGAGGCTTTTGTTCCGGAACGGGGGTATGCTGTTCAAACCGTTCCAGATCGTATGCAAGATTTGTCTGAGCCATTCTGACCCGTTCCTTTCTTATTGAATTTCCGCCGTCTGGCGGTCATGGATCTTTTCCAGCACCCGGAGCTTTGCGCTCTGGCTGCGCCGGTTTTCGGAAAGCTCCTCTTCCGTGGGAAGAATGGGCTGCTTCCGGGGAACCAGCTTCCCCTCCGGCGTATGCCCGCAGACGCAGACCGGAAAATCCGGTGGACAGATGCACCCCTGACACAGGGCCGCAAACTTCTGCTTCACCATCCGGTCTTCCAGCGAATGGAAGGTGATGACGCAAAGCCGCCCTCCCGGAGCCAGCAGGTCAAACGCCTCATCCAGTCCCTGAGAAAGCGCATCCAGTTCCGAATTAACGGCGATCCGCAGCGCCTGAAATGTTCGCTTGCAGGGGTTCTTCTCCCGTCTGGACGCCGCCGGGACTGTCGCCTTGACGACCTCCGCCAGCTGAAACGTCGTTTCGATGGGAACACTCTCCCGCTTCCGGGCAATGGCTTTTGCAATGGAGAAAGCAAACTTTTCTTCCCCGTACTCCCGCAGGATCCGGGCAAGCTCTTCCACCGAAGCGGTGTTCACCAAATCGGCAGCGCTCATCCCCTCTTGGGACATCCGCATATCCAGCGGTGCGTCCTTCTGGTAGGAAAACCCCCGCTCCGCCGTGTCCAGCTGCCGGGAGGAGACCCCCAGATCCAACAGCACACCGTTGACCCGCAGGATCGAAAGCTCCGCCAATACCTCCGCCATATTCCGGAAATTCGCCCGGATCACCTGTGCGGCCGGATAAGGCTTTAGCCGCTCTGACGCCGCCGCAATGGCGTCAGGATCCTGATCCAGTGCAATGAGCCGCCCTTTGGTAAGCCGCTTTGCGATCTCCGAAGAATGACCGGCTCCTCCGGCGGTGCCATCTACATAGATGCCCTCCGGCTGGATGTTCAAGCCCTCCATGCATTCATGGAGCATGACGGGAATGTGATGAAACTCCATGACTGCCTCCTTAAAAACGGTCGGTGCTTAAAAGCCCAGGTTGTCCACCAGTTCCCGGATGGACTCGGCGCTGATGCTGCCGTTGACCTGATCCCAACCTTCTTTGCTCCAGATCTCACAGCGGTCGCCGGTGCCTACGATCATGACGTCCTTATAAAGCCCCGCATATTCCCGCAGATTCTGAGGGAGAACGATGCGGCCCTGCTTGTCCGGCTCCGCCACAAAGGCACTGGGGAAAAGGAAACGCTGAAGCTCTTTGGCTTTGGCTGAAGGATACGCCTTGATCTTTGCCGTCTTTTCGTTCCACTCCTCCATGGAATAGACCGCCAGACACGGGTCGCCTAACCCTTTGGCAATGACAAATTGTTCCCCCAGATCCTCCCGGAGCTTGGCGGGGAAATTCAAACGCCCTTTTATATCTATACTGTAACCGTACTCGCCGATTAACATTCCCCGTCACCTCCTCGCCGAGGGGCTTGTCCATCCTGAAAAGGATTCCGTTCTTTTTCAGAGAAAAGCCTCTCAAATCGTGGTACTTTAAACCATTTTTAACCGCTATTCACCACTCTGCTTTAATTATAACCACTCCCCGCACATTTTGCAACTGTTTTTTTGTCCTCCCGGATGAAAAATCTGCCCGTTCACAAATTATTTACATCTTTTTCGCAACAAAAAAAGCACTCCTTCCCCACAGTCCTTCCGACCGTGAAAAAGGTGTGTTGTTTTGACAAAAAAAGAGCTGCCGTTTCCCCCGGCAGCTCTTTTTTTAAAAAAGTGCTTTATTCGTTCGTCTCTTCCCCGGTCTTCTCAGCTTTTTCCGCCAGCAGATCCCGGATCTGGAGCAGCAGCTCCGCTTCCGTGGGAGCCTTGGGCTCTTCAGGAGCAGGCGCTTCTTCCGCTTTGCCTTTTTCCTTCTTCACAAGCTCCGCCGCCTTCTCCGAAGCCTTGGTCACCAGCCGCACCATAAAGAAAATGGAAGCCGCAATGATTAAAAAGTTCACGATGTTCTGGATAAAGCTGCCGTACATGATGGCGGCTTCCGCCTTCACAACCGTTCCGTCTGCCGCTACCTCCGCCGGAGACAGAACCCACTTCAGGGATTTGAAATCCATCCCCGCCGTAAGGAAGCCAAAGAACGGCATGATGATGTCGTTGACCAGCGAGTTGACAATGCTTCCGAACGCACCGCCGATAATCACGCCGATGGCCATGTCCATCACATTGCCCTTAAATGCAAACTTTTTGAATTCCTGCCACATAATGATCCTCCTCAAGAACATCGTCTTTTCCATTATATCTTTTCTTTCGACCGACCGCAAGGGTTCCGGACAAAATTTTTCCCATAAAAATTCAGCTTCTCTTAATTTTACCAAACCTCTATTGACAGCCTCCTGCTTTTTCGGTATGCTGAAAACAGAAGATCAGAGAAAACGGAGGGATTCCTATGTTTGAAGTCAGCCACGTTACCAAGCGCTACGGAAAAGTCGTTGCCAATGACGACATCAGCTTTTCCGTAGCCGACGGTCAGATCGCCGTTCTCTTAGGCCCCAACGGCGCCGGAAAATCCACCGTCATCAAGTGCATCACCGGCCTTCTCCGCTTCGACGGCTCCATCACCGTCTGCGGCTTCCCTAACAAATCGCTAGAAGCCAAGCGTCTTCTGGGCTACGTCCCGGAAATGCCCGCCGTCTACGACCTGCTCACCGTCGCCGAGCATCTGGAGTTCATCGCCCGCGCCTACTCCCTTTCCGACTGGAAAGAGCGGGCGGACTCTCTCCTTTCCCGCTTTGAACTGTTCGATAAAAAAGACAAGCTGGGGAAGGAGCTTTCCAAAGGGATGCAGCAGAAGCTGAGCATCTGCTGCGCCCTGCTCCCGGAACCGAAAGTCATCGTTTTCGACGAACCCATGGTAGGGCTTGACCCCCACGCCATCAAGGAGCTGAAAGCAGTCTTTGCCGAGTTGAAAACCGCCGGCGCCTCTGTCCTCATCAGCACCCATATGCTGGACAGCGTGGAGGACTACTGGGACGTAGCCCACATCATGGTGAACGGCCGTTTCGCCGCCACCCGGAAAAACGAAGCCCTTTCCGAAGGGGAATGCTCTTTGGAGGAGCTTTTCTTCTCCATCACCGAGGGCAAGGGGGATGCGCAATGAGCGGAATCTTCTACCTCTTCCGCACCACCTTGAAAAATACGATTCGGGAATTTTTCAAGCGCCCTGCCAAGATTATCGCCGGCGTTTTCTTTCTCGCCATGCTGGTCTTAGTCATCATCAGCGGACAGATGGGCGCCGCCGACCCGGACACTGTTTTCCGTCCCTTGTCGGAGCTTTCCGCCGCCGTTTTGCTTCTCTACGCCGTCCTCTTTTTCATCATGACCTTTCAGGGCTTTTCCTCCGGCGCCACCTTTTATACCATGGCGGATGTGAGCCTTCTCTTCTCCTGCCCCATTTCCAGCCGCCGGATCCTTTTTTACGGTCTGGTACGGCAGATGGGGACATCCTTCCTTGTGGGATTTTTCCTGCTTTTCCAGTATGCGTGGCTCCACCAGACCTATGACCTCTCCATCTCCGGTCTTCTCCTGATCCTTCTGGGTTACGCTCTCACTGTTTTCTGCGCCCAGCTGACGGCCATGGTTCTCTATTCCGCCACCGCCGGCAGGGAAAAGCTTCAGAAAGCGGCGAAGGGGATCTTCTTCCTCCTCATCGTTCTCCTCGCCGCAGCGGTCGTCCTGCCGGCCCTTCGTTCCGAAGACGGATTTCTCGCCGCAGCCGTCGACGCCCTGAACGCCCCGTGGACCTTCGCCCTGCCGGTCTTCGGCTGGCTCCGGGCGGTCCCGGCCGTCCTTTTCGGCGGCAGCCTTCTCCCTCTGATCGCAGGGCTTTGCCTCACCGCCCTGTATGTGGTGCTGCTCCTCTTCCTTCAGGGAAAGGTGAACCCCGATTTTTACGAGGATGTCTTAAAAGCCACCGAAATTTCCCAAACTGCCATCACTGCCAAAAAAGAAGGCAAGCTGAACGACTCCCTCCCCCAAAACGTAAAGCTGGGAAAAACCGGCTTAGGTTCCGGAAAGGACGCCTCTTCCTAAAGCACCGCTTAGGGGATCGCCGCAGCGGCTTTTTCCTCTTTGACCGGATGTCCCTTATCATGGCAGCCATGACCTTTCTTTTTACCTTTTTCCTGAAAGATTCCGGCATGATTTCCATCTTTGCTTTTGCCACTTATCTGCAGATCTTCACCGCCCTCACCGGCCGCTGGGTCAAGGAGCTTACCCTCCCATACGTCTACCTGATCCCCCAGCCTCCCTTCCGGAAGCTCTTAAGCATCTGCAAGGAAAATCTGGTGAAGATCTTAGCTGATGCGGTCTTAGTCATGGTGCCTGTGGGACTGATCTTAAAGGCTGGCCCTATCGTGATCCTCACCGCCGTTTTGGCGCGGACGAGCTTCGGCGTTCTCTTCATGTCCGGAAACATCCTGACGGAACGGATTTTCGGCTCTGTCACCAACAAAGGTCTCCTCGTCGGTCTTTACATTCTCACCATGATGCTCTTAGCTGCACCCGGCGGGATCCTGGGCATCGTCGTCGGAGCCATCCTTTCCTCCTCCGAATTTGCCCTCCCCGCAGGGCTTGCCGTTTCCGCTCTCTGGAACCTGCTGATCGCCGCTTTGGTAGCCTTCTGCTGCCGTGGGCTTTTAAACTGTGCGGAACTGAACAACCGCTGATTTTCTCTGACGCAAAAACGCCGGCCGGGAACTTCTTCTTTCTCAAAAGAACGTTCCCGGCCGGTATTTTTATCCGTTCCAGAATTCCGCCCACTTGCTCCGGCGGACGGCCTCTTTGGGCAGCTCCTCCACCTTCACTAAAATGGCGTCCTCTCCGATGACATCAATGCTCTCCCACGGCACCGTCAGATCCGGCCGCCGTCCTAAGATCCCGAAAAGCCGCAGCTTCCCATAGACCACTAAACTCTTCACCCGGGCGTTTTCCGTGTCAATGGTCACATCGTCCACGAACCCCAGCTTCGTCCCGTCCGTTACGTTGACGATCTCCTTCCGCTGCAGATCGCAGATCTTTGCGTCCATCAAAACCGCCCCCTCCGGTACATCCTATTCCGAAAGGGAAGCCGGTATGCCGTCTCTTGCAAACCATACGTCCTTCACCTGAAAGGTCTTCCCGTTCAGATAGGAAAGGGCATGCTCCTCCCGGAAAGCGAACCGGAGCTTATACGAATAAAGCGCCTGACAGTCGAAGCCCTTTTTCTTTTCCGCCCCGTTGGAGCCGTACTTCCCGTCCCCTACCAGCGGATGCCCGATGTACGCCATATGGGCACGGATCTGATGGGTGCGCCCGGTCTTCAGCTCCACTTCCACCAGCGAAAACCGCCCGTTGGTCTCCAGCACCTTATACTTCGTGATCATGGTCTTGGTGTCCGGTCTCGGATGGTCGTAGATCACTGCCTTGTTCTCCGCCGCATCCTTCCGGTGATAGTGGGTCAGGGTCGCTTCCTTAGGCTCCGGTACGCCCTTGACCAGACAAAGGTAAAACTTCTCGATCTCCCGCTCCCGGATGGCTTCGTTCAAGATCCGGAGGGCCTCGGCGTTCTTGGCTACGATGACGATGCCCCCGGTGTTCCGGTCGATCCGGTTGCAGAGCGCCGGCGCAAAGGACGCCTCTTTTGAAGGGTCATACCCGCCTTTTTTGTAAAGATAGTGCTTCACCCGGTTGATGAGGGTGTCCACCGTCTCCCCCTGGTCCTCGTGGACAATGAGCCCCTGGGGCTTGTCCGCCAGCAGGATGTTCCCGTCCTCGTAGACCACCCGCACCTCCGACGGAGCCGCCAGAAAATCCGGTACCTTCTCCGAAAAGAATTCGTCGTTGATGTAAAGCTCCACCACGTCCCCTTCTTGGAGCCGATAGCGGATCTCGCTCTTTTTCCCGTTCACCTTGATCCGTTTCAGGCGCAGATATTTATAAAGAAGGCTTTGCGGAAGAAGCCGCACCGCTTTGGTCAGATATTTGTCCAGCCGCTGCCCGGCGTCATTCTGATTGATCACGAACCGTCTGATAACCGTTCCCCTCGCTTTCGCCTTATTCGATCCGGAAGTCCTCGTCCTTGTATTCCGGCAGCAGCCGGTGGCTCTTCGGCCGCCGTTTCAGCGGTGCATACACAAATTTCCGGCAGGAAAAGCACGGCGACACCGCTCCGTTTTTTTCGCAGAGGATCATCTGCCCGTCCCGGGTGGGACGCCCCAGCTCACAATATTCGCAAGCCGGTTCGATGTGCCGCCCGAACAGCACGCTTTTCATGAAAGACCCCTCCCCGCATCCGTTCCGTTCTCTATTCTACCACACTTTCCCCTCCCCCGCAAGAGCCGCCAGAAAGCAAGACAGCACAGCGTCTTTTGCCCCTCCAAAGCCTTTCAGCAGAAAGCGAAAAAGACTTCGGAAAAATTTTGGGTGCGAGAGAAGCTTAAGGTTTCTCTCTTTCTATTGGCAGGCTTCGGGGAAAACCCCGGCAGAATGACGGATTTTTCCCTGAAAAATCCATCGGAGGCCCCTGTTGCGAAGAATTCACAAAATTCTCCTTGCATAGTTCCGGGAAAACGAGTATAATAGACTGTAATTGGATATTCCACCCAAAACAGAAAACCGATCCCCCAAGGACCGGCAGAGTTTTGAAATCAAAACTCCGAAAGGAATGGTCAAGCAGCAATGGGACTCATTGAAAAAATATTCGGTTCGTACTCCAAGCGGGAGCTGAAGCGCATCAAGCCCATCCTCCAGAGCGTTCTGGATCTGGAAGAAGAGTATAAGGCGATGTCCGACGAAAAGCTCCGGGGTCAGACGGAATACCTGAAGGGAATGCTCTCCGACGGAGAAACGCTGGATACAATCCTGCCCCGGGCTTTTGCCACCTGCCGGGAGGCCACCCGCCGGGTCCTGGGCACCCCCCACTACCCCGTCCAGATCATCGGCGGCATCGTCCTGCATCAGGGCCGCATCGCCGAGATGCGCACCGGTGAAGGCAAGAC
>USLH01000040.1 GCA_900555435.1 uncultured Oscillospiraceae bacterium | reverse complement strand
TTTTTTCTTCTCCGTCAGATGTTGGTCTCGATGCTCTGGTGAGCGTCGGCGGAAGCGAAAGCCGCTTCCATGACCTGCAGCACCCGGCGCACCTCGCAGAGCTTGACGATAGGCTCTGCCTCGCCGTGAATAGCCCTGCAGAAGTTGCGGTAGTAGTCGTGTACGTCGGACACCGGCCGCTCTGCCTCATAAACATCAAGAGTAATGTCGTCCCGGGCAGCCATGGTCTTTGTGACACCGGACGCCATCTGCTCCGGCAGCACGTCTTTTTCGTTCCACGCCTTCAGCTTGGCGATCTTTGCGTTTTCCCGCCAGTCAACGATTTCCGCCGAGCCGTTTTTGCACTGGAGATAGAACCGGGGCAGAGGCAGAAAGTTGTACGTCCCCAGCTCAATGCACGCCTTTGCGCCGCTCTCATAGAAGACCCGCAGGTTGAATCCGTCGTCCACCTCGTCGTTGGTGTAATGGGTAGTCTCACACCAGACCCGTTTGATCCGGTCGCTGCCGGTGATCTGCAGCAGCTGGTCGATGAGATGCACACCCCAGTCCAGCATCATCCCGCCGCCGTACTGCTTGTGGCAGCGCCAGTCGCTGGGGATGCCCCGGGAGCCATGAACCCGGCTCTCGATGTTTAAAAGCCCGCCGATCTCCCCGGAGTCCACGATCTTCTTCATCGCTAAAAAGTCCACGTCCCAGCGGCGGTTCTGGTGCACGGTGAAGAGCTTTCCGCTCCTTTCGGCGGCCTTTGCCATCTCGTCAAACGCCGCCACGGACATTTCCACCGGCTTTTCACAGATGACGTTCTTTCCGGCCTCCAGCGCCCGGATTACCAACTCCTTATGGCAGTCGTTGGGGGTCACCACAGTGACCGCCTCTACACTCTTATCCCCAAGAACTTCCTCAAAAGAAGCGTAGGTGTGAATGCCGGCGTCCTTCGCCTGCTGCTGCTTTACGGGGTCAATGTCATAGACACCGGCCAAGACAGCCACGTCGCTTTTTAACAGCTGGCCGCAATGCCACTTGCCCTGTCCGCCGTAACCGATGACTGCAATTTTTGTTTTCTCCATCTCGATCGTTCCTTTCAAAAGTGGGTCAAAGCCGCCTGAAACCGGCGGCGTTTGCATTCATTAATCCTATCATACTCCATTTCCCGCCTTTTTTCAAGAAAAACGGGATGGATTTACTTGCATTCTATCGGGAATTCGGTTATAATGCAAGTGATTCCTTGGAAAAAACAGGACAAATCTTGCTCTTTTGTCAAGGAGGGAACTTAACCGTGTACTTTCATTTTGAAGACAAGGACACCCCCATCAGCGTCCGGACTTTTGAGGATCTCTCGCCTATGCCCCATCTGCACCACCATCTGGAAGTGGGACTGCTGCAAAAAGGAAAAGCCCGGGTCTTTGCCGACGACCGGGAGGCTGACTGCTTCGCCGGTGACTTTTTTCTTATCTTCCCGAACCAGATCCATTCCTACCGGCATCTAAACGAGGAAAACCCGGAAGGGATCCTCCTCATTTTCTCCCCGGAGCTGATCCCGGAATTCAACGAATGCTTTGCAAAAGAGATCCCCCTGATCCCGAAGGCGGAAGCTGTGGGGACAGACCCCGCTCTGACTTCCTGCATGGAGGAGCTGCTTCGTTTGGAGGAAACGCCGGATATTCCCTACAAAGAAGTCCGGATCCGGGCGGAACTCTTGCTGCTCTTTTCCGGGCTGTTGCCAAAGCTGTCCCTTTCTCCCGCCGTCCGCTGCGACACCGACGCTTTAAAAGCGGTGATCCGCTACTGCTCGGAAAATTACACCCGGGACATCTCCCTGCAGACCCTGTCGGACAGCCTTTTTATCAGCAAATACTACATCTCCCACCTTTTCGGCCAGCGGCTGAAGGTGAGCTTCAGCGACTACATCAACGCTCTTCGGGTAAGACGTGCCTGCGAGCTTTTGAAGTACGGGAACCTGACCATCACCGAAGTGGCGCTGGCGGTGGGGTATAACTCCACCCGTTCCTTTGACCGCTGCTTCAAAAAATTCCTGAACGTTTCGCCGAAAAACTACCGTTTCCGAAAAGAAACGGATGCGTGAAAGGAGCTTCTATGGAACACAAGCGTATGTACTACACTCTCCCCGCCACCGCATGGTCAAAGAACGACGAAAAGGTGGGAGGAGAAGCCGCCAAGGCCCCGTGGGATTTTGAAAGGACCTGGATGGAGGGATTTCCCATCGGAAACGGCCGCCTTGCCGCCATGGTCTGGGGCGATGAGGAGATCGACCGCCTGACCCTCAACCACGAATGGCTCTGGAAAGGGCAGCACAAAAATCGCCGCAGCCCCGATAACGCCGGTCACTTAGGCGAAGTCCGGGAGCTGATCCGCAAAGGGGACTGGGAAGAGGCGACCCGACTTGGAAACCTCTACTTCTCCGGCGGAACCAATGCCGACCGCCGGATCGACCCCTATCAGCCTGCCGGCGACCTGACCTTTCTCCCCGATCAGGTCAAAGCGTTCATCAGCCGGGAGCTGGATCTGGAGACCGGCCTTACCACCACCCTCCGGGAAACGCCGGAAGGAACGTTAAAAAGCGAGGCCTTCATCGACTGCGAGGGAAACACCCTCCGCTGCCGGTTTACAAGCGACGCCCCCTTCTCCGGAACCCTCTCCCTTTTCCGGGAACCGGAAAAGGATACCACCCTCACCTTCCATACCACCCCCGAAACCATCCGCATGGACGGCTCCATCGCCGGCGGCATTCAATTTGCCGTACAGATCTGGGCGGAGACCGACGGCATTGCCGCTGTCTCCGAGGAGGGAAAGCTCCGGATCGAAGGCGCCACCATCCTTTCCATTGAAGGGAACATGGCGACCTCTCAGGCAGATCTGGGAAAAGAGCTGTCCCACCGCTCCGGCAAGGATTTTGACGCAGCCTTTTCTTCCCACAGCAAGCGCTTCTCCGAAATGATGAACCGGCTGCAGCTGACCCTCTCAGAAGATCCGGCTCTGGAAGCTCTGACCGTCGATCAACGGGTACAGCGGGTTCGGGAAGGGAAGCAGGACAACGGTCTCTGCCAGATGTATTTCGATTACGGCAGGTATCTGCTCCTTTCCTCCTCTATCTGCGGCGAGCTCCCTGCCAATCTGCAGGGCAAGTGGAACAATAACATGAACCCGCCTTGGGATTGTGATTTCCACTTTGACATCAACATTGAAATGAACTACTGGATGGCGGAGCCGGTCAACTTCCCGGAATGTGTGGAACCCCTGACCCGCTACGTCTTACGCTTCATGGAAAGCGGCCGGGATTCGGCGGAGCGGCTTTACGGGTGCCGGGGCGTTTATCTTCCTTTGCAGGCCGACGCATGGGCAAAAGCGACCCCGGAGATCTTCGGCTGGCACACCTGGATCGGCGGTGCCCCGTGGATCTCCCAATCTCTCTGGAACCACTGGCTCTACAGCGGTGACCGGGCGTATCTGGAGCGGATCTACCCCTTCCTCACTGCCGTTGCGGAATTTTATGAGGATTATCTGGTAAGAGATCCCGACGGCACCTACCAGATCCTCCCCAGCCAGTCCCCGGAGAACTTTATCGTGGGACTTCCCTACCCTGTCTTACTCTGCCAGTCTTCCGCCATGGACGTGCAGCTTTGCTATGACGCATTGGGCTACGCCATTTCCGCTGCGGAAGAGCTGGACGTGGACTCCACCCGGGTTTCTCTCTGGAGATCCATTCGGGAGCACCTGCCGCCCTTCCGCATCGGCCCCGACGGCCGCTTATTGGAATGGGATCGGGAGTTTCCGGAAGCGGAGCCCGGCCACCGGCACCTGTCCCACCTATACGGCCTTTATCCCTCCGAGCTCTTCACTCCCGAGACCCGTCCGGAGCAGTATCAGGCTGCAATTCGCTCCCTTGACTTTCGTCTGTCCCACGGCGGCGGATACACCGGCTGGAGCCGGGCATGGGTGGCGTGCCTGAAAGCCCGCATCGGCGATGCCGAAGGCTTCTACGAGCACTTCACTGCCCTCATCAAGGACTTCGCCACCTCCACCCTCTTAGACCTCCACCCGCCCCGCGTCTTCCAGATTGACGGAAACTTAGGCGCCGTCGCCGCCGGCATCGAAGCGTTGGTGGGCTTCTACGACGGAAAAGCCCACCTTCTCCCCGCTCTGCCCAAGGAGTGGGCGGAAAAAGGCTCTTTAAAGGGCGTGCGGCTCCCCGGCGGCCACCTTCTCTCCTTTGCATGGGAAAACGGAGAACTCACCGAGCTTTCGGTAACGGTCGGCTTCGGCGAAACTGTCTCCCTCGCCTTCAACGGCGACGTCTGCACCCTTCACGGCCGTGTGGGTGAAACGGTCAAACTGATCTAAAAGACGCAAAACGCCCCGGTTCCGCTTTCGGGCAGAACCGGGGCGTTTATCACGTCTTCTTTATAAATTTTGTACCGCAGATGGGACAGCTGATCTCGATCTTCCCTTTCCCCTTCGGCACCCGCAGCTTCCGCTTGCATTTGGGGCAGGAAAAGTAGCAGTGGGTCTTCCGGTCGGCAAACCGCCGCTTCTTCCCGGAAAACCAGTCTTTGATCTTATACCAGATCCCCTTCACCTTGTTCCAGAAGACCAGAAACTTCTGGTTTTCCTTCGACCGGGCGGACACATTCCGGGAAAACATCCGGAACACCCCGTAAGCCAGCAGAGCCGTCCCCAGGATCGACAGCAGCAGCCACCGGGTCAGCGAAGCAGTAAAGGTGCAGACCATCGAAAAGATCAGAACCCCGATGTTCATCTGATCCACACCGTAGCGCCCCATCATAAATTTTTGCAGCCAATTCAAGCGATCATCCCTTTCCGGAATCTATTCCCAGTATACCACAGATCCGTCTTTTGTCAGTGAATTTTCCGTGACCAAAAACCAAAGTTTTTGAAAGAGAAACGCCCCCTGCTTCCGGCAGAGGGCGTTTTTTCTTAAGACAGCTCGAACTGTCCGGTATACAGCTGATAGTACTTGCCCTTCTGGGCGATCAGGTCTTCGTGGCTGCCTTTTTCGATGATCCGGCCGTTTTCCAGCACCAGAATGCAGTCCGCATTCCGGACGGTGGAAAGCCGGTGAGCGATGACGAACACCGTCCGCCCTTCCATCAGGCTGTCCATACCCTTCTCAATCAGCGCCTCGGTACGGGTGTCGATGGAGGAGGTGGCCTCGTCCAAGATCAGCACCGGCGGATCCGCCACGGCCGCCCGGGCAATGGCTAAGAGCTGCCGCTGCCCCTGGGACAGGTTTGCGCCGTCGGAGGTCAGCAGAGTGTCATATCCCTCCGGCAGGTGCCGGATGAAGAAGTCGGCGTTTGCAAGCCGTGCCGCCTCTTCCACCTCTGCGTCGGTGGCGTCCAGCCGCCCGTAGCGGATGTTCTCCCGAACCGTGCCGGTGAACAGATGGGTATCCTGCAGAACCATGGCCAGCGACCGCCGCAGGTCGTCCTTCTTGATCTTGGTGATGTTGATGCCGTCGTACCGGATCTTTCCGTCGCTCAACTCGTAGAACCGGTTGATGAGATTTGTAATCGTCGTCTTGCCTGCGCCGGTGGAGCCGACAAAGGCGATCTTCTGCCCCGGAAGCGCATGGAGGGAAACGTGATGGAGTACTTCCTTCTTGCCATCGTAGCTGAAGGAGATATCCTCGAATTCCACGTCGCCCCGCAGCTCGGAATACGTCACCGTATTGTCCGCCGCATGGGGATGCTTCCATGCCCAGTGGCCGGTCTTCTTTTCGCTTTCGGTGATGGCGCCGTCCGGCGAAAGATTGGCGTTCACCAGCTGCACATACCCTTCGTCCTCTTCCGGCTTGGCGTCAATGATCTCAAAGATCCGCTCCGCACCGGCTAAGGCCGCCAGCAGGGCGTTGAACTGCTGGGAGATCTGGGTGATGGGCTGGGAGAACGACCGGGTGTACTGTAAGAAGGAGGCGATGGAGCCGAGGTCCATGGAACCCCTTATCACCAGCATTGCGCCAATGGCCGCCGTTAAAGCGTAGTTGATATAGGAGAGGTTGCCCATAATGGGCATCATGATGCTGGCATAGGTGTTTGCATCCGTGGCCGCCGAGCGATACTCTTCGTTGAGCTTATCAAAGCCCTCCTTGGCTTCCTCCTCGTGGCAAAAGACCTTGACCACCTTCTGCCCCTCGGTCATCTCTTCGATGTAGCCGTTCAAGGCGCCAACCGCCTGCTGCTGCCGCTTGAAGAGCCGGGCGCTCCTCCCGCCGATGAATTTGATAAGGGCCATCATGATGACCAGCATAACGACGATCAGCAGGGTCAGCAGGGGGCTTAAGATCACCATCATCACGAAGGTGGAGACCGCTGTCACCGCCGACGAGATCAGCTGGATCGCGCCCTGGCTGATGGCTTCCCGAAGGGTGTCCACGTCGTTGGTGAACCGGCTCATCAGCTCGCCGTGGGTGCGTGCGTCAAAGAAGGAGATAGGCAGATCCTGCAGGCTGTTGAATAGGTCGCCCCGGACGGAATTCAAGGTCTGGTTGGAAATCCGGATCATGATCCGGTTGCAGAAATATCCGGAAAAGGCTCCGATCAGATAAATTCCCGCCATGACCATCAGCATCCGGACAAAGGGCCAAAGATCCGCCGCTGTCGTTTCCTTGCCGATGAAGGGGACGATGTAATCATTCAAAATGGGTTTCAGAAAGTAAGTCCCGGCGACGCCCGCTCCCGCACTCAGCAAAACGAGGAGCAGCACGATGCAAAGCAGCCACTTCTGCCGGAACATATAGCCTAAGACTCTGGAAAAAGTCTTCGATGCGCTTTTAGGCTTTGCCATCTGCATGGGTCTTGGTCCTGGCATCAGGCTTCCCTCCCTTTCTTCTGAGATTCATAAACTTCCCGATAGATCTCACTGTTCTTCATCAGGTTCTCGTGGGTATCGAAATCGGAAATCTTCCCGTCATTGAGAACAAGGATCCGGTCGGCATCCTCCACGCTGGAGATCCGTTGGGCAATAATGAGAGCGGTGGTCCCTTTCAGATCCTTCCGCAGAGCCGCCCGGATCTTTGCATCGGTAGCGGTATCCACGGCGCTGGTGGAGTCGTCTAAGATAATGATCTTCGGATGCTTTAAAAGTGCTCTTGCGATACAGAGCCGCTGCTTCTGCCCTCCGGAAACGTTGACGCCGCCCTGTCCCAGATCGGTGTCATACCCGTCAGGGAAGCTCTTCACGAAGCCGTCCGCCTGCGCCGATTCGCAGGCTTCCTCGATCTCCTCCTGGGTGGAGTTTTCGTTGCCCCAGCGGAGATTGTCCCGGATAGAGCCGGAGAAGAGGACGTTTTTCTGGAGCACCATGCTGACGGCGTCCCGAAGGACGTGGATGCTGTAGTCCCGCACGTCCTTGCCGCCTACCAGCACCCGGCCTTCCGATGCATCGTAAAGCCGGGGGATCAGCTGCACCAGCGTGCTCTTTGCCGAGCCTGTGCCGCCGATGATGCCGATGGTCTCGCCGGAGCGGATGGAAAGATTGATATTCTGAAGGACGTTTTCCTCAGCCCCGCCGTTATAGCGGAAGGATACATTCTCGAAGGTGATAGAGCCGTCCTTCACTTCCGTTTCCTTGCCGTCCTGAATGTCGGGGACTTCGTCCAGAACCTCACCGATCCGGACCAAGGAAGCCTTAGACATGACCAGCATCACAAAGATCATGGAAATCATCATCAGGCTCATGAGGATCTGAGTCACATAACTGATGAAGCTGATCAGCTCGCCGGTCTGCATGGTGCCGTTGATGATGTGGTTGCCGCCGAACCAGAGGATGGCGATGATGCAGGCATAGATCGTGATCTGCATAAAAGGACCGTTGAAGGCCAGTACCTTTTCCGCCCGGATGGAGGAATCCCGCAGGCCGTCGTTGGCCTCCTTGAATTTCTTCTTCTCATAGTCTGAGCGGACAAAAGCCTTGACCACCCGGATGGAGATCAGGTTCTCCTGAACCGAAGCGTTCAGCCCGTCGTACCGCTTGAGCATGGCGGTGAACCGGGGAAACGCCATACAGGCGATGACCGCCAGCGCCGTCCCCAGCACCGGGATCGCCACCAGAAAGACCGATACCAGGCTGTGATTGATCTTAAACGCCATCCATGTGGCACAGACGAGCATAAACGGCGCCCGAACCGCCACCCGGATGATCATCATAAAGGCATTCTGGATGTTGTTTACGTCGGCGGTCAGCCGGGTCACCAGCGAAGCCGTCCGGAACCGGTCCAGGTTTTTGAACGAATAGGTCTGGAGCTTATAGAAAAGCCCCCGCCGCAGCTCGCTGCCGAATCCCAGACCGCCCAGTGCGGCAAACCGTGCCGCCAGTGCGCCGCAAAGCAAAGCAAACAGCGCATACAGCACCATCTGCCCGCCTACTTTCAGGACGTAGGAGATGTCCTTGTTCCCGATGCCTGTGTCTACAATCTGGGACATGAGCTTCGGGATGTTGATTTCCGCCCATACCTCGCCGATGATGGCGATCGGTGACAGGATTGCATAGACCCCGTACTTCTTTGCGAAAGGCAGAACTTTTTTAACCACGCCTGTCTTCCTCCTTTTCCTTTTGCTTCATAGCCATGTGGAGCTGCTTTTCCTCATTGATCAGCGACGCCACCGTCCGTTCCCGGAATTCATCGGTCTCAAGATTTGCCGTAAGCCGCTGAAGATAATCAAAAAGCGCTTCGCACTCTTCCTCTTTGAACCCCCGGAACGCCAGTGCATCCACGCCATCGAAGGAATTCTGCAGCGTTTTTACATAGCACTTTCCCTCTTCCGTAATAGTCAGCCGGTTGCACCGCAGGTCGTTTGGATCTGCGACCCGCTCCACCATTCCGTCCCGCTCCAGCCGCTTGACCGACCCGGCCACTGCCGGCGGCGAGATCTGCAGGTGGTCAGCGATCTCCTTCTGAGTGCAGGATTCATGCTCCATGACAAACTCCAGAAGGGGCATCTGCCCGAAACAGGTCTGATTTCGTGCCGCCGCCCGCTGGATATAGATCCGGTGCAGCAGATGGAGCTTATTTAACTGCCCGATGATTGCCCGATAAGTAACCGCCATTCTCTCCCTCCCCTTCCCGCTTAATAATTGCAAGGTTAATAATTAGCTTGCTAACAATTAAGTAGTATATCACGCTCCTTTCCGATTGTCAACCCTTTTAAACCGGTCTAGGAAAAATTTCCGGAACATAAACTGAACTGTATAAAAGGATGCAGAAAGGGCGTGGAATCGCATGAAGCTGCTGCAGTATCTGGAACAGGATCCGAAAGATCCGGCCCCTTCTTTTTTGGGGCTTTCTCAGGCGGAAGCCGACCGCCGCTTAAGGGAAGAGGGAAAAAACGTCCTGCAAAACGGGAAGAAAATCCGCCCGGCCGTGATCTTCGTCAGCCAGTTCAAGGATTTTCTGACCCTGATCCTGCTTGTAAGCACGGCGGTGACCCTCTTCCTCGGCGATTACACCGAAGCCCTGACCATCGGGGTCATCGTCCTCTGCAACGGCCTAATGGGCTTTTTTCAGGAATACAAAACGGAGCGCACTCTGGAAGCCCTGCGGAAAATGGCAGCCCCCAAGGCAAGGGTCTACCGGGACGGCGTTTTGAAAGAGGTCCCCGGTGAAGAGTTGGTTCGTGGCGACGTCATCGCCGTGGTCACCGGCGAGCGTGTCCCCGCCGATGCATGGATCTTAGAAGGAACTTCTCTGTCCGCTGACGAATCCATTCTTACCGGTGAGCCCGTCCCGGTGGAAAAATTCCCGGAAACAACCCTGCCCGATCCCATCCCCCTCCACCAGCCCGGCGTCCTCTATATGGGCACGGTGGTGACCGCCGGCCACGGCACTGCCCGGATCCTTTCCACCGGCATGCATACCCAAATGGGCCAGATCGCCGGCATGATCGGCGGGATCACCGAAGAGCCCACCCCCTTGCAGAAGCGGCTGGATCAGTTGGGGAAAACCATCGCCATCGGCTGTCTCATCATCTGCGTCGTGGTGGCGGGCGCCGGGATCCTACGGGGCGAGCCCCTCCTCGATATGCTCCTGACCGGCGTGAGCCTTGCGGTGGCGGCTGTTCCGGAAGGGCTCCCCGCTATCGTCACCATCTCCCTTGCCCTGGCTGTCAACCGGATGGTGAAGCAGCGCTCCCTGATCCGCCGCCTTCACGCCGTGGAGACCTTAGGCTGCGCCGATGTGATCTGCTCGGATAAGACCGGCACCCTGACAGAAAACCGGATGTCGGTGCAAGAGCTGGTCACGCTGGACGAACGGATCCGGGTCATCGGCTCCGGTTCGGAAAAGGCCGGAGAATTCCGCACCGAAGACGGCAGCCGCCTTGTTTCCCCCAAGACCTTCCCGCCTGCCTGCAAGCTTTTAGAGATCGCCGTCCTCTGCAGCAGCGCCTCTATCAGCGAGCCCACCTCCCGCAGCCGCTCCATGAGCCGGGAAAGCGGCGCTTTCATCGTTTCCGGCGACCCCACGGAGACCGCCCTGCTGGTCGCTGCCGCTCGGGCTTCCCTGACCCCCGGCAGCCTTTCCTCCTTCCGCCGGATCCTCGAGATCCCATTTAACAGCCGCAGCAAGAAAATGTCCGTTCTTGTGGAATCCCCCTCCGGGGAAAAGCAACTGCTGGTCAAAGGCGGCTGCGACGTTCTTCTGGATCGCAGCACCCGGGTGCTGACCGCTTCCGGCGTGGAACCTCTGACCCTGCCCCGTCGTCAGAAACTGGAAGCGGAGATTTCCCGTATGGGGGAATCCGCCCTGCGGGTGCTGGGCTTTGCCTACCTTCCCTTGACCGGAGCTCTTTCCAAAACGGAAGCCGATTCAGCCTCCGGGCTGATTTTCGTGGGGCTGGCGGGTCTGATGGATCCGCCCCGAAAGGAAGCAAAAGAAGCCGTCGCCCTCTGCCGGAAGGCAGGGATCCGTACCGTCATGATCACCGGCGACCATAAAGCCACCGCCTGCGCCGCCGCAAAAGAGCTGGGGATCTTCCGCCCCGGCGATCGGATCCTCACCGGAAAAGAACTTTCCGCCATGTCCGATGACGCTCTTTTGAAGGTCATCGAAAAAACCACTGTTTTCGCCCGGGTCAGCCCCAGTGACAAGCTGAAGATCGTAAGAGCTTACAAACGCCTTGGCCACATCACCGCCATGACCGGCGACGGGGTCAACGACGCCCCCGCCGTCAAGGAAGCCGACATCGGCGTTTCCATGGGCATTTCCGGCACGGATGTGACCCGGGAAGCCTCCGACGTGATCCTTCTGGACGACAACTTTGCCACGCTGGTTACCGCCGTCAAGGAAGGCCGGGTCATTTATCAGAACATCCGGAAATTTATCCGCTACCTCCTTTCATGCAACATCGGGGAGGTGCTGACCATGTTCTTGGGGATCCTCATGGGGCTTCCGGTGGTACTTCTGCCCATCCACATTCTCCTCATCAATCTGGTCACAGACGGGCTCCCCGCCATCGCCTTGGGGCTGGAGCCGCCGGATCCCGGCGTGATGCAGCGCCCGCCCCGGAAGTCCTCCGACGGGGTCTTTTCCGGCGGCCTTCTGTCCACCATTCTCTTCCGGGGCTGTCTCATCGGTCTGACCACTCTGGCGGTCTTCCTGCAGTTTTTCAAAACTGCAGGATTAGACGCCGCCCGATCCGGTGCGCTTTTTACCCTGGTCTTCACCCAGCTGATTCATGTCTTTGAGTGCAAAAGCGAAGAGAAAAGCCTTTTTCACATCAACCCCTTCAACAATCTTCGGCTGCTTTTAGCCGTCCTTTTATCCGCAGGGATCGTGCTGACCATCCTCTTTTTCCCGCCGGCGCAGCTGCTCTTCCGCACCGTTGCCCTCACCCCCTCCCAGCTTCTGACTGCCACCGCCTATCTCATGGCCGCCCCCATTCTTTCCGCCATCCTCTCCCATTTTTTCCGCAAAAAACAAGCCTGATCCCTCACACCGCATTTTTCCGAAGCCTTCTTATCACAAGGAGAAGCCTTAAGCCAAAGCGTATATCCGAAGCCTTTCTTCGGGGACTTGAAACGTCAAAGAGACATCCACGGATTCGCCAAAAATGGCGTGGGCCAATTACTTCTGCCTAAGGCTTCTCGCTGTAGTTGAAAGACTTCGGAAAAACGGTTTCCGGTTCTCTTTCTTGCCGTTTCTGCATACTTTATTTTTAAGAATTCTGGGAGGTGGGGCGATGAGACGGGCGGTGATTGCGGCGGTTTTTACGGGGCTTCTTTTTGCCCTTTCGGGAAGCGCTTCCGCGGCGGAAGCGGATCTCCTTCCGCCGCCTGAGTGGGCGGATCTTTCCCCCTACCGGATGACCGTTCCCATCTCCTCCCCGCTGAAAGAATGGTGCCTGAACGAACCCTTCGGCTGGCGGGATTCTCCCCTTTCCGGCACCTTGGAGTTCCACTCCGGCGCCGACCTGTCCGGTAAAGAGGGAACGCCCATTCACGCCGCCTTTTCCGGACAGGTGACAGAAGCAGGCTTCCATGAAAGCTACGGGAACTACCTGATCCTAGACCACGCAAACGGCTTTACCACTCTCTATGCTCACTGCAGCCGCTTATTGGTCCGCAAGGGCGACCGGGTAAAAAAAGGACAGCTCATCGGGAAAATCGGAGCGACCGGGGCTGCCACCGGTCCTCATCTCCACTTTGAGCTGCGCCTGAACGGCGTCTGCCTCGACCCGCTCCCTGCCCTGGAGCAGCGGCCATGATCGTCCTTCACGGCAGGCGGCTTCAGCTGACGATCCACTTTTCCTTTTTTGCCGTGTTGCTCCTTCTGACCCAGCTGACCCGGAGCGACTGGGGACTCTGGTGCGTCGGAGCCTGTCTGCTCCACGAAGCCGGGCACATTCTCGCCTATTCTGCGTTCGGTGCTTTCCCGAAAGCAATCCATCTGGAAGCCGGCGGCATCCGCATCGTCCCGCCGGATCGTCCTCTCCCGCCGAAAGCGGAGGAGCTGGTGCTCCTTGCCGGCCCGCTTTTCAACCTTCTCTGCGGCGGAGCCCTGCTGGCGATCCGCTGTCCCTATGCCGCCGGATTTCACCTGTTGTTGGGAGCTTTTAACCTGCTGCCCCTTCCCGCATTGGATGGTGGACAGCTGCTGGAGCTTTTGGCGGAGCACCGCCTTTCTCTTCGGGCGGCGGATCGGCTCTGCTTCTGGGTCGGGCTCCTGACCCTGATGCCCCTTCTCTCAGGCGGATGGCTCCTTTTCCGCCGTACCGGGAATTTCACCCTGCTCCTGACCCTTTTTACCCTTCTCACCGCCGCCTTCCCGGGAAAGAATTGAACTTTTTTGGGAATTGTGCTACAATAAAGAAAATGAGTTTTTCCGAAAGGAGCCTGCCTCATGGCGACTATCAAAGACATTGCCGCCCGCTGCGGCGTTTCCATTGCCACTGTATCCAAACACATCAACGGCATCCCCGTCAAAGAGGAGAACCGCATCCGCATTGACGCCGCCATTGCCGAGCTGGGCTACCGTGTCAACGACGCCGCCCGTACCCTGAAGACCCGCCGCTCCATGACGGTGGGAATCCTTTTGGACAGCCTGTCGAACCTTTTTTACACCTCGGTCATCTCCGAAGCGGAGGATCTGCTCCAGCAGAAGGACTACACCTCCATCCTTTTTGAAACCAAAGGCTCCCTTTCCCGCGCCCTGCGGGGCATCGACCTGTTCGCCTCCAAATCCGCCGACGGGATCCTCTACCTGTCCAGCCAGTGCAGCCCGGAGGTCATCGAGCACTGCCGCCTGCGGAACATTCCTTTAACGGTGGTGGACTCCCTCCCCCGGGAAATCCCCCCCACCTGCGACTTTGTCCTGACGGGAAACGCTCGCGCCGCCTTCAGCGCCACGGAATACCTGATCGAAAAAGGACATCGGGATATCGCCGTGGTCACCGGCTCCAACACCCACTTTTCCGCAAATGAACGGCTCCGGGGCTATCAGAACGCCCTGACCCAGGCCGGGATCCCCCTACGGGAAGAGTGGATCCTCCGGGACGAATACAACATCGACGGCGGCTATCGCAGCGTCAAGCGCCTGCTTCAGGGGAGCCGTCCCACCGCCCTTCTGCTCTGCAACTACTTTCTCACCATCGGCGGCATCATGGCGCTGAACGAGGCAAACATCTCCATTCCCGGCGACCTTTCGGTCCTGAGCTTCGACGAGATCGAGCTGACCCAGGCGATCAAGCCCCGGCTGACCGCCGTCCGCCAGCAGACCTCCCTCATTGCCGCCTCCGCTGTGGAGCACCTGACCGCCCGGATGGCCGACCTGCAGAAAGAGGGCACCGTCCATCTGATCTCCACCACCCTGATCGAGCGGGAATCCGTCCGCTCCCGCAACTGAATTTTCTACTCCGCCGGTCTTTTGCAAACAGACCGGCGGAGCGTTTTTTCCGGGCAAAATCTTTTCCCGCCCCGTTGACATCCGGACGGGTTCATGCTAAAATAAAAAAGAGGGAGCAGTTCTCTGCTTCTTTCTATTTTTGTCAAAGATTAAACGATTAAGTCTAAGGAGGAATCGTTATGAACAAACCGAAAATCGGCATTCGCCCCGTCATCGACGGACGTTGGGGTGGCGTCCGGGAAAGTCTGGAAGCCCAAACCATGGGCATGGCTCACGCCGCAGCCAAACTGATCTCTGAAAATCTCCGGTATGCAGACGGCACCCCCGCCGAGTGCATCATCGCAGACAGCACCATCGGCGGAGGCGCTGAATCCGCCCGCTGCGCCGAGAAATTCTCCGGTCAGAACGTAGTGGCCACCCTGTCCGTGACCCCCTGCTGGTGCTACGGCTCCGAGACCATGGATCTGGATCCCAAGACCATCAAAGCCATCTGGGGCTTCAACGGGACCGAGCGCCCCGGCGCCGTTTATCTGGCGGCAGCCATGGCGGCTCACGCCCAGCGGGGCCTGCCTGCCTTCTCCATCTACGGCCATGACGTACAGGACGCCACCGACACCTCCATCCCCGCCGACGTTTCTGAAAAGATCCTTCGCTTCGCCCGCTGTGCGCTGGCGGTCGGTCAGATGAAGGACAAAGCCTATGTGAACATCGGCTCTGTCGCCATGGGTATCATGGGCTCTTACTGCGATGCTTCCTTCTTCCAGAAATATCTGGGCATCCGTGCCGAGTGGGTGGACATGACCGAGATCCTCCGCCGCATGAAGCTGGAGATCTACGATCACAATGAATACGAAGTAGCCATGGCTTGGGTCAAGGAAAACTGCAAGCCCGGCATCAACGTCAACGCCGCCCCCAAAGTCCTTTCCGACATCGTGAAGAAGTCCAAAGTGGTGGACGACGACTGGTCCTTCGTCGTGAAGATGACCCTGATCGTCCATGACATCATGCTGGGCAATCCCAAGCTGGATGAAATGGGCTGGCACGAAGAGGCTCTGGGCCGCAACGCCATCTTAGGCGGCTTCCAGGGACAGCGGATGTGGACCGACTGGCTGCCCAACGGCGACTTCACCGAGTCCATGATGAACACCTCCTTCAACTGGAACGGCAAGAAGGAGCCCACCGTCCTCGCCACCGAAAACGACGGCTTAAACGGCACGGCTATGCTCTTCGGCAAACTCCTGACCAACGCCGCCACCGTCTTCGCCGATGTCCGCACCTACTGGAGCCCCGAAGCTGTGGAGCGGGTCACCGGCAAGAAGCCCACCGGCCTCGCCGCCAACGGCTTCATCCACCTCATCAACTCCGGCGCCGCCGCACTGGACGGCTCCGGCCTTGCCAAGGATAAGAACGGCAAGGGCTGCATGAAGCAGTGGTGGGATATGGAAGAGTCCGACATGAAAGCCATCATGGACGCCACTGACTGGCCCAACGCAAACTTTGAATACTTCCGGGGCGGCGGATATTCCTCCCACTTCCGCACCCAGAGCGAGATGCCTGTGACCATGGTCCGGATGAACCTGGTCGAGGGTGTGGGTCCTGTCCTCCAGCTGGCGGAAGGCTACACCGTTACTCTGGACGACGACGTCCACAAGATTTTGGACGACCGCACCGACAAGACCTGGCCCACCACCTGGTTTGTGCCCCGTCTGGGCGCTAAGGGCTTTGAAACCGTCTACGACGTCATGGCAAAGTGGGGCGCAAACCACGGCGCATTCTGCTACGGCCATGTGGGCAAGGACCTGATCACCTTAGCATCCATGCTGCGGATCCCCGTGTCCCTCCACAACGTGGACGCCGCCGACCTCTACCGGCCCCACAGCTGGAACGCCTTCGGCACCAAGGATCCCGAAGCTGCCGACTACCGTGCCTGCGCAGCCTACGGACCCCTCTACAAATAATCGCACAGCAAAAACGCCCTGCTCCGTTTTTTGGGAGCAGGGCGTTTTCTTATTCTTCGATGGAAAAGGAGTAAAACCGGTTGATCCCCTCGCAGGCCGTGATCCCCGCATGGATCTGCCGGGGCAGTTCCTCACAGGACACCTGGAGCGGCTGATCGTTGACCCGGATCTTCAAAATCCCCTCGCCGGTCTCCACCTCCAGCCGGATCTTCTCCCCCGCCGGCAGGGAAAACGGAATCTTCGCAAGGGCAAGGGTGGCGATCCCTCTGGACGTGTCTGCCGGGACGATCCGCCAGACGTTGCAGCCGCCCTCATACGTTACCACCTCAAAGTGCAGCCCGTAACTCCACTGCTCGTCCTTTTTCCGCAAGTCGTCCGTCAGGACGATCAGCGGCGCCCCGAAGCTCTCAAAGGCACATTCCGTCCGGAATTTCGTTCTAATGGGGTAC
>USLH01000039.1 GCA_900555435.1 uncultured Oscillospiraceae bacterium | reverse complement strand
CGGGCGGACTCCGTGCGTTATTCCTGATCGATGTGGAGATAAGCGCCGTGGCGGAGAAGATTCTCCTGCAGGGCGGAAACGTCGACGGCGTGGATGTCCGGCGTGTCCATGTCGCAGGCCATGGCGGCAGCGATGCCCGCCGCTTCGCCGGTGACCAGACAGGGCGGCATGACCCGGATGGAGCCGTTCATGGCGCTGTCGCTTCCGATGCAGCGGCCTGCCACCAGCACGTTGCTGAGTCCCACCGGCGTCAGACAGCGGTAGGGGATTCCGTGGCTCTCCCCTTCGCCGTAACGTTCAAACCGGGAGGGCGAGAAGGTGCCGTCCTTGACTTTATCCAGCTCATCGATGGAGTTATGAATATCGATGTAATAGCTGTTGCGGCCGATCTCGTCGTCAAAGGACTGCCGATTCACATAATCGTTTGCGGTCAGACGATAGTCGCAGACCACCCGGCGGCTTTCCCGGATGCCCATCAGGGTGCCGGTCTGGGCAATGTAGGCGTTGGCAAAGGCTTCCGGCGCATATTTTTTAAGCCCCCTTAAGAACTGCTCTGCAATGCGGCGGCCTTTCAGCAGCGCTTCGGAGACCGCCATGGGATCGGTGGAATCCAGATTGAAGATGTGCCCCGCATTGAAGCCCACCGTTCCGGGCGCCAGCAGGGAGTTGCAGAAATGCGTGTCCACGATCAGATCCAGCTCCGGATCCTTCATCAGCAGGTAGGACATACTCTGATCGGAGGTGTCCCGGCGGTGCATCAGGTCGTTCACCTGATGCTCGTAAGCATAGGTGTCCACGTTTGCCAGAATAAAGCAGTGGGTGGAGGGCTGGACGGTGCCCTTGGCGTTTCCTTTTTCGCACTCCGCCCCGGCGCCCAGCGCCAGATCGGCGTCACCGGTGCAATCGATGAAGACCTTCGCTTTATAAAGGGACAGCCCCTGCTTGTTGGAGACCAGTATAGCCTCCGCCTTGCCGTTTTCCGCCCGGACGCCGCAGAGATTGGTCTGGAACAGCACGATAGCGCCGGATTCCGTCACCATCTCGTCGTAGATGCGCTTCAGCTCTTCAGCGTTGATGGGAACCCAGTCCAGCCGCCCCGCAGAAACGCTGGGGACGCAGGCCCGGCTCTTCACAAAGATCTCTCCGGCAAGCCCCCGGTAGATCATTTTCTTTTTATCGGAAAAGGGGCACCAGGTGGGCACAAGCCCCATGGTCCCCATGCCGCCCAAAGCAGTGGTCGCCTCGATCAGCAGGGTGCGCTTGCCCTCTCTCGCACTGGCGATGGCCGCCGTGCAGCCTGCAGGGCCGCCGCCCGCTACGATCACATCATACTCTCCCCGAACGGGGACGTCAAACGTCATAGATACGTTTTCCTTCATAAAAAATCCGCCTTTCGCATGGTCTTCTCTCTCATTTTAGCACGGACAGACGGAAAAGAAAAACCTCCTTTCTTACGATTTTTGCAAAAATCTTACTGTTCTTCCGAATTAATGTTCCGGGTTTTTAGAAAAAAATACTAGCCAAAAAGTCGAAAATATGCTATACTCATAGGTGGAAATTTTACGATTCAGGAAGGAGCTGGCTATGTATAAGCTCGTGATTGTCGATGACGAACCCGCTACCCGTCAGGGGATCCGCACTGCGCTAAACTGGTCTCTCCTAAACATTGAGATCGCCGGAGAAGCCTCCAACGGTCTGGAGGCGCTGGACTTGGTCGAACGGATCCACCCGGATATCCTCATCTGCGACATCCGGATGCCGAAAATGGACGGCATTTCACTGGTGACGGAACTGCAGTCCCGCAGCCCCGGTACACAGGTTCTCTTCCTGAGCGGCTACTCCGATAAGGAATACCTGAAAAACGCCATCCGTCTGGATGCGGTGGACTACATCTTCAAGCCCTTTGAGCTGGACGAACTGACCGCCGCCGTCAAAAAAGCCCGGGATCGCTGTCTTCAGATCCGCCAGAGCAACGATGAGATCTCGCCCGACGCCGCCCTGACGCTGCTGGAATACAACAAACTCTCCGCATCTGAACGGGAAAAGTTTGCGTCCTACCCCATCGACCCAAACGGTTATTTCATCACCGTCGTGATCCGGGTGAATCAGGGCTCCGGCTTCCTCATCGACCCGAAGGATCCCACCGTGGATCTCTTCGACATCCACATGATGGTCAAGCGCTACTGCCGCTCCTACCGGGAAGAAGCCGAGCGGATCTTCGGCAAGAGCTTCGTCCTGTCCCAGGTGGACAGCGGTTATATTCTTCACGCCAACATCAGTCGGGAGACTATGCTCGACGACACCCTGACCGAGCAGCTCTCCCGTTTTCTCCATCTGATGGATTCCTCTCAGGCCGCCGTATCCGTCGGCGTCAGCGGCAGGGTCACCGGAGCGGAAAACTTGAAGATCGCATTCTTTCAGGCCCGCCGGGCCGCTCTTTCCGTCTTCCTCACCGGCTACGGTCAGGTCGTCTTCCACACCGCCACCAGCTCCAAGCGCTTCGCCCCCTCCGAAGAGCTGGAAACAGCCTTTTATCAGGGCCTAAACGGCAGCAACGCCGCCGAATCCATCGATTTTCTGGATTCTTATATCAACTACATGATCACCTGTTCTCCCGATGACATCCCCCAGATCAAGGATGAACTGACCTCCATCGCCCTGCGGCTCCACCAGAAGCTGAAAGGCCGCAGCAACACCTCCAGCAGCTTCGTCACCGAGATCATCAATTCCGCCCTCACCATCAACGACATCAAGCACTACATCATGCAGCTTTTGGAGCAGCACTTGGAGGAGATCAACAACCTCGACAACAAGGGACGGCTCATCTTTGAAGCGGAGCGCTACATCATCGACCATTTGGATCAGGAGCTTTCTATCAAAAAGATCGCCGAGCAGGTCTTCATCACCCCCACCTACCTCTGCTATCTCTATAAAAAGAACACCGGCCGGACCATCAACCAGTTTATTCTGGACGTTCGGATGAAAAAGGCGAAAATGATGATCATAGACACCAATCTGCGGATCCGGGACATCGCTCAGAAGCTGGGCTATTCCAATCAGAACTATTTCACCAAAACGTTCACGGACTACTACGGGGTGAACCCCAGTACCTTCCGGAACAAGAGCCTGTAAGGCCAAGGAGGAAGCGTGGCGTTTCAACGGCTTCGGGGCGCATATAAAAGCCTCTCGTTCCAGAATAAACTTCTTTTATCCTACTTTGCCCTGATCGTCATCCCCATTGTGGTGCTGGCTGCCTTTTTCTACGTCCAGTCCCGGCAGGTGACGATGAAGCAGGCGAAGACTCTTTCGGAAATGTACATAGAGCAGACCCACAGCGAGCTGGAAAGCCTTGTGTCCAAAATGCTCACACAGGCTCAGGCCATCGCCTACCGGGAAGACATCCGAACGCGGATCAGCAAGGATCCCGCCTCCACCCCCATCAGTGAACAGTTCGTGGACGTGGACAAAATGGAAAAAGAGGTGCAGAAGGAGCTGCTCATTGAGCCCGCCACCTATCAGGTTCGGATCTTCGTGAACGACCGTTTCAGCTACAGCCGCCGGCGGAACCTGACCTACCCCATGAGCAGCCTTTATCCGGAAGTCCTCGAAAGCCTGAACCGCAATCCCTACCTCTCCATCCTGACCGGCCCCAACCCCTATCAAGCTCTCATGTCCACCGACACGGTGGAGCTTTTTTCCGTGATTCTCCCCATCCGGAATATGTGGGATTACAGCACCATCAGCGCCGTGATCTCCGTGGATTTTGAAAAAGCAAAGGTTATGGCCCTCCTGTCCGGCGCCGAATTCAGCGGAAACGGCTCTGTCTTTCTGGTTCGGGAGGACGGGACAGTGGCCTGCGGCCTTTCCTGCGACACCGGCGAAGAATTGACCGAGATCGCCGGAAAAGACGGAAAAACGATCCTTGCAAACGGTGCCGGCGTCTTTGTGAACAAAGAAACGCTTACCGTCGTCTCCGAGCCCCTCTGGGGCACCTGGCAGATCGTGGCAGTTTCTCCGGTGAAGGATCTTCTGGCCTCTTCCCGGAATCTGCAGTGGCAGGTGCTGCTCTTCGCCGGGATCTTAGGCGTAGTGGTCTACTTTCTCGCCTACTTCTACGCCCGTTCCAATGCCCGCCGGATCAATACCCTTGCAAAAAAGATCCAGGTTGTCCAGTCCGGCGACTTCAACGTCAACTGTGTTGTGGACAGCTCCGATGAGATCGGTGAGCTGCAAAACAGCTTCAACGTCATGGTCCGGCGGATCCGGAACCTGATGCAGGAGCAGTACTATCTTGGCAAAAACCTCAAAGACAGCGAGGTAAAGATCCTGCAGGCGCAGATCAATCCGCATTTTCTCTATAACACACTGGATCTGATCCTCTGGACCGCCAAAAGCGGCGATCTGGAAAAGGTCAGCGACATCGTGGTGAAGCTCAGCCGCTTCTATCGCCTGAGCCTCAGCAACGGCAGCGAATTCGTCACTGTCCGCAAGGAGCTGGAACACGTCCGCCTTTACGTCCAGCTTCAGGATCTGAGGTTCCAAACCGGCATCCGCCTGACCATCGATGCACCGGAGTCCGTTTTAGAATACCAAATCATGAAGCTGCTGCTCCAGCCCATTGTAGAAAACAGCATTCTCCACGGCATCATGAATCTGGACGACCGCCCCGGCTCCATCGATCTTTCCGTCCGGCAGGAGGGCAAGTTTCTCGTTTTTCTGGTCACCGATAACGGCGTCGGTATGGAAAGGGAAAAGGTGCTAAAGCTGATGGCACGGGAAGAAATTGCCCCGGAGGGAGAAGGCGGCTACGGCCTTCATAACATCTTTCGTCGGCTGCGGCTTTACTATGGCGACAGCGCCCGTCTGATCTTCCGCTCCGAACCCGGTGTCGGCACTACCGTAGAGATCCGTATTCCCCTGAACACCACCGAGATCCGCTGACCCCCGCCAAAACAGTGCGGCACATTTTGGCTTTCCGAAGTCTTTCAATCACAACAGGAAACCTTAAGCCGAAGCATATCTCCGAAGTCTTTCTTCGGATTTACGCTTCGGCTTAAGGTTTCTCGCTATAATTGGAAAGCTCCGGAAAAATTTTGGTGCGTGAAAAGCTGAAGGGTTCTCACCGCAGTTGAAAGACTTCGGAAAAATCAAAAGAAAAAGTCTTACCGTTTCTCCTTCAGAAGCCGTTCCAGTACCGGGGCGATCTTCATCGCCATCCGGTAAAATCCCAGATCATTGGGGTGGCAGCCGTCTACCGTGCAGTCCCGTGCCATAGGCCCGTCGAAAAGCGTGTGCCCATCTACAAAGGCCACCCGGTACCCTTCTTTCTTCGCCCAGAGATAGGTTTCCATCACCGTATCCCGGCGCAGCCCGTTTTCCTCCGGCGGCAGGTGCCAGTCACCGCTGCGGTTGAAATAGTCAGGCTTGCTGACCATAAGAACCGGCAGCTCCGGCTGACCTTTCCAGATTGTCTCCAGAAACGGCCGGTGGGTGGCACGCAGATACTCCAGCGAATCGGCGTTGTGATCGTAGTCATAGACAAACGCCGTCATAGGCTGTTCAGCGATCCATCGGGCGACCTCCTGCTCCCCTTTTCCGTTTCCTGAAAACCCCAGGTTCCACTGCCCGCAGTCCAGCATCCGGGAGATCATGGCGCTGTAGCAATTGCCGGGGCGGCTGGCGCAGCCTCCCTGCGTAATGGAGGAGCCGTAATAGAAGATCGGCTTCTCGTAAGCATACGAAGCGGGTGCTTCCGGAGAGACCCCCTCCGGGAAGCCCAGCTCCAGCTGCTCCACGCCGTTATAAAGGGGCAGATGGATCAGCACCTCTTCCTCCCCCTCCGGCAGGATCACTTCCCCTTCCACCAGCCGGTCGGCAGCGGAATTGGCCCGGAAACCGGTGTAGAAATACCGCTCCTTCCCCTTGCCCACATAAATATCAAGGCCGTTGCTCCCGCTCCGGGGCATATGGGACATATCCCACGCCGGCGTGACCCGCATCCGCACGGCAAAGCGTCTTCCCCGCACCCTGAACCGCACCGTGCCGCCGGCGGTATTCTCCGCCAAGCTCCGGACGCCCTCTGACGGGATCTTTGGCAGGTACGCCGGGTCGATCCGGCAGTAAGTCCCGGGCCAGAGCCCGCCTACCACGACGTTTTCGCATGCATATACGTCCCGATAAAGGAAGCCGCCCTTCAGCTCCTGTGCTTTAAAATTCTTGTCAAGCTCTTCGATCCGTTTTTCCATTTCTCTCTTCCTTCCTCAAAGCAGCGCCAAACTTTTCAGCGCAAAGATCCACAAAAACACCGTAAACAACGCAAATAGGCTGCTGAACACCACCTGCTGGGCCGCCAGTTCCCCGTCGTGCCCCGCCGCTTCTGCCATGGTGAAGGACGAGACCGCCGTAGGCGACGCAAAGAGGATGGTCAGCGACAAAAGCTCAATCCCCCGGAAGCCGCACAGTACCGCAAGGGGGATCATGATAAGCGGGACGATCACCGTTTTCCCCAACACCCCGATGGTCAGGTTCCGAAGGTTTCCCCCCACCGCCCGAAAGCGGAAGGTGCCGCCTAAGACTACCAGCGCCAATGGTGTTGCGATCTTCGCCAGATCCGACACCGCCTTGGAAAGCGCATAGGGAAGTCCAAACGGCATCAGCTTCATGACAAAGCCCACCACAGCGCCTAAGATCAGAGGATTGGTGACGACCCCCTTCAGGATGGACTTCCAGCTGCTCTTATGAGCCGTGGAGTAGTATTCCAGCGTCAGCACCGCCAGCACATTGAAAAGCGGCACCGCCACCGCCGACAGCAGCGCCGCCGTGGCGATGTTCCCGTCACCGTAGACGTTAGCCGCTACCGGAATGCCGAAAATGACGTAATTGCTCCGGAAGATCCCTTGGGTCAGCACAGCCCGCTGGCTGGGGGTCTTTACAAGAAGCCGCACCACGAAGAAGGTCGCCGCCGCCACAAACAGGACGCTAACGATGGTAAAGAGCACCAGCTTCGGCTGGAACGCCGTCTTTAAGTCGGCATTATACACGTTGGAGAAGAGCATCACCGACATAAACGCCTTGAAGCAGTAGCTGTTGCACTTGGTAAAAAAGGCATCGTCCGCCCAGTTGAGACGCCGTGTCAGATACCCCACCCCAATGCAAAGCATCAGAGGCAGCACTGCATTGGCGCTGATAATCAGATTGTCCATGATCCTTCCCGCCGTTTCCTGATAGATTCCACTTTCAAGAATACCACAAAACTTTCCCCTTGTAAACGGATAAAGAGAAAAACACTTACAAAGCAAAAACCCGCCCCGACTGCAGGCCCAAAAGCCTGTCCACCGGGACGGGGCTCATCTCTTTTATCGCTTTCTGCAAAACCGCGCAATGGCAGCAATCACTGCATCCATCTGGATGGGCTTGGAAAGATGGACGTTCATCCCCGCCTCCGCACAGCGGCGGGGCGTCCTCTTCAAAAGCGTTGGCGGGCATGGCAATGATGGGGATCTCCTGTGCGTGGATCTCCGCCGGATCGGCGATCCGGAAGGGCAGCGCGATCACAAAGGCCTTCCCCCCTTTCCGGCTGCTCACCGTAATGGACAGATATAGATTGCTGATTTAAATAACAAAAAAGCCTCCTTAACCTGAAGACTGTTTGAAAACAATCTCGCATTAAGGAGGCTTTTCGCTATTCTTGGAATGCAGAAATACTGTAGGAGTTGACTGCTTTTTCAACGAAAAACGAGTCCCTTTCTGCGCCGGAACGGCTGGCATCCCATAAAAAAGATCCCGGAGCTTTCCGCCCCGGGATCCTTCTCTCCTATGCTTACATTCCGTACACTTCGTCTTCGGAAACCAGCTTCACGCCGGTATTCTGGAGCACCTGAATGGCACGGTCGTTGTTCTCCACCCGCAGGATCACATACGCCGTGTCCGAGGTCTTGGAGATGAACGCATACATATACTCCACGCTGATGCCGTTTTCATAAAGCGCTTTCATAGGGGTCGCCAGCCCGCCGGGCTGATCGTGGATGCCGATGGCAATGACTTTCGTCATCGCCACGGTGTACCCGTGCCCCTTCAAAACCGCCTCCGCCTTATCCGGATCGTTGACGATGAGCCGCAGGATGCCGAAATCGTTGGTGTCCGCCACGGAAAGCGCCCGAATGTCTACCTTTGCCTCCGCAAGAAGCGCTGTGATCTCCGCAAGACGTCCTGCCTTGTTCTCCACGAAGACCGAGATCTGCTTGATAATCATAGTCTCACCCTTTCTTTAGTCGTGCAGCTTCCGTTTATCGATCACACGGACGGCCTTGCCCTCGCTTCTCGCTAAGGACTTGGGCTCGACCAGCGTAACCTTCGCCGAAATGCCTAAGACAAAATCCAACTGCTTTGCGATCTTCCGCTCCTGCTCCTCGATGCCCCGGACGGTGTCGGAGAAGAAGCTGGAATCCATTTCCACCAGGACCTCCAGCGTATCCAGATTATTCACCCGGTCTACGATCAGCTGATAGTAGGGAGCCGTTCCCGCTCCGCCCAGCTGTAGGAGCGCCGCCTCCACCTGGGACGGGAAAACGTTGACACCCCGGATGATGAGCATATCATCGCTGCGGCCTCTGGGCTTCACCATTTTCACAAACGTCCGTCCACAGGAGCAGGGCTTCCGGCTTAGGCAGGAAATGTCCCGGGTGCGATAGCGGATCAGCGGCAGCGCCTCCTTGGTGATGCAGGTGAAGACCAGCTCGCCTTCGCTGCCTTCCGGGAGCACCTCCCCGGTCTCCGGGTCGATGACCTCCACGATGAAGTGATCCTCGTTGACGTGCATCCCGCACTGCTCGCAGCATTCAAATGCAACGCCCGGCCCCATGATCTCGGAAAGGCCGTAGATGTCGTGAGCCTTGATGTGGAGCCGCCGCTCGATCTCCCGGCGCATCTCCTCCGTCCATGGCTCCGCCCCGAAAATGCCGGCTTTCAGATGAATCTTGTCGATCGCCCCCATCTCCTCGATGGTCTCCCCCAGATACAGAGCGTAGGAGGGGGTGCAGGCCAGGATCGTGGAACCGAAATCCTCCATGATCTGGATCTGCCGCTTGGTGTTGCCGGTGGACACCGGGATCACCGAAGCGCCCATCTTCTGGCCGCCGTAATGAATCCCCAATCCCCCGGTAAACAGCCCGTAGCCGTAGGAGACGTGAAGGTAATCCTCCTTGCTTCCCCCGGCCGCCACAATGGCTCTGGCTGCGATCTCACCCCAGGTGTCCAGATCCTTTGCGCTGTAGCCCACCACCGTCTGCTTGCCGGTGGTGCCGCTGGAAGCGTGGATCTCCGCCACCTCGCTGTGAGGGATGGCAAACATCCCGTAAGGGTAGTTGTCCCGCAAGTCCTGCTTCACCGTAAAGGGCAGCTTTGGAAGATCCTCCACCGTGCGGATGTCCTCCGGTTTGACTCCGGCGGCGTCCATCTTCGCCCGATAGGGTGCTACGTTTTCATAGACCCGCCGGACGGTCTCCGCTAAGCGCTTACCCTGCAGCGCCGCCATTTCGTCCCGGGACATGGTCTCGATTCTCTCGTCAAAATAGTTTGCCATGGTGTCTTCCGCCTTCCGCTTATTTCTGCGCCCGGCCCAGCGCAAACGCCTTCCGGTTCAGCTCCAAGAACTTCGGCGGAACGCACTCCTCCAGCGCCTTCTGCCACATTTCCTCCGGGAAATCCATGGCGTTCGCCACGGCTCCCATCAGAACAACGTTGGCTGCCTTTGCACTTCCGGCTTCCTCCGCCAGATGCAGGGCATCGAAGATCTTCAAATTGACCCCCAGCTCCCGGAGCTTCTCTGCGATGTCCTCCGGATACTGGGCATTTCCCATGATCACGGGCATGGGGGCGATTTTCTGGTCGTTTACCACTAAAGTGCCGCCCTTTTTGAGGAAGCCCACCCACCGGGCCGCCTCCAGCAGCTCGAAGGAGATGATGATGTCCGCCTCGCCCTCGTTGATGACGGGGCTCCATACGGTCTCATCGGAATATCTGACATAGGTAACCACGGAGCCGCCCCGCTGGGACATCCCGTGAACCTCGGATACCTTTACGTCGTATCCGGCCTGCATCACCACATGGCCTAACATTTTACTGGCAAGCAGGCTTCCCTGCCCGCCGACGCCGACGATCATAACGTTCTGGTTCATTTACCTTCCGCCCCTTTCTCCCCGATGGCATGGAACTTGCAGAGATCCCTGCAAAGTCCGCAGCCCACGCAGAGGGTGTCGTCAATGGACGCCTTGCCGTTCACCACACGGATAGCAGGGCACCCCAGCTTCAGGCAGGCTTTGCACCCCTTGCAGCTTTCCTTGTCGATGACCAGCGGCGGGTTGTGCTTGACATATTTAAGCAGCGCACAGGGACGTCTGGAAATGATCACCGACGGCTCCTTGACCTGCAGCTCTTCTTCGACGGCCTCTCTGGTTGCTTTCAGATCGTAGGGATCCACCACCCGGACCCGGTTGATGCCGATGGCGTTGCAGACCTTCTCGATGCTGACCTTTGCGGTGGGGTCGCCCTTTAAGGTGTAGCCGGTAGTGGGGTTCTGCTGGTGCCCGGTCATGCCGGTGATGGAGTTATCCAGCACGATCACCGTAGAGATCCCCTGGTTGTAGGAAATGTCGATCAGCCCCGTGATGCCGGAGTGAATGAACGTGGAATCGCCGATGACCGCCACGGACTTCGCCGCAGACTCCTCCCCCCGGGCGGTGTTGAAGCCGTGAAGCCCGGAAATGGAAGCGCCCATGCAAACGGTGGTGTCAATGGCGGAAAGCGGTGCGCTGGCGCCTAAGGTGTAGCACCCGATGTCGCCGGAGACCATGACCTTCAGCTGATTGAGAACAAAGAACAAGCCTCTGTGGGGACATCCGGCACAAAGCACAGGCGGACGTCCGGGAACCGCTTCGGGGAAGGCATAGGTCGTCTCCTCCGCCCCAAACAGCTTCTCCCGCAGAAGCTTCTGGGAAAATTCCCCGACCCACGGGAAGAGCTCCTTGCCGATGACGGATACGCCGATCTTTCTGCAGTGGGTCTCGATCACGTCGTCCAGCTCTTCGATCACATAAAGGGTCTCCACCTGGGAGGCAAAATCCCTGATGAGCTTTACCGGCAGGGGGTTGATCATCCCCAGCTTTAAATAGCTCGCCTTGTCCCCCAGCACTTCCCGGGCATACATATAAGTGGAGCCGGCGGCGATGATGCCGATCTTCTTATCCCCCCAGATCACCTGATTGATGGGGGCAGTCTCCGCCCATTCCCGCAAGGCGGCGGTGCGTTTTTCCACAACTTCATGTTTGGGACGGGCAAAAGCCGGGACCATGACGTTTTTCGCCACGTTTTTCACATAGGGCTTTAAGGGCAGCTCTTCCCGCTCCCCCACTTCCACCAGACTCTGGGAGTGGGAGATCCGGGTGGACATCCGCAGCATCACCGGGGTATCGAACTGCTCGGACAGTTCGTATGCGAGCTTCGTGAAATTCAAAGCATCGGAGGAGTCGGAAGGCTCCAGCATGGGGACCTTTGCGGAAACGGCATAGTGTCTTGAATCCTGCTCGTTCTGGGAGGAATGCATCCCGGGGTCGTCGGCCACGGCAATGACCATGCCGGCGTTGATCCCGGTGTAGGAAGCGGTGAACAGCGGGTCGGCCGCCACGTTGACGCCGACATGCTTCATGCCGCAGAAGGAGCGGCGCCCGCCGATGGCGGAACCGATGGCCACTTCCATGGCGACCTTTTCGTTGGGCGCCCATTCGGCATAGATCTCATCATATTTGGCGGCGCACTCGGTGATCTCGGTGCTGGGGGTCCCGGGATAACTGGAGACCACGCCGCATCCGGCTTCATAAAGCCCTCTGGCAACCGCTTCGTTGCCCAGCAGCAATTTTTTCAAAAGTCTCTTCCTTTCTTATGCCTGCGGCTGGTTCCGCAGGTCGATGATGCGTTTTGCTTTTCCCTGGAACCGCTCGATGGATTTCGGCTCGCAGAGGGTGACCTTCGTTTCGATGCCCAGGACGGTCTTCAGGTGGGCTTTTACGTCCTTCTGGATCTCCGAGAGCTTCTTATACTCGTCCAGCAGGCTGCTGTCGGTCAGCTCCACCTTGACCTCCAGCGTGTCCATGTACCCTTCCCGCCGGAGGATCAGCTGGTAGTGAGGCCCGATGTGGGGCAGGGTGACCAGTACGCTTTCGATCTGGGTGGGGAAGACGTTGACGCCCCGGATCTTCATCATGTCGTCGCTGCGCCCTTTGATCTTGTCCATCCGGACAAAGGTGCGCCCGCACTTGCAGGGCTCATAGTTTAACCGGGTCAGATCCTTCGTCCGGTACCGGAGCAGCGGGAAGCCCTCTTTGGTCAGAGTCGTGATGACCAGCTCGCCGGTCTCCCCTTCCGTCAGCACCTTTCCGGTAGCGGAATCAATGAGCTCCGGCAGGAAGTGGTCCTCGGAGATGTGCATTCCGTCTCTGTAAATACATTCACCGGAAACGCCCGGCCCCATCAGCTCGCTCATGCCGTAGTTGTCAGTGGCGAAAACGTGGAAGCTCTTTTCCACCTGCTCCCGCATCTCCGGCGTACATCCTTCGGAGCCGAAAAGCCCCAGCCGCAGCTTCAAGTCGTCCAAAACGCCCTTCTCCCTCGCCACCTCACTCATGTAAAGGGCATAGGAAGGCGTGGAGACCAAAGCGGTGGTACCGAAGTCCTTTAAGATCATGACCTGCTTTTCCGTGTTGCCGCTGGAGACAGGGATGACCGCCGCGCCGATCTTTTCCAGACCGTAATGAAGCCCCAGCGCCCCGGTGAACAGCCCGTAGCCAAAAGAGATCTGAACCACGTCCTCGTCGGTGACCCCTACCGCCACACAGAGCCGTGCCACAAGATCCGACCAGGTGTTCAGGTCGTTTTTGGTGTAGCCGACCACAGTGGGCTTGCCGGTGGTGCCGCTGGAGGCATGGATCCGGGCGATGTTCTTCATAGGCTGGGCGAAAAGCCCGAAGGGGTAGTTGTCCCGGATATCCTCCTTCGTGGTGAAGGGGATATATTGTACATCGGACAATTGCTTGATCTTATCCGCCGTCACGCCGCATTCATCCAGACGCTTCTGATAGAAGGGCACGTTCCGGTAGCAGTAGTCCACCACCCATTTCAGCCGTTCCAGCTGCAGCTCTTCCAGCTGCTTTCTCGGCATGGTTTCCAGATCTTTTTGAAAAAACATGGTCCTCCGTCCTTTCAAATCGCAGGGAGCCTGCGAATCTCTTTCATTTTACTCTTTTTCCGCCCTTTTTGCAAGAGCCTTCCAAAGGGGCCGCTGTTCGGGACGTTGAAGGACTATCGCTTTAACGTGCCGAACAAGCAGATTTCTTACATTATAGCACACCTTTTCCTGTTGTGCAACAATTGCTTCTCCAAATTTTCCGCAAATCTTCCAATTTCCCTTTTCCTACCCGACCTATAATCCCTGCCTTTTCCGACCCGCTCCATTTCTTACCTTTTTAATACCCAACCTCTCTCATCCCGCCCCGACCACAGCTTTTGCTTTTTCACCCTGCCCTATCTTCACGTCTTTTTTCCTGCAGCTTCTTCCACGTCTCGCTTCTTCGCCCAGCTGCAGCAGCTTCCTTCCTGCCCTACCCATCCCTGCCTTTTAACGCCCAACCCCTATCGCATCACGCTTCCCGTCCGGCCACACTCTCACCCTGTCTCCCATATCCCCATCCTCTCCCTCTACAAACTTCTCTCCCTGCTTCACTCCTTCGCCCGCTCTTCAAAAACTCCACCGAATAAGAATCCTCCTTTCCGCCTTCCGTCAGGTGCATCCGCTCTTTCTTTCCAACGGATCGGAGGGTGCAGCGCTCAAAAACTTTCCTTCCTCCTTTCATTGGTAAAGAATTCACCTTATTGCTTCCGGATAAACCTCATTTTCCTTATTCGCTTCAAAAAAGCTGTCCTCACCTTGCCCTGATTTTTCCTTTTCCTTCCCTTTTGCACCCCTTGCGTCCCTTTCTGTCCCCGAAAACACCCAAAAATTTTCCAAATTTCCCTGTTGACACTTTAGCATAGTAGTGCTATAATGTATTAGCAATGGAAAGAGCCTGCTGCCGGCTCATGACACCCCTCACAGAAAAGGATGGATTTCAGATGAAACGCAACCGCATCGTATCGGCCCTTCTGGCCGCAGTCTTAGCCCTTTTGACCCTCTGCTCCTGCGGGAAAAAAGAGAAAAATTATGTCACCCTCCCCGAAGATTTCGGTTCGGAGGAATACGCCATCGGCTTCCGCCCCGGCGACGTGGCCCTTGCCAAAGAAGTCCAGCAGATTCTGGATGAAATGGCCGCCGACGGCGCTTCCAAAGAGATCTCCGAAAAGTGGTTCGGCACAAACCTCATCGTCAGCGACCGGGATTACCCCAAGGATCAAGAGCCCGCTCCCGACGACACTTCTCTGGAAGACCTGAAAAGCCGAGGCAAGTTCGTACTGGGCCTGGACGACAGCTTCCCGCCCATGGGCTTCCGGGATGAGAACAACGAGATCGTCGGCGTGGACATCGACCTTGCAGCGGAAGTCTGCAAGCGTCTGGGCGTAGAGCTGGTCGTCCAGCCCATCGACTGGGATTCCAAAGAGCTGGAGCTCACCTCCGGAAAGATCGACTGCATCTGGAACGGCATGACCGTCACCGAAGAGCGCATCGAGGCCATGTTCCTCTCCAAACCCTATCTGGACAACCGGCAGGTGGTCATTGTGGAAGAGGGCAGCAAAATCGCTTCCGTTTCTGATCTCGCCGGCAAGACCGTGGGGCTGCAGAAAGGCTCTTCCGCCCGGGAAGCCTTTGACGCCAACCCCATTGCCTCCGAAGTGGCGCAGGTGGTGGAATACGAGGACAACGTGGACGCCTTCCTCGACCTGCAGGCCGGCCGAATCGACGCCCTTCTGGTGGACGAAGTCGCCGGAAACTACATCATCGAGACCTATAGCAAGAATCAGTAACCCGCTTTTGCCGGAAGGCAGGGGCTCTCTTACGGGTCCCTGCCTTCCTCTGTTCTTTTTTAAAACGACCGGCGCAGGGAAACGGCTTCCGCTGCGCTTAAAAAACTCCAAACCGCCGGGAGGACCGATATGGACGGATTTTTAAAATTCTGGGAAGGGCTTGCAGGGCAGCTTTCCTATTTGGGAAAACTCAGTATAAACCTGCTTCCCGGGCTGCAGTTTACGGTGGGGCTTTTCTTTCTCACGGTCATCCTCTCCATTCCGTTGGGGCTGCTGCTTGCCCTGCTGCGGAACAGCAGGGTGGGCGTTTTAAGAGGGTTCACCGCCTTCTATGTCTGGCTCATGCGGGGGACGCCGCTGCTTTTGCAGCTCTATTTTTTCTACTACGGCCTGACCTTTCTCCCCGTTATCGGCCCGTACCTTGCCATGGGGCGGTTCCAGGCGGCCTGCGTCACCTTTGTTTTAAACTACGCCGCCTATTTCTGCGAGATCTTCCGGGGAGGCATTTTATCCGTGGAAAAGGGGCAGTATGAGGCCGCTCAGGTGCTGGGCTTCTCCAAGTGGCAGACCAATCTGAAGATCGTCTTCCCCCAGATGCTCCGGGTGAGCCTCCCCTCCATCAGCAACGAGTGCATCACGCTGGTGAAGGACACCGCCCTCATCACCGCTATCGGCGTCACCGAGATCCTCTACTTCGCCAAATCCGCCGTAAACCGGGACGTGAACGTTTCCGCTTACGTCATTGCCGCCGTTTTCTATCTGGTCATGACCTACGGCCTGACGAAATTCTTCGGATGGCTGGAAAAGAAATGCCGTTATTAAGGAGGGATCCCCCATGCGTATGATCACTGTGAATGGGCTTTGCAAAGCCTTCGGCGGGGAGCCGGTTTTAGACGGTGTCAGCTTCTCCGTGGAAAAAGGCGAGACCGTAGCCGTGATCGGCCCTTCCGGAGCAGGGAAAAGCACCATGCTCCGGTGCCTCATCGACCTGGAGACCGCCGACAGCGGCGAGATCCGCATCGAAGACCGCTATCTTTTAAAAGAAGGCGCCTACCCTGACGAGAAGACCCGCCGCTCCGTCTGCGGGAAGATGGGGATGGTCTTCCAGAGCTTCAACCTCTTCCCTCATCTGACCGTTCTCGATAACCTGATCCTTCCGCCAATAAACGCCAAAAAGCTCACCCGCCCGGAAGCGGTCAACAAGGCGAAGGAGCTGCTTTTAAAAGTGGGCCTTTCCGGCAAGGAAGCCGCCCGCCCCTCGGAGCTTTCCGGCGGGCAGAAGCAGCGGGTAGCCATCGCCCGGGCACTGATGATGGAGCCGGATATGCTCCTGTTCGACGAGCCCACCTCTGCCCTTGACCCGCAGCTCACCGGCGAAGTTCTATCGGTGATCCGGGAGCTTTCCAAAGAGCACATGACCATGATCGTTGTCACCCACGAAATGGGCTTCGCAAGGGAAGTCGCCGACAAGATCCTTTTCATGAGCGACCACGTCATCATCGAAGAAGGCACCCCCGAAGACATTTTCGAACACCCGAAGGATCCCAGGATCACGGAATTCGTATCGAAGATCCTTTAAAAAACAAAACACCCCGGAACGGCTCTTACAAAACCGTTCCGGGGCGTTTTACTGTTCCAGAGAATCAATGAGCGCTTCCAGATCCGAAAGGCTCTTCAGGCTGCCGCAGGCGCCCCGGAATTTTGCTGCTCCGGGGATGCCTTTGATGTAATAAGCGGCGATCTTCCGGCTTTCCCGCATCCCGATGTACTCGCCTTTATACTCCACCGTCAGCCGGATGTGCCGGCGCATGACGGAAAGCCGCTCCTCCAGCGTGGGAGGCGGAGGGACA
>USLH01000038.1 GCA_900555435.1 uncultured Oscillospiraceae bacterium | reverse complement strand
AAGCCCATCAGGCCGGGCAGGTTGACCTCGCAGTCCTGACTTTCCAGAAATTTTTCCAGATCATTGTTGCCCAGCGGCGAGTATTTGACATAAATCTCGCCGACGACGCCGACCTTGACCTTCGGCACGCGGGTGATGGGAATGGTCGCGTAGTCCGCGGCAATGTCGTAGAACCGGCGCTTCATGTCATGGGCGGAGTAGTTCTTGTCGCCGAACCAGCCTCCGGGGCTGCCGTTGCGGCGGAGATAGGTGGCTTTGGCGTAGTAGATGTCGCCGAAGTAGTCTGCGCCGATGAAGTCCTTCAGGATGGCGCAGTCGTTGCCGTAGCGGCGGACGAAGCCGATCATCAGGAGTTTGCCAGCCTTTTCCGCGGCGGCTTTCATCTCCAGAGCCTCGGCGGCGTTGGTCGCCATGGGCTTTTCACAGAGGACGTGCTTGCCGGCGTTCAGAGCGGCGATGGTGCAGGGAGCGTGCTGGCTGTTCCAGGTGCAGACGCTGACAGCGTCAATCTCGGGGAGTTCTTTGAGCATCACGTCTTTATCGGTGTAAAGACGGGTAACGCCGTATTTCTCGCCCATTTCTTTCAGGCGGTTTTCCCGGATGTCGCAGAACGCATAAAGCTCCACGTTGGGGTTTTTCAGGTAGCCGTTGATGTGGGACTCGGAGATGTTACCGGTACCGATCACGGCGATTTTCAGTTTCTTGTTCATGAGGATCCTTCTTTCTGAGAATATGGTTGTTTATTTCATCAGGTCTTTTAAGAAGTTGGCAGCCTTGCGGATGTCGGCTTCGGGCTTATCGCCGGTTTCCCGCTCAATGGTCAGGAAGCCTTTGTAGCCGATGTCTTCCAGTGCTTTCAGGTAGGCGGGGAAGGGGACGTTTCCGTCGCCCAGGGGCAGCTCGACGAAGGAAGGGCTTGCCAGCATTTCGGATTCCACCAGACCGTATACCTCTTCGGGAGCACGGTAGTAGTTCCGCTTGCCGTCTTTGGCATGGGTGTGGACGATGTAGTCTTTCAGGGTGTAGACCGCCTGTACGGGGTCGTCGCCAGTGACCATGACGAGGTTTGCGGGGTCAAGGTTGACGGCAACGCCGGTGGAATGGAGGGCGTCCAGGAAGCCCTTCAGGGTAACGGCAATCTCAGGGCCGGTCTCAATGGCGAAATGAGCATCCAGAGAATCGGCGTACTGCGCCAGCTGGAAGCAGGCCTCCTGCATGATCTTATAACGCTCGTGCTCGGGATCGTTAGGAACGACGCCGATGTGAGTGGTGACGATGTTGGTCTCCAGCTCTTTGGCCAGATCCAGAATTCGTTTGGAGCGTTCGATCAGCTCCGGATTCTTTTCGGCGTTACCGAAGCCGTGGCCCAGGTCGCCGCAGAGAGCGGAGATCACAAGGCCGTTGTCCTTGACCATTTTAAGGAAGTCCTTCCGCTTCTGGCCCACCAGGTTTTCGGGGGACATTTCGCCGTAAGTGGAGTAGACCTGAATGCCCTGAGCGCCGACTTCAACGGCTTTTTTCAGTGCAGTGGGAATGTCCACCCGGAAGGAATCGAGAATGACACCGATGGGAAACTGATACATAAAAACGCTCCTTTTCAAGTGAAATATTGACGTCTCGCTACTCTTATTATATAATAGAAGGCAGATTTGTAAAGGCAAGAAGTTGCCTCAAATTGACAGAATCTTGCTTTTTTAGAACCAATTTCTTTTTGGGAAAGGAGCGGAAAATGCAGCGGCTTGCGTATGAATCGGCGGCTTTTAAGGATCCGGAACTGCCGGTGATCTTCCATCTGGACACCACATGGCCGGGGCGACCCTTCAATATTCACTGGCAGGATAGCCTGGAAATGCTTTATATGGTGGAAGGGGAGGCGGAGGTTTCTTCCGATACTCTGCGGCAGGTGATCCGCACCGGGGAGATCGCCGTCATCAACAGCGGGCACATTCATGAGATCCGTGCGCTGACGCCGGTGACCCGGTATTATTGCCTTCTGGCGGAGCGGGAGCTTTGTGAGCAGTTGGGAGCGCCGGTGGGACAGGTGCAGTTCTGCCTGCGGGTATCCGACGCTATGGCAAGGGAATATTTTGACCGGATCGTGGACGAGATGCTGACCCGGAGTGCCTACTATAAACCTGCGGTTCGGGCGGATTTAGGGGGGCTTTTGGTCCATCTGTGCCGCCATTGGGTGGAGCGGAAGGAGTTCGACGGGGAGCGGAAGGATAAACGTCTGGATATGGTAAAAGCGGCGATCAGCTACATCCAGCTGCATCTTTCCGAAGAGCTTTCCGTGGAGCAGATCAGCGCTGCCGCCGGGTTCAGCAAATACTACTTCTGCCGGGGGTTCAAGGAGATCACCGGACGGACGGTGGTGGATCACATCAATTACACCCGATGCTGCTATGCAAGAAGGCTGCTGCTTTCGGGAAAATGCAACGTCAGTGAAAGTGCGGAACTGAGCGGATTTTCCAATCTGTCCTATTTTGCGAAAACCTATAAGAAGTATATGGGGGAGCTGCCCTCTAAGGTGGAGCGGCGGGAAGAACCATAAAAAAGCACGGTCGGAGTTTTTCCGATCGTGCTTTTTCTCAGTCTTTGCGGGAGGGAAGTTTCTTTGCGGCGGCTTCCCGCAGCTTCTGGAACGCTTCGGCATAACGGATCGAATGCATCCGGGGGAAGGTGCGGAGGAAGCGGCTTTCCTGGGAGCTGCGTTTTTGCAGAAGGGTGCGGATCCGGTCGCTGCAGAAGCGGCTGCTTTCAAAGCTCTCCAAGAGGTTCGCACGGAAGGCACGGATCCGCTCCAGAGAAGCGGCGCCTTTCAGCTCTTTTACTTTTTCTCTGGATTCCTCAAGGAAGCCATTGAGGGCGTTTTGGATCTCCTGAAGCTTGTGGTTCATCTCCAGAGTGCGGACGGTGGTGACGGCTGTATCGGCAATGACTGCGGCTGCAAGAAATCCGGAGGAGAGGTAGATCCAAAGATCCGGGATCAGCAGGGTCATCCGGTAAACGGCCGGATGGATCCAGAGAACCAGCACCATGGCAAAAAGTCCGAAGACCACAGCGCCCAGCAGGCAGATGCGGCCGTTTAATTGGAAGCGCATATGGGAGTAATCCCACCAGCGGGCGTGGAAGAGCTTTTCCATCAGCCAGGAAACGGCGTATTCCAGAATACTGCAGAGGGTCATGCCAGAGAGAAAGAGGACCAGCGGATTGGTAAGCCTTCCTAAAGCCAGCAGGATCAGGACAGCGCCGGATCCGTAAATGGGGCAGAGGGGGCCGTAGAGGAATCCCCGGTCCACCCATTTCCGCTCGGTGATGGAGCAGAGGATGGATTCATAGACCCATCCGGCGAAGCTGTAGAAAAGGAACCAGAGGAACAGTCGGCAAAGCGTCAGCATGGAACGCCTTCTTTCCGGAGCAGGGATCCGTAGAGCTTGTGGAGCCGTTTGTAGCTGTGGCTGCGGAAGGTTTCTGCAAGAGAACACCACTTGTCCACCAGACAGACCAGGATTCCTTCCCGGCAGTGGGGAGGAACGGGAGTCAGGGGGAACATATGGTGGGCGATGATGCTTTTCTGGATCTTGTCCACCTTCCAGTCCCGGCAGGCATTTTTTAAAGCGGCTTTCGGATGGGTGAAGCCGTGGAGCCGGTGATCCGGGGCGGGGATGTGCCAATCGTAAAGGTAATAATCGTGGAGCAGGGCGCCTGCTACCAGACTTTTCCAGCGGCAGGAGAGTTTGAGCCTGCGGGCGATGAGAAAACTGTAATAAGCGACGGCGATGCTGTGCCAGAGAGTGGAGGTGTCGCCGTGCTGGAGAAAGGAATCCATTTGAAGCAGGTCGGTGTGTTCCGCCACATCTTTTAAAAGACGGTGGAAGAAGATCTGCTCTTCGGTCGTGAGCTGCATGAAAATCACCGGGCTTTCGGGAGTTTTCCGGAATGATTCCGGAGGAAAAAGGATAATTTCAGTATAGCACATTTTTTTCACGGATGCAACGGAATTTCCTTTTCTATAAAGAAAACGAGGGAAGGGCAAAATTTTTTCGGGAATCTTTGCTTTTCAAAATGTTGCGGAGAAAAAGATGGGAAAGAAAGGGAAAGAAAGGGAAAGACCGGCTTTATGGGGGATTTCTCTTTTTTAAATGCAACATAAAGCCAAGTGAAAAACAGAGATGACCCTTCTGCAAAAAAACGCAGGGAAAAAATTGAAAAAAAGTGGTTGACAAGCAGATTTTAGGCCGTTATAATGAGGTTGACCGAGATCGTGTCAAAAAAATTATTAGAAACGATAAAAAGGAGCGTCGCATATGCTGGCAAAACGTCCCCCTATGGGTTGGAATTCCTGGAACACCTTCGGAGAAAATATCAACGAGAGCCTTATTAAAGAAATGGCAGACGTTATGGTAGATCAGGGGTACCTGGCCGCAGGTTATGAGTATCTGGTCATCGATGACTGCTGGGCGGAGATGGAACGGGACGAAAACGGCCGACTGGTCCCCGATCATGTGAAATTCCCCAATGGCATGAAAGCCGTGGCCGACTACGTCCACAGCAAGGGCTTAAAATTCGGTATGTATTCCTGCGCCGGCGTGCGTACCTGTGCCGGATACCCCTCCAGTTACGATCACGAGTTCATCGACGCCAAAACCTTTGCCGAATGGGGCGTTGACTTCTTGAAATACGATTTCTGCAACTTCCCGGAAAGCGGAAACTGCATAAACCGTTACCACACCATGAGCATGGCTCTGAAAGCCTCCGGCAGGGAGATTCTCTTCTCCGCCTGCAACTGGGGCATGCAGGAACCATGGAAGTGGATGAAGTCCATCGGCGTCCATATGTACCGCTCCACCGGCGATATCCAAGATAATTACCAGTCCTTCAAGGACATTGCCGTCAGCCAGATTGACAAGTTGTGTATGTCTTCTTCCGGCAGCTTCAACGATCCGGATATGCTGGTGGTGGGAATGTACGGCAAGGGCAACGTTGGCTTCGGCGGCTGCTCCGACGTGGAATACCGGACGCACTTTGCTTTGTGGTGCCTCTTCGGCGTGCCGCTGATGATGGGCTGCGACCTTCGCACGGTCAACGAGACCAGCAAAGCGCTGATGCTCAACAAAGAGCTGATCGCCATCGATCAGGACGAGGAGTGCCGTCCGCCTTATCTGGCCGGAAAATCCGGTGAGGATCCGTATTTCTTCATCCGGCATCTGTCCAACAATGAATTTGTATTGGCTTACTTCAATTTGAGCGAAGCCGGTCACGTGTACCGTTACAGCGCTTCTTTTGCGGATCTCGGGATCCCTTATGAGAGCGGCTACGGCTTGGAGCTGACCGATGTGTTCACCGGAGAGAATCTGGGCGTTAAGCGGGATTACTTCCTGCCTGCCGTAGAGCCTCACGGCTGCCGGATGTATAAGGCAAAGCTGGTGCGGGTGGAATGAGCGAGCACTGTATGCAGTGCGGCAGAGAACTGACACACGACGAGATCGCCATTTACAAACGTATGGTGAACCGGGGGGCGAAGGAGTACCTTTGCATCACTTGTTTTGCGAAAAAATTCAAGGTCAGCGAGGAGCTGATCCGGGAAAAGATCGAGCATTTTAAGAAGATGGGCTGTACGCTTTTTTAAGGCGGGCCCGGAAGCTGCGGGATCCTTTTGGGAGTTCCGCAGCTTTTTCTTGCTTTTTAAGGAAGAATCTGATAAGATAAAGGCAGTAAGACCGTCTTTGCTGGCGGATGGACTATCCCGCGGCGGTGCATGAGGAATTTCCGAAGTGTATGCCGACGGTTTTACCAATCGCAGGTTCGAATCCTGCCCGTGCCCTCGGGTGCGGCCAAGCGGTTTTGGTATTCTTTTTATGAGTTCTTCGGAACAGCACAAAACAAGCGCTTTCCCGGTGGAAGGGAGGCCGAGGGCTTCCTTTTCCCGCAGCGGTCCGGCCTTGCCGGAAAGCGGATCCCGCCGGAGCAAATGTACGGCCAGAGCCTTGCGCTTCCGCCGGCAGGCGCTCCGGCTTTAAGCTCTCTGCCGCCGGGCAGGCTGTCAGGGAAAGCGATGCAAGCAAATCCTTTCAGGAGGTTTTGATATGAAAAAGGTCATTGTGCAGGACAATCAACGGGGGCTTCTTTTTAAAAATGGGCGGTATGAACGGCTTTTGAATCCGGGAAAATACCGGACGTTCGGCGACCGGAGTATTGAGGTCCTGGAGCTTGCCAATGAGGTGCAGTCGGAGATGTGTCCGCTTTCCGTGCTGCTTGCGGATCCGGAAACGGCAGGAGAGCTGGTCACAGCAGAGGTAAAGGATCAGGAGCTGGGGCTTCACTTTGTTGACGGAACATTTACAGACGTTTTGACTTCCGGGAAGCACGCTTTCTGGAAAGCGGCAGGGGAGCATCGGTTCCAGTTGGAGGATGCTTCTCACCCGGAGATGGGGGAGAGCGTGCCGGCTTATCTTTTCCGGGAGATCCCCGGGGAATTATATGATACGGTGGAGGTAGCGCCCTATCAGAAGGCACGACTTTTGTTCGACGGGAAGCCGGTGCGGGTTTTGGAACCGGGAATCTATCGGTTCTGGAACGGGGCGGTTCAGGTCACGACGGAATTTTTCGATACCCGGCTGACGCAGCTTACGGTTTCCGGACAGGAGATCCTGACGAGGGATAAGGTGAGCCTGCGGCTCAATTTTGTCTGCAGCTACCGGATCACGGATCCGGTCCGGGCGCTGACGGAGATCGACGACCTTCCGGAACAGCTCCATGTGGCGGCGCAGCTGGCTTTGCGGGAATCCGTAGGGCGGCTCACGCTGGATGAGCTGCTGGAGCGGAAGGAAGGCGTCTCGGAGGAGGTTCTTAAAAAGCTGCGGGAAAAGGCGGAAACGTTCTTTACGGAAGTGGAAGACGGAGGCATCAAGGACGTGATCCTTCCCGGGGAGATCCGGGAGATCATGAACACGGTGCTGGCGGCGGAAAAACGGGCGCAGGCCAGCATCATCACCCGCCGGGAAGAGGTCGCCTCCACTCGGTCGCTTCTGAACACCGCCCGGCTCATGGAGGAAAACCGCACGTTGTATCAACTGAAGGAGCTGGAATCCATTGAGCGGATCTGCAGCAACGTGGGGAACATCAGCTTAAACGGATCCGGCGACATTCTGGCGCAGCTTTCGGAGCTGCTTCGGGGAAGAGGGGTTTCGGAAGAATAAAAAAATCCCGCCGCAGACATTTTGCATAAGTGTCCGGCGGGATTTTTTGTTGCCGTTTTTTAAAAAAAGGTAGACAAAAGGAGAAAACTGCGCTATAATAAGAACAATATATTAAGATGGGGGAGTTTGGTGTTTCTTTTTTAAAAGGAATGCTTCTTCCGTCTGATGTTCTCTTTCTTTTCTTCTGCCGCAGATGCGGCGGAGTCGACATACAAAGGTTATTATTGAAAAAGGAGATAGGAGATATGAACGTTTTGCTGAACGTCGATTGGGGATTCACCATGGCAGTCGTCCTCACCGGCATCGTAGTCGTTTTTGCTGCGCTGATCTTGCTGGTTTTCATCATCTGGCTTTTTGGAAAGATCATGACTTCCGTAGGAAGAGCGTCGTCTGCGCCCAAGACTGAAAAAAAAAAGGAAGGGAAGCCTGAGGTTCCGGTCGTAGAGATCGCTTCCGATGGGTTGACCGATGACGTAGTCGCTGCCATTACCGCTGCGGTTTCCGCCATCCTTGCTGAAGAGGGCGACGGGAAATCCTATGTGGTAAAGAGCATCAAGCGGGTCCGCAAGAACCGGTTTGCCTGGGGTAAGGCCGCCGCTGTGGAAAATACCCGCCCCTTCTAACTTGAAAATACGGACAGAAAGGATCTGGAAAGATGATCGACACTTTTGTAACGAGCATTAAAGACCTCTGGATGGGTTCCGGATTTATGAATCTGGACTGGAGACAGCTGGTCATGATCGGCGTTTCCTGCCTGCTCATCTATCTTGCAATCGTAAAACAGTTTGAGCCGCTGCTGCTGCTGCCTATCGCATTCGGTATGCTGCTGGCGAACATTCCTCTGGCCGGGCTCAGCTCCTATAGCGAGAACGGGCTTCTTTACTGGCTTTACCGCGGCGTAAAGCTGGGCATTTATCCGCCTCTGATCTTCCTTGGCATAGGCACCATGACCGACTTCGGCCCGTTGATTGCAAACCCGAAGAGCTTCCTGCTGGGCGCTGCGGCTCAGGGCGGCATCTTCTTTACCTTCATCGGCGCTATGGTTCTGGGCTTCACTCCTCAGGAGGCAGGTTCCATCGCCATTATCGGCGGCGCTGACGGTCCCACCGCTATCTATACGGCAAAGACCCTGCTGGCCGGCGGCAACGAGCAGATGATCGGCTCCATCGCCGTGGCTGCTTACTCCTACATGGCTCTGGTTCCGCTGATCCAGCCTCCGATCATGAAGGCTCTGACCACTAAGAAGGAGCGCGCTGTTGTCATGGGCCAGCTCCGTCCCGTTTCCAAGACCGAAAAGATCATCTTCCCGATCATTGTCACCCTGCTGGTCTCCTTCCTCGTCCCGGATGCAGCTCCTCTGGTCGGCATGCTGATGCTGGGCAACCTGATGCGGGAATCCGGCGTGGTCGACCGTCTGGTCAAGACCGCTCAGAACGAGCTGATGAACATCATCACCATCTTCCTGGGTGTCACCGTTGGCGCTACCACCACCTACGACGTGTTCCTGACCTGGGCCACCATCAAGATCGTTGTACTGGGCCTGGTGGCCTTCTGCCTGGGCACCGCCTGCGGCGTCCTGTTCGGCAAACTCATGTATCTGGCTACCGGCGGAAAGGTGAACCCTCTGATCGGCTCGGCCGGTGTATCTGCGGTTCCTATGGCCGCTCGTGTTTCCCAGAAGGTGGGCGCTGAAACGGATCCGACCAACTTCCTGCTGATGCACGCCATGGGGCCCAACGTGGCCGGAGTTATCGGCTCTGCTGTTGCGGCAGGCGTCCTGATCTCCATCTTAGGTTAAAGCAAATTGCCGCCGGGGAAACCCGGCGGTTTTTCTTTTTTTCGGCAGTTGTGCCGGTTGACAGGAATGCCGGGATATATTATGATAAAAGAGAGTGGAATTGTGCAGAAACCGGCCTCGAAAGAGGGCGGAACAGGAGGAATAGACAATGAAAAATAAGAAATACCAGGAATGGCTGGCTCATACGCTGGAGGATCCGGACCTTACGGCGGAGCTACAGGCGGTGAAGGATGATCCGGAGGCGATTAACGACCGCTTTTATCGGGATCTGGAGTTTGGCACCGGCGGTCTTCGGGGCGTGATCGGCGCAGGAACCAACCGGATGAATATTTACACGGTTCGGAAGGCAACCCAGGGTTTGGCGGATCACATCAACCAGACCTGTAAAAACGGCTCCGTTGCCATCAGCTACGACAGCCGGCATAAATCCGATGTGTTTGCCAAAGAGGTAGCGCGAGTCTGTGCGGCCAACGGGGTAAAGGCGTATCTCTATCCTCAGCTGATGCCTACTCCCATGCTGTCCTTTGCGGTTCGGGATCTGAAGTGCTCCATGGGCGTTATGATTACGGCGTCCCACAATCCCGCCAAATACAACGGCTACAAGGCATACGGCGCCGACGGCTGCCAGATCACCAATGAAACGGCAGATGCGGTTCTGGCAAACATTTTAGCGGTAGACGAGTTTGACAGCGTGAAGCTGGCAGATTTTGACGAAGCCCTGGCAGAAGGGAAGATCGTCTATATCGGCGAAGATACCGTAGAACGGTATTTTGAAAACGTCCAGAAGCAGTCCATTCATTCGGAGATCGTCAAGGCCAGCGGCTTCAGGGTGGTCTATACTCCTTTGAACGGCACGGGCAACAAGCCGGTCCGGGAGATTTTAAAGCGCATCGGCATCAAGGACGTCACCGTGGTCAAAGAGCAGGAGAACCCGGACGGAGATTTCCCCACCTGCCCCTTCCCGAACCCTGAGATCAAGCAGGCACTGGAGTTGGGGATGAAATATTGCGAGGAGACTGGCTCGGATCTGCTGCTGGCAACCGACCCGGACTGCGACCGGGTGGGCATCGCCGTCAAGTATCAGGGCGACTATAAACTCTTGACCGGAAACGAAGTGGGCACGTTGCTCCTCGATTACATTGCTTCCCAGCGAAAGGCCATGGGTACGCTTCCGGAGCGGCCTTTGGCGGTGAAGACCATCGTGACTACCGATCTGGCGGCACGGGTGGCGGAAAAGCACGGTGTGGAGCTTCTGGATGTGCTCACCGGCTTCAAATTCATCGGAGAGCAGATCGGCCGCATGGAAGCGGCGGGGGAAGCCGATCGGTACATTTTCGGCTTCGAGGAGAGCTACGGTTATCTGGCCGGTACCTATGTCCGGGACAAGGACGCTGTGGTGGCTTCCATGCTCATCTGCGAGATGGCGGCATTTTATTCCAGGCAGGGCAAGAATCTGGTCGACGTGCTCAATGAGCTGTATGCGACCTATGGTTACTATCTGTGCACTCAGCAGAGCTTCGGCTTTGAAGGGGAAGCGGGCATGGAGATCATGAAAAAGCTCATGAATCACCTCCGGGAGAATCCGGCGGATCGGATCGACGGCGATAAGGTGATCGCTTTCGGCGACTACCTGAAGAACGTGCGCACCGATCGGCTGACGGGCGAGCAGACTCACATTGATCTGCCCAAGTCCGATGTGCTGATGTATGAGATGGAGGGCGGCTCCAAGGCGGTGATCCGGCCTTCCGGCACCGAGCCGAAGATCAAGGTCTACTACTTTATCCTTGCAAAGGATGAGGCGGCCGCTCGGGAAAAGGAAGCGCATCTGCAGGATAGCTTCACGAAATTGTTGAAAATTTGATAAGATTATGGATGTTTCGTGCAAACTTCGGAAAATCTCTTGACAGGTTTCAAAAAAACGTTAAAATAGAGTTTGGATAAAAATGCATGAAAATTCCAAAAGGATTATTGGAGGGTTTACCATGAACGTAAAGACCATCGGCGTATTGACCAGCGGCGGCGACGCTCCTGGCATGAACGCGGCAGTTCGTGCGGTCGTTCGTGCGGCAATTAAGAAAGATATGAAAGTTCTGGGCGTCATGCGGGGCTACAACGGCCTGATCAATGGCGACATGGTTGAAATGAATATGCGCAGCGTCTCCGACATGATTCAGCGGGGCGGCACCATTCTTTATACGGCCCGCTGCAAAGAGTTCCGGGAGATGGAAGGCGTTTTAAAGGCGAAGGCCATGTGCGAAAAGGTCGGCATGGACGGTTTGGTCGTGATCGGCGGCGACGGCTCCTTCCGGGGCGCCGGCGACCTGTCTTCCGTGGGCATCCCCTGCGTGGGGCTTCCCGGGACCATTGACAACGACATCGCCTGCACCGAGTATACCATCGGTTACGACACGGCTATGAATACGGCGGTGGAGATGGTCGACAAGATCCGGGATACCGCTCAGTCTCACGACCGCTGCAGTGTAGTTGAGGTCATGGGTCGCCGGGCCGGCTACATCGCCCTGAACTGCGGCATTGCCTGCGGCGCTACCTACATCGTGGTTCCGGAGATTGGCCTCAACATGGACGAGATGATCGAGAAGATCGAAGCTGCCCGTGCTCTGGGCAAGAAGCACTTCATCATCATGGTGGCGGAAGGCATCGGCAACGTCAAAGGCATCGCTCAGGAGATCGAAGCCCGCACCGGCATCGAGTCCCGTGAAACCGTTCTGGGTCATGTGCAGCGGGGCGGCAACCCCTCTTTGATGGATCGTGTGGTTGCAAGCCGAATGGGTTACCATGCTGTGGAACTGCTGAGGCAGGGAATCGGCAACCGGGTTGTTGGCCAGCAGCATGGCGAGATCGTGGACTTCGACATCAAGGAAGCTCTTGCCATGAAGAAAGAGTTCCCCATGGATCTTTATAAGATCGCAAACGACATCTCTTTCTAAAAGAAGGAAGCAAAACCGCTGTGTGGGTGGAGAGATCCCCTGCACGGCGGTTTTTTGTTTTTTCGGAGGCTTTTTGTCGGAACCGGGACCGATCGGTTCCGATTTTCATAGGATACGGGGAAGGAGGCGGGAAAATGCGGCGGAGAAGAAGACGAAAATTTTTCGGGTGGATCCTTGCGGGGATGCTGCTGGCGTCGGTTCTTTTTTACAGCCGGATGGAGCGGAACCTGGCTCCGGCAGCCGCGGCTCTGGCGGAGCATCATGCCCGGAGAATGGCAACTGCGGCGATGGTGGAGGGAGTGGAGGAGATCCTTTCCCGTTTTCCGGAGGAGAAGCTGACCGAAGTTTTCCGGGACGGGGATGGGGAAGTTCAATCGGTAGAAGTGCAGATTTCGGCGGTGAACCGGATGAAAACGGAAATAACTGAGCGGATACTCCGGAATCTTCAGGAAGCCGGAAAGGGGGAACTTCTCATCCCGATCGGATCGCTGATGAGAAGCGGGATCCTCTCCGGACGAGGGCCGACGCTCCGGTACCGGTTCCTTCCGGAAGGCAGCGTTTCCGCACGGATCAGCACCCGTTTTGAAGCCTGTGGGGTGAACCAGACCCGGCACCAGCTGCTGCTTTCGCTGGAGGTGCAGTGCTGCGCCATTCTGGGGAGACAGCAGGTGGAAGTTACGGAGCCGGGAGAGTATGTTCTGGCGGAAACGGTGCTGGTGGGCCGGGTACCGGAAAGCTATACGCAGGTGATCACCGAAGAGCGGGAGATCATCCGGGATCTCAACGATTACGGAACGGAAAAATAGGAAATCCGGCCGCAGTTCTTGACAAGAAAGGCAAACTGTATCATAATAAGTGATATAGTTTGTCGAATCCTCCCGAATTTTTCGGGAGAGTGCGGAGGTGAGTAAAATGGGAAAAAGTGTTGGGCGGAAGATCGGATTAGCCGGGATCGTGATTTTCGTGATCCTTATGCTGCTGCTTTCCGGACTGTGCTGGTGGCTCTGGCACTGCCGCAGTACCGGTTCGGCTCCCCGGGTTTTAGGGTATGAGCTGATGAGCCTGCACGGCGAGGAGATGGAACCGGAATTTCCGGACGGCAGTCTCGTTTTTCTCACGAAAGTGCAGCCGCAGAGCTTGAAGTCCGGCGACGTTGTAGTCTACGGCCGGGAAAACGGTCAGGGCGGCACGCTGACCCGGATCGTGAACCTGGCGGAAAAGGATGGCATTTCCTCTGTTTTGCTGAAAGAGGATCGCCTTTCGGAGTCTTATGAGCTTTCCCGTGGAGAGATCGGCTATCGCGCCGCAGGATCGATGCCGTATCTGGGAACGGTCTGGGATTTTCTATTGACCCGAAAAGGGCTTCTTTGCGTCATCGTGATTCCCTGCGGGGTCTTTTTCCTCATTGAATTGATCCAATTGATCGTTTATGCCTGCACAGGACGTCGGCAGGAGGAGAGCGGCGGTCTTCAAAAGAAGCTCGCCTCCCATACGGCGGACGACCAGCGGGAAAATTTTGTGGACGTCACCGCCGATTATACCGGTCGGGGTCCTGCACGGTTGTATCGATCGCCCCTTCGCCGGGAGATGGCCGAGGAAAGTTCGTTCCGGAGTTCCCGGTTTTCCGGGGAGCCCGAGGAAGATGTTTCCAAGGACAGCCTTTCCGATAAATACAGTGCGCTGGATTTCAATCCCATTCAGGAGAAGCACAGCTTCGGGGTGGAGCAGGTCATCATTCCCGACGGGCCTGCCGACGCCCACCCTTCGGTACTGTGCCTGACCATCGACGGGAAGGAAACGGCGGAGCTTCCTTTGTCCGGCTCTAAGGAGGTCAGTGTTAAGGTCAACGGGTATCGAATAGATATTACCGTTGCGCCGGAGCAGTGATCGAAGGTTTTCTCCGGGCAGCAGAACGGGGGAAGCGAATTGGAAAAGCTGCGAAAGATGCTGGTAACTTTGCTGGCAGTGGGAATGCTGACGTCCTGCGGGGTTTTGGAAGAAGTGTCGGAAAGCCGTGTTCCGTCTTTGGGGGATCCGGGTACTCTTACGGAGATCTTTCGGGAGATTGGAAGCGGGGAAGAGGAGCTTTCTGAAGAAATGCGGGCGGTCTGGATCGCCTATTTGGATCTGGCGCCGCTGATAAAAGGGCGGACGGAGGCGGATTTCCGGGAATCATTTTCCGAAATGGCGGAGAACTGCCGGAAGGCTTTCTTCAACACGCTGGTGGTGCAGGTTCGCCCCTTTTGCGACAGCTTTTATCCGTCGGAGTACTTTTCTTGGTCTTCGCTGGTTGGAGGAGCGCTTTCTTACGATCCTCTTTCGATCATGACGGAGATTGCAAAGGAAAAAGGGCTTGCCTTCCACGGCTGGATCAATCCCATGCGGGGTATGACTGAGGCGGAGATCGGATCGGTCCCGGAAACGTTTCCGCTGCGGCAGTGGTATGACGACCCGGCCTTTCGGAAAGAACGGCTGATCCTTTCGGAAGGAAGGATCTACCTGAATCCCGGTTCACCGGAGGTGCGGAAGCTGATCGCCGATGGAGGAGCAGAGCTGGCACGGTACGGAGTAGACGGCGTCCAGATCGACGACTACTTTTATCCGTCGGGGCTCGGCTTTTCGGCAGATGAGCCGTCTTACAAAGCCTATCAGGCTGCAGGCGGGACGCTTTCCCAAGTCGATTGGCGAAGGGAAAACACCTTCCGGATGGTGAAGGAGCTGGGAACGGCCGTGAAGGCGGTTTCGGCTTCGATCTTATTCGGGGTCAGCCCTCGGGGGCAGCTGTCCCAGAGTGTGGAGCAGCTGTACTTTGATCCGGAACGATGCGCAGAGGAGGCCGGATGTCTCGACTATCTTGCACCGCAGCTTTATTATGGCTTCCGCAACGAAGCGGCGTCTTTTGAAGCGGCAGCGGCGGGGTGGGATCGACTGGCAGCGGGCAGCGGCGTTTTGCTGATTCCGGGACTTGCCGCCTATAAGGTGGGCAGGGAAGACCTCTATGCCGGAAGCGGCAGCGGGGAGTGGCTGGAAGAGCCGGATCTGCTGGCCCGGGAGATCCGGGCAGTCCGGGAGCTTTCGACCTGCGGAGGGGTGATGCTCTTTCGTTACGGAAGCATTTTTGAGCCGGAAGCGGCAAATGCACCGGCAATGGAAGAAGCGCAAAAAACATTTTTCCCGGCACTTGCGGGAGAGGATCCATCGGCTGGATAGCCGGAAAAAAGAGAGAGCCGCAAAAAGCGGTAAAATGCGACGTTGAAAAGGATAAGAATCATGAGAAAAAAATGGAAACTGGGGATCGTATCCCTCTTACTTATGTTTGTGATGATCACTGCGGCGTTTCCTGCATCGGCGGCAGGAGCCGGGATGACCGCCCTGCTGCAGGATGTGTCCCCGAAAGGGAACGTCAGCGCCCCCGCCGGGAAAAAGGTGGAACTGCGGGCGCTGACGGCGGCAGGTGCTGCAGTTACTGCATCGGTCAACGGCCAGACCGTGACCCTTTCCGCCACTTCGGAACAGGAGGACGGCGGATATTGGTACACGGGTACCTACACCATCCCGAAATCTGCCGAAGGGACGGATCTGGGAACGATCCGCTTCACCGCCCAAAGCGGGAGCCGGACGGAGACCCGGATCGGCGGATCCGTCAAAGTGGCGGAGAAAAACGTCACGGTGACGGTAGATCCTCCTGCTGACGAAAACGTGGAGCCGGTCAGCGGCGACATGGTGGCGGTAAAGCCAGCCTATGCGGATATTTACAGCTCCGTAGATCGGGGCGAGGAGTACGCAGCGCCTTATTATTTCAATCTTCCTGCCGGAACCATCGATTATGTGACGGGGAGCACCGCCTCCACCTATATCTTGCGGTCGGGACGTCGGATCTCCAAGAGCAACGTGACCAATTTGGGATCCGGCTCCAAGGGGAACAACACGATCTCCAACGTGACCGTAAAGAACGACGGGACATACACCACACTGACCATCAAGGAAAGCTGGAAGGTTCCCTTCAACCTGACCCCGACCCCGCTCACTTATGCAAGCTCCACCAGCAACACTGTCACCAGCTGTGATCCCACGGCGGTGATCCTGACCTTTGACTATACGACCGCTTTTACCCCCTCCCGGATCAGCTTCCCCAGAAACAGTGCCTTTACCTCCGCCAGTTGGAAGCTGGTGACCACCAACGGGATCGCACAGCTGCAGCTGCGGTTGGAATTGTCCCATCAGGGTGGGTATTACGGGGCTTATGCGAAGTATAACTCCTCCGGCGATTTGGTCCTGACGTTTTTGAATCCGGTGGACAGCCTGGAGGACGCCCGAATCGTCATTGATCCCGGTCACGGTACCGACGACGTGGGCAATGCCGGAAGCGGCTATTACGAATCCGTATTAAACTTGCAGAAGGCAAAAGCTCTGAAGGAAGAGCTGGAAGCCCGGGGTGCGGAGGTCTATATGCTGGAGGTCAACGGCGCCCACCGAGTGGGGCTTTACGAACGGGTAGACATGGCTACCGAGTGGATGCCCCATGTCTATGTGTCCGTACACCACAACTGGGCGGACAACACCTCGGCCCGGGGAATTGAGGTCTACTATAACAACCCCTATTCCCAGCGGCTGGCCAAAGCGGTCAACGACGAGATCTTTGCAGCGTACAAAACCATGGAGTACGGCAGCAATGCGAAAAATCGGGGCGCCAAGTTCAGCGAATTTGCCGTGAACCGTACCAAACAGTTTGCGTCTATTCTGGTGGAATACGGATTTTTGAGCAACAAGGAAGAATTGAGCGTCTGCGTCAACGAAGCGAACAATCCGATTTTTGCAAAGGCGACGGCAGACGGCATTGAAGCCTTTTTTGAAAAATAAATCGCCGGAAAATTCATAAAACAGACAAACTTTTGTAGGTTTGTCAAACATATTGAACAGCGAACTCAATAGGAGAAAGCCAGTGGAG
>USLH01000037.1 GCA_900555435.1 uncultured Oscillospiraceae bacterium | reverse complement strand
TAGATGGCGATGCGGCCGGTGTCGCCGTCAGTCAGAGCGGCACAAGGAAAGACTACGTTGGGGACGTCGCCGACGCACTCGTAAAGCTCTTCGGGAGCCAAGAGATAGAACCGGGAGCGGTATTTCACCTTCCAGGGCTCGTCCTTGTCAAGCAGGGCTGCACCCATGCGGTAAACAAAGCCGTTGCAGGTGTTCAGCACACCGTGGTAGAAGAGGAGCCAGCCCTCGTCGGTTTCGATGGGAGAGGGGCCGGGACCGATCTTGGTGGACTGCCACGCAGAGGCATCGCCCTTATAAGTGCCCATGACGAAGCGGTGCTTGCCCCAGAAGGTCAGATCCGGGCTGACGGAGCAGAAAACGTCGCCAAAGCGGGTGTGGGTGGTGTCGCTGGGGCGGGAGAGCATGGCATACATCCCGCCTATCTTCTGGGGGAAGAGGACGCCGTTTCGGTTGTAGGGGAGGAAGGCGTTTTCCAGCTGATAGAAGGTCTCAAAATCGAAGGTGTAGCCGATGCCGATGGTGGGGCCGTGGTAGCCGTTGCACCAGGTGATGTAGTAGCGGTCTTCGATGAAGCAGACCCGGGCGTCGTAGCGGTATTCCCGCTTGAGGATCTCGGGATCGGCGCCGGTGAACTGGATGGGATCCTTGTTGATCTGCCAGTGGAGGCCGTCCTTGCTGAAGCCGGCGTAAAGATCCATGCTCAGTGCCTGGGAATCGCAGCGGAATACGCCGGCGAAGCCGTCTTTGAAAGGAACTACGGCGCTGTTGAAGATGCTGTTGGCGTCGGGTTTTTCGTGGCGGCGGATCACCGGGTTTTCGGTATAGCGCCAGACGGGAGCGGTGGTTCCGGCGGGCTTTTCCTGCCAGGGGATGTTGGGGAGGGAGGGGGTCAGCAGCTTGCTCATAAAAATACCTCGTTTTGTAATGTCAGCAGTCAGCCAGCAGGCAGCGTCCGGCGGAGTGGCTTAAAAGCTCGCCGTCCTGCCAGACGGGAACGCCGTTTAAGAGGGCGTAGGAAAGACCTTCTGCCAGGAGGGTGGGCTCCGAGAAGGTAGCACGATCCTTAAAAGTATCCGGGTCGAAGATCAGAAGGTCGGCATAAGCGCCGGGACGAAGCTCGCCCCGATCCTTCAGCCCCATGCGGCGGGCGGGACGGGAGGTCATTTTTTCGATGGCCTGCTCCAGGGTGAGAACATGGCGTTCATTCACATATTCCCGGATGATCTTTGGAAAGGAGCCGTACATCCGGGGGTGAGGAGTGTCCGTGTCGGCGTAGATGGAGTCGGAGATGATGGTGGAATAGGGCAGGCGGGCCACCGTGTCGATGTCCTCCTGGCACATGCTCATGTTGATGATGGCAGTTTTGCCGTTATCGGTATGCATCAGGTGGGCGGCACAGGAAGAACTGTCCGGGAATCCGAATTTTTTGGCGGCCTCTTCCACGGTGAGGCCTAAGAATCTGCGGTTTTCCGGAGCGGAAACACCGCTGATGAGGATGCGGTCCCAGCCTAAGGTGATGGCGTAGTTGTCCCAGTCGTCGTAGCGGACGGCAGCAGCTTTCCGGAATTCCTCCACGCCTTCGGGGGTGCCGAGACGTGCCAAGGCGGCGGTCATATCGCCGGCGACGCAGCAGGGAGGGAGCATGGTGGTCAGGGCAGTGGAGCCGCCCTCATAGGGGTAAAAGTCACAGGTCACGTCCTGACCGGCGGCTCTTGCTTCTTCAATGAGGGCGATGGCTTCGTGGATGCCCTTCCGCCAGTTTTCCATACCGCAGCATTTGAAGTGGCTGATCTCCACGGGGCAGCCGGCTTTTTTGCCGATCTCGATGATCTCCTTCACGCTGGAAACAAGGCTGTCACCCTCGCCCCGGATGTGGGCGGTGAGAACACGGCCCGCTTTGCCCAGGGGTTTTAGGATTTCGGCGAACTCGTTGGTGGTGCTGTAGCATTCCGGCAGATACATGATGCCGCAGGAAACGCCGACGGCGCCGGCATTTAAGGCGTCCTCAATGAGGGAGGCAGCCTTTTTCAGCTCTTCTGCCGTATAGGGGGTGTCGGCAAAGCCCTTGACGGTGATCTTTACTGAACCGGTGCCTACCATGGAGGCAGCGTTGACCGGGAGGGGACGGCTCTGAAGGACGGCAACGTAGTCCTTGTAGTCGTGAAGCCCCAGCTTTTCGCAGCCGGAGCCTAAGACGGCTTCCATAAAATCGTACATTTCCGCCGGATCCTTCGGGGAGGGGGTCAGGGACATGCCGCAGTTGCCCACTACGGTGGTGGTGATTCCCTGCGCCAGCATGACCTTTCCGAAATCGGAATCCTGCAGGAATTTTGCATCGCAGTGACGGTGGATGTCTACAAAGCCGGGGCAGACTACCTTTCCGGCGGCGTCAATAACGGTATCGGAGGGGGAACCGGGTTCCCCGACAGAGACAATCCGGTCGCCTTCTACGATCACGTCGGCTGTGTGAGCCGGGGTATTAGTGCCGTCAATGACCCGTCCGTTTTTGATCCAGATTCGTTTCATCGGAATGCCTTCTTCCTTTAGATGCTCTTTCCACGGGCGTCGATACGGATCATGTGATCCACCTTGCCGTTCCGGATGCCGTAGACCTCGTCCAGCATATTGCAAACCACGCAGCAGTGATTGGGGATGATGGCCAGCTTGTCGCCGATCTTTACGTTTAAAGGTTCCTTGCTTTCAAGGAAGGCATGCTCTTCATTCAGATTGGTGATGACCATATCCGGGCGGCCGATGACATAGCCGTAGCCGGGGTGCTTTTCGCAGCCGTCGCTGGTGAGAATCTTGGTCCCGGCGTCGAGGATGGCGTGATGGTCATCCACGATGCTGACCACGGAGAGAACTACCCGCATGGCGCAGTCGTCTTCGGTTACAAAGCCGGCGAAAAGCTGGCCGCAATCATTGAAGATGTAGTGGCCGGAACGGATCTCGGTAATGCCGTCCAGAATTTCCGGCATCTTTCCGGAGAAGGAGGTGCCGCCGGAGAGAACGTCCATTTTAAAGCCGTGGGCTTTTAAAAGCTCTGCTGTGCCGACTAAGTCATCGTGCTCTTTTTGAGCGATGCGGGACATGGCTTCCCGGTCTTTTTCATGGTAGATCAGACCGCCGTAGTACATGAGGCCGATGATCTCGATGCCGGGGAAGTCCCGGACGGATTCGGCAAAGTCCAGCGCAGGCTGTCCCGGCTGGAGGCCGCCCCGCTTTAAGCCGCCGTCCAAGTCGATGCGGACGGGGATCTTTTTGCCGATGGAAACGCCCAAATCGGAAAGGCCCTTAGCACCCTCCACGCTGTTGATAAGGGTGGAGATATGGGCTTTTTCCATGAGTTTTCCTAAGCGTTTTAATTTTTCCGGCCCAATCAGGGGGTAGCAGACGAAGATGTCGTCGATGCCGGCGTCTGCCATGACCTCGGCTTCGCCCAGCTTTGCGCAGGTGATGCCCTTAGCGCCCAGAGAAAGCTGGAGCTTTGCCAGCTCCACGCTGCGGTGGGTCTTGGTGTGAGGACGGTGGGAAATGCCGTATTTGGCTGCATGGTCCACCAGCGTGCGGATGTTCCGCTCCACGGTGTCCAGCTCAATGGCGACGGCAGGGGTTTCCAGATAATCGTACATTTAAAGCACATCCTTTCCGTCTGCGGAAAGCATCCTGCGGGAGAAGAAAAGCAGGTAGGCTTTGGCCGCAGAGAAGAGTTCGGAAATTTTTACGAATTCGTTGGTTTGGTGAGCCTGTCGGATGCTGCCGGGGCCTAAGATCACCGAAGGAATCCCGGTGGAGCAGGTGAAGAGCCCTGCTTCGCAGGTGGCAGGAAAAACGGAAATGCGTCCCTCTTCTCCGGCGGAGAGGAGGGCGCTTTTTAGTTCCTGCACGGCGCAGAGGGCTTCGCTTGTAAGGGAAGGCGGGCAGCAGGTGGTGACTTTCAGCTCCGCTTTCGGGAAGGGAGCCAGCAGCTGCCGCAGCTCCTCTTCGGCGGCTTCGGGGGTCTCGCTTTCGATGAGACGGCGATCCAGCCGGATGGTGCAGCACTCGGGAACCATGTTCACCTGTGTGCCGCCGGAGATCATGGTAACGGTCAAAAGCCCGGTTCCCAGAGGGGAAGGGGCTTTTTGAGTCAGAAAAGCATTGAGCGCTTCCGCCTTCCGGCAGAAGGCCATTGCCTGCGTGATGGCGTTCTCGCCGGTCTCGGGGCGGGCGGCGTGGGCGCTTTTTCCGTGAAAGGTCACCTGAAAAGCCATGACACCCCGGTGGCCCAAGTGGAGCTGCAGCTCCGAAGGCTCGCCGACAATAGCAAAGCGTCCGGGAACGGAATCGTTCAGGAAGCGCTTCATCCCCAGATTGTGACACTCCTCATCGGCGTCGAAAAGGAGGGTCAGCCCCTGCTTCGGGGCGGGGAGCTTTGCCAGCAGTTCGGCGGCATGGAGCATGGCGGCGACGCTTCCTTTCATATCGGAAGCGCCTCTGCCGTAGAGAAGTCCACCTTCCACTGTGGGGGAAAAGGGCGGGAAGCGCCAGCCGGATAAGTCGCCGGCGGGAACCACGTCGGTGTGGCCGATGTAAAGATCCCCCGGGCCTTCCGAGCCGGGAATCCGGCCGATGACGTTGAAACGGCCTTCCCCGCAGTCCTGCTTTTCGGCAGAAATGCCGCAGTGGGTCAGAAAATCGATGAGGTAGTCACCGGTTTCCGTATCGGTTGGGCGGCGAATCAGGTCGGAGAGGATCTCAGTGACCCGCTGTTCCGAAAGGTGGGAAAGCAGTTCTTCCGGCATCATAATTCCAGCCCCTTTCTGAATGTCATTCTTTGACGAAGAGATTCATCTCGCCCCGCATGGTGTTGCTTTCATTGAAAAGAACCGCCCGGTACTGATAGGTGATGCCGGGCTTCAAGCCTTCCAGCGTGTAAGAATAGATCCCGGGGACGGAGACGATCTGCTCGGGCAGGCGCTGCCAGCCGGTCTCATAGGAGGAAAGGGCGAAGCCGGGGTATTCCCGGAAGTCAAAGGCCAGCCGGGCGCTTTCAAAGCTGCCCAAGGTGTCCACTTTCGCAAACAGGGTGACGGAGGAAGCATCTTGAGTCAGACGGTCGTTTTCCGTTTCCACCAGCAGGGGGGAGAAGGCGGGGATGGGATGGGTGATTTTTAAGACCAGAGGATTCCGCCACTGGATGCCGCAGTAGATCCGCTGGGCGTGCATGGCGGAGATGTGAAGGCCGTCTTCCCGTTGTTCCCAGTAGGTGTGGGCGTCTAAGTCGGGGCGGTACTCGGTGAGCTCGCCGGTCTGGCCCAAGACTTCCACCATGGTGTCGGGGCTTGCTTTGACGGATTTTAAGAGAAATTCCCGGCGCTGTCCCCGATCCCAGTCCTTCTGGTCAAAGAGGACGGCGTAGAGAGCGCTTCCGTCTTTGGAGCGGAGAAGCCATGCGGAATCCTCGTTGGTGATGATCCACGGACGGGTATTGTGGATGGCTTCGTGATTCAAGAAGTGCCAGAGAGCCAGCTCACGGATGATGTCTTCCTGAGCCCGGCAAAGCTCGCCGTTGGCGTCGGGACCGATATTCAAGAGGAGGCTGCCGCCTTTGGCTCTTGTTTCGGTGAGGAGGCGGATCACATGGAGGCCGGTCTTGTAGGTCTCGTTGGTGGGCTGGTACTGCCACGCAGTGCCCAGGGTGATGCAGCCTTCCCATGCGAAGTCCACGCCGACGCCGGGGAGCTGCTGCTCGGGGGTGGGAATAGCGCCACGGGTGATAAGGATGCCGGGCTGTAAGTCCCATGCCACCCGCATGCAGAGCTGCTGAAGGCTCTCGCCTTCTTCATTATACATGGTTCCGCCGTCGAAGAACATGACGTCGATCTTGCCGAAGTTGGTCATGAGCTCGGTCATCTGATCGGTGAGGAGCTGACGGTAGCCTTCCATGACCTCTTTGGAGTAGGGCTCCAAAGGGGTGCGGGTGATGGTCAGGCCCTGACTGCGCAGGTAACGGAAGTCCTCGGGGGAGAAGTAAAGGCCCACCTTGATGCCCTGTTTCCGGAAGGCTTCGGCGTACTGCTTCACCAGATCCTTGCCGTAGGGGGTATTCATGATGTTGAAATCGGTGGTCCTGCTGTCCCAGAGGCAGAAGCCGTTGTGGTGCTTGGTGGTGAAAACGGCGTACTGGAAGCCGGCTAAGCGTGCCAGCTCCGCCAGATGGTCAAAGTCCCATTTCTTGGGGTTCAGGGTCTTGGGCAGTTCTTCGTAGAACCGATCCACATAATCCTTGGAAGCGCCCACCAGCGAATGGCTGATGACGCAGCCCAGCTGGGAGTCCAGAGACCAGTGGATGAAAAGCCCCAGCCCGGCATCCCGAAGCCATTCCAGATCCTCGGGACGATTTCGGGAGACCATTTCCTCTTTGGAGGCCAGAGTGTTGTCCATGGTGACGGATTCGTCCACCGCAGAGGTCTTCATCTGACCGGGGATAGGCAGGAGATGAGATTTGGTGTTCATGCGAAACCTCCGTTATTCGGCGTCCTTCAATTCGATGACGGCTTCCACTTCCACGGGAATGTTCCCGGGAAGAACGTTCATGCCTACGGCAGAACGGGCGGCTAAACCGGCTTCTTCGCCGAAGAGGTCAACGAAAAGCTGGCTTGCGCCGTTGGCGACCTGGGGCTGCTGATAGAATTCATCGTCGGAGGCAACGAAGACCAGAAGTTTTACGATGCGTTTGACCCGATCCAGATCGCCGACCAGCGCTTTCAGGGCGGAGAGAAGGTTCAGGGTGCAGCGACGTGCCACTTCCTGGCCATCTTCCAGCGTGACTTCCTTGCCGACTTTGCCGATAATGGGCTCTACTCCTTCAATGGCGGGGCCGAAGCCGGAAGCGTAGAGGAGGTTGTCTCCGAATTCCCGGATGGGAGTGTAAACGCCGCCCCGGGCGGGAGGTGCGGGGAGCTTGTAGCCCATGCTTTCCAGTTTTGCTTCTACTTTCATTGTAAACATCCTTTCCATATGAACGTCAAAAACCGTTCGCTTCTGCCATCCTTGCAGACTATACTCTTATTATAACTATTTGTAAGAAAAAATCAAGGGTGAAATCCATGATTTAAGAAAGTTTTTTTGATAAATTTCCAATAATCGAAAAGATTTTTCTGATTTCAGGGGGTATTTTGCCTTTAAACTGGTAAAGTATCTGAAAATAAAAAATATAAATATCAAAAATAGTATTGACATCTGAAAAAAAGTATGTATAATATGAAGCGTAGACAACGTTTCAGACAAAATTAAAGGAAGTGAGCTCTTTTGAAAAACGGGAAACAGGATCTTTCCTTGAAGAAGCGCATCCTGCGGCATTGGCAGCTCTACCTTGTCATCGCAGTCCCGCTGATTCTGATCTTTATCTTTTCCTACGGCCCCATGTACGGCATCCAGATCGCCTTCCGGGATTACATTGCCACAAAGGGGATCAGCGGGAGCACATGGGTCGGCACGAAGTATTTTGCCTCCTTCTTTAAGACCCGCCAGTTCCCCCGGCTTTTAGGGAACACCATCGGGATCAGCCTTTACAGCTTATTGGCCAGCTTCCCCATTCCGATCCTGCTGGCCATTTCCTTAAATGAATGCGGATCCCTCCGGTTTAAAAAATCCGCACAGATGATCACATACGCTCCTCACTTCATTTCCACTGTTGTTATCGTCTCCATCATGACGCTGATGTTCTCTATGAAGACCGGCATCGTCAACAACGCCATCGTAGCGTTGGGCGGCAAGCGGATCAACTTCATGGGGGAGGCAAGGTTCTTCAAATCCATGTATGTCTGGTCGGGCGTGTGGCAGAGCATGGGGTTCAACTCCATCCTTTACCTCTCGGCTCTGGCAGGCGTTGATCCGGCGCTTCACGAAGCGGCTACCATCGATGGTGCTTCCAGAGTGAAACGGATCTGGCACATCGACATCCCCTGCATCCTGCCTACCATCGTTATTACCCTGATCCTCAACACCGGCAGCATCATGAGCGTCGGCTATGAAAAGATCCTGCTGATGCAGAACAACCTCAATATGTCCACCTCCGACGTGATCTCCACTTACGTTTACCGCATCGGCTTGGTCAATGCCCAGTACAGTCTGTCCACCGCCGTGAACCTGTTCAATTCGGTGGTCAACCTGATCATCATCACCACCGTGAACGCCATTGCAAAACGTGTGGGCGATACGTCGCTCTGGTAAGAAAGGAGGTTCTCTTCATGGCAGAAAAAAGAAAAAGCACCATCAACTCCAGTCGGGGCGACCGTGTTTTTACCGTTGTCAACTACATCTTTCTGACCCTCCTGTCGCTGCTGGTTCTGTACCCGCTGATCTATGTGTTGAGCTCTTCTTTCAGCTCTCCGCAGGCCGTTACGACCGGTAAGGTTTGGCTTTATCCGGTAGAAACGACGCTGGTAGGCTACAAGCAGGTGTTTAAAAACCCCAACGTCCTGAGAGGCTATTGGAACTCCATCGTGCTGACCGTGGTAGGCACCTCGGTGAACATCGTTCTGACGGTCATGCTGGCGTATCCGCTTTCCGTCCGGGATTTTGCCGGCCGGAAGGTCTTCACCGCCATCGTCACCTTCACCATGCTGTTTAACGGCGGCCTGGTCCCCACCTTCATTCTGGTCAACAACTTAAAGCTCTACAACACCATCTGGGCCCTGATCCTTCCCACCTGCATCAGCGTGTACAACACCATCATTGCCCGGACGTATTTCCAGAGCTCCATCCCCTACGACCTGTACGAATCGGCCACGCTGGACGGTTGCTCGGACATCCGGTATATCTTTACGGTGGTCCTGCCGCTGTCCAAAGCGATTCTGGCAGTTCTGGTTCTTTACTATGCGGTCGGGCACTGGAACTCCTACTTCAATGCCCTGATCTACTTGAAGGACCCAAAGAAGTATCCCCTGCAGGTCGTCCTGCGCAGCATCATCATCGAGGCCAACGAAGACCAGTCCAACATGGTGGACGTGGATCAGCTGCTGGTGCGGCAGGGGTTAAATAACCTCTTGAAATACTGCCTCATCGTAGTAGCCAGCGTTCCCATGCTGATTCTCTATCCCTTTATTCAGAAGTATTTCGTGAAAGGCGTCATGATCGGCGCTCTGAAGGGCTGATCCCAATCGGTAATACGGTTTCCGGGGTGTTCCGGAGATCTTTTACGAACCATTCATTTATTGAAAGGAAGGAAAAACAAATGAAGCGCATTTTCTCCTCCATTCTGTGCGGACTTCTGGTTGCTTCTGTCTTTGCCGGCTGCGGCAATAACGGCGGTTCCAGCTCCAGCGGCTCCTCCAGCACTCCCGTAAACAGCGGTTCCTCCTCTTCTGACAACACCGGTGTCACGATGTCGGCTCCCGGCGAGTACCCCATCGTAAATGAAAAGGTCACCTACACGGTGATGGCTCCTCAGACCAACTACATTCTGGATCTCCAGACCAACGCTTACACCCAGTGGCTGGAAGAGAAGACCAACGTTCACATCGAGTATGAGACCGTTCCGGAAGCGGCTCTGACCGAGAAGGTGAACCTGTCCCTGGCAAGCTCTGAGATCCCTGACGCTTACCTGTCCTGCAACATCGACTCCGCCTCTCAGGTGAAGTACGGCAAGGAAGGCGTGTTCGTCGACATGGCTCCCATGATCGAGCAGTATGGCTACGAGATCCCCAAGGCATATGAGGCCAACAACCTGCTGCCCGGCGCTGTGACCACCCCTGATGGAGAGATCTTCGCTCTGGCCGGCGTCAACGAGTGCTACCACTGCCTGTACTGCGGCCGTGCCTGGATCAACCAGACCTGGCTCGATAATCTGGGACTGGATTACCCCGAAACCACCGAGGATTTCGTGAACGTCCTTCGTGCTTTCAAGGAACAGGACGCCAACGGCAACGGCGACCCCAACGATGAGATTCCTATGCTGGGCATCAGCGGCATGTGGCGTGCAAGCTGCTACGACTTCCTGCTGGGCTCCTTCGTTTACAACGACTTCACCGACCGTCTGTCTGTTGAGAACGGCACCGTCAACTACGTTGCCAACACCGAAGAGTTCCGTAACGGCCTGCGCTTCATCCGTAGTCTGATCGAGGAAGAGCTCATCGACCCCGTATCTCTGACCATCACCGAGGATGAGGCTCATGTCCTCACCGGCGGCGATGTGGCTACCGTAGGTGTTGCCACCGGTATGGCTTACTGGAACGTGCTTAGCGCCAACGACGAAGAGTACATCGGCCTGAGCCCCCTGGAAGGCCCCAACGGCGTCCGCAACGCTTTCGTTCGTGCAACCGGTATCGTTTCCGGCCAGTTCGCCATCACCAATAAGGCGGAGAATCCCGAAATCCTGTTCCGCTGGGCCGACGCGCAGTTCAGCGAAGAAGCCACCTACTTCTCCTCTTGGGGCCCCGAAGGCGAGGGCTGGGAGAAGGCTCCCGAAGGAACCCTAGGCATCAACGGCAAGCAGGCCCTGTACACCGTCCTGGACGGCGTGAACAACACCGGCTCTGACACCGTGCAGAACCTGGCAATGCCCAACATCGCTCTGGCCAACCGGACCAGCGACTTCCGTCTGGGCCAGGCTGTCGGCGGCGACGACAAGTCTGAGGAGCGTCTGTATGAGGCTGCTTCCAAGTACTACTACCCCTACGCCAAGGAGCAGACCTATCCTCTGATGGTCATGAGTGCGGAAGACTCTGCAGTGGTCAACGAGTATAAGACTGCCATCAACGCTTATGTTGATGAGATGATCTCCGGGTTCTTAGCCGGCACCTACGATCTCGATAAGGATTGGGATTCATACCTTTCCGAGTTCGACGCTCTTGGCCTTGAGGATTATCTGAACGTCCTGCAGTCTGCTTACGACAAAGTTTACAAATAAGAGATCGGCTCTTCCATCGGGTCTGGTTCGGCAAAGCCAACTTTCGGGCTGGTCCTTGCCGGGCCTTTCCCTGCTTTTTGGAAGCGCTGTCCCAAAAGTAAGGAACAGATAAGTTTCTCTTTCTTTTTTTCTGAAATTGTGATACAATAAATCTGTAACAGTTTAACGTAATAAAGGCGGAAAGAAACAGACGACGGAGGAACAACATGAATTCGGTGAACGAGCAGAAGGAACTGCTGAAGAGTGTGATGGATCTGCTGGAGAGGCAGTTCGGCTCTCACTGTGAGGTCGTGCTTCACGACCTGACGAAAGATTACAACCATACCATTGTGGATATCCGCAACGGCTATCTGACCGGAAGAAAGATCGGCGGAAGCGGAACCAACTTGGGGCTGGAGGTTCTGAACGGAAAGAATCAGGACGGGAACCGGTTCAATTATGTGCTGCATACCCGGGATGGGAAGGTGTTCCGTTCCTCTTCAATCTATTTTCGGAACGATGAGGGAAAGGTCGTAGGGTCGCTCTGCGTCAATCTGGACATCACCGAGACCATTAAGTTTGAGGATTTCCTCAAAGGGTACAACCAGTATGACTTAAGCTCCACCGGCGAGACTTCTCCGGAGGATATCAAGGAGATCTTCGTGGACGACGTTTCCCAGATCCTGGACTTCCTCTTTAACGATGGCGTTCACCTCATCGGCTGCCAGCCCAGCGAGATGAACCGGGAGCAGAAAATGGAATTTTTACGGTTCTTGGATAAAAAGGGCGCATTTCTCATCAGCAAATCCAACGAACGGGTCTGCGAATTTCTGCAGATCTCCAAATTCACCCTTTATAACTATTTGGACGCCATCCGGAATGGCGATGAAAAGTAAGCTCTAAAAAAACACCCCGGCGCAGCGCTTCATGCAGCTGTGCCGGGGTGTTTTTGGCTGGTTCAAGGGCGCTGATAGGCGCCGCAGCGGAAGAGGGTGGTGTCCGAGGGGGTCAGGTAGGTGTTGTCCTCAAAAAGAATCTGGGCTTCGGCTTCCGGGGCGATGATGGAATACTCCGCGCTTCCCACGGGGGAGGAGCCGAAGGTGTTGCGCTTGATAAGGATCCGGCCGCCGGGGGTGGGTTTTTCGATCCGCCAGACGAAGAGATGGTGACCCATGGGCTGGGGCCAGATCTCGGAACGGCGGGGGACCAGATCGCCCTGTTCCGCAAAGCCGGTGCCGGCTTCCAGGCAGATGTTGTCCTCAAAGACGGTGTCAAAGGGGATCACGTCCCGGATCTCATAAGCCGCCATGCCGCAGCAGGCGAAGAAGTTCCGGCGATAGCTGAGCCGGCGGGGGACAGGGTACTCGCCGCCGCCTTGATGGGTCACGGCGGAATCGTAGATCTGGATAAAGGCGCAGTCCTCCACCCGGTTATCTTCGGCGCTGTTCCAGAATTCGATACCGTTGCCGAAGCGGATCTTCAGCTTGGCGCTCCAGACGCCGCCGCCGATGTTTTCAAAGCGGCAGCGGAGGATGGAGATGCGGGCGGTATCAGTAGCGGCGAAGCCGTGAATACCGGCGTTTTTAAAGGCGATGTCCTGAATGGTCACGTCGTGCTTGGCTGAGGCAAGGCGGCGATCCCGATAGGGGGCGACCTCGATGTCCGACCAGTAGCTGCCGGGGTTTTCGGGTGCTGCCACCAGCAGCTGGAGCTTTGCGTCCGCCGGGATCTTGCCATTGGAGGCGTAGTAGGAGAAGTACCAGTCGCCGGGGTCTTTTAACTCGGAAGGATCCCAGCGGAGGGTACCGAAGGAGGTTCCGGAATTAAAAAACAGGGCGCAGATCTCGTCCCGGGGCAAGCCTTTTGCTTCCCAGATGCCGTCGGAGATCTCCGACCAGTTTTCCGAGGAGGAGTAGTCCAGAGAGCCGCTGATGACCGGGGCGTTCCCTTCGCCGTAAGCGCCCCAGACGATGGGAGCACCGGGCTCGCCGCTGGGGGAAAGGATGCTCTTGCGGAAGAGGCTTCCCCGTTTTAAAAGGATGGTGTCGCCGGGAAGAAGGGTGAGGCCGTCCCAGGTGGAGAGAGGGGTCTCGGGGGTCAGGCCGTTGCCGCCCTTTGCGGCGGAGTCGATGTACCAGATGCGTGCCATAGATTTCGTCCTTTCCTGTTCCGAAGGTGCAGAACGGTTTGTTTGGAAACAGTATAGCATAAAAAGGGCGGGCTGGGAAGAGAGATTTTCAGGAAAAAATTTTGCTTTTTGGATTTTACAAAGGGGATTAGTTGGAGCTGGGCGAAGAGATTTTTTCAAATGCAAAGAGATCCGCTCCGGAAAACCGATATGCAGGATCATACGCATATCCGTGCAACCAAAGGATTCCGTCTGCGTTCCGAAGATAGAGCCCTTTCGGAAACGCATCGTCTCTTTCCATTTCCTCGGAAAGGACCACGACAGACTGTTCCGGAGAACGATGCGTGCCGCTGAGAACAGAACTGCGGCTTTGGGGCTGGCTTTTCCATGCCAGACGGAGGAACAATCCCGTATTTTCCGGGCAGGGTCTGCAGCCGATTTTTTTCGCTTGCCGGAAGATCTCATGCAGGGCTGCGCCGTTTTTGAGACCGATTTCTTCTAAAAAGAGACAATAACAAGGGTCATGTTTTCGGCATGTTCGGTCGAAAAAGCCGGGTGGGAGAAGAAGGTTTCGGCATACGGATTGATATGGATGTCATCCCTTTCGGGATGCGTGAGATCTGATTTTTTTGGAAAAGGGACAGCTTTCAGCGAAAAAAATTCCATGGAATGGAGCTCTTGTGAATCGTGCTTTTTCGGAACCGTTGGATTTCAGATCCCGATTTGCCGTTATTCCCATGCGGGATCATTAACTCATACACAAATGCGATCGGAAGGGATCATGCAATCTTGATCACATACTCTTTCGGATTTCTACGCAGGAGGATCACAACCGCTCCTTCGTCTTTTGTATATCCGCAGACGTATGCCGGGAAAAACGAAAGGAAAGAGATCCTGACCCAGATCGTCAGATAGGCTTTCGGATCTTTTCAAAAAATGATTTGATTTTCAATCTCTCCTTTTTCCACCGGTTCCATGGACTCTGGCCACAGGTGTGTAAAAAGACTGGAGAATGTCAAAGCTCCGACGGGTCGGGGATGGAGGCGATGCCGCCGGGGCGTTCGGTGCTTTTTCCGGAGACGGAAATGGCAGTCTCGAGACAGGCGGCGGCGTCCTCCTTCCGGAGGGAATCGAGGGAGAGGGAGCGGCGGAGGAATTGGCTCAGAAAGGTGCCGAAGAAGATGTCGCCGGCGCCGGTGGTGTCCACAGGGTCGGAGGCAAAGGCCGGGACGGTCTGCATGCCGTCCGCAACGGCCACCAGCACTCCCCTCTCCCCCAGCGTGACAGCCACGCAGGAAACGCCCTGCGCCAGCAGGCGGTGGGCGGCCTCCTCCGGCTCCGCAGCGCCGGTCAGCAGCAGCGTCTCCTCATCGGAGAGCTTCATCACATCGGCGTAGGGCACCATGGAGCGCATCTGCGCGGCGGCAGCAGCCTCGTCCGGCCAGAGGGCAGCGCGGTAGTTGGGATCGTAGGAGATCACCGCGCCCGCGCGCTTTGCGGCCTCCACAGCGGCGAAGGTGGCGCTGCGGGCAGGCTCGTCCGTCAGGGACAGGGAGCCGACGTGCAGAACGCGGGCGGATGACAGCAGCGGCGCAGGCAGCTCATCGGAGCGCAGACAGGTGTCGGCGCCGGGCTTGCGGGCGAAGGAGAAATGGCGCTCTCCCCTGTCGTCCAGTGCCACGAACGCCAGCGTGGTGAACACGTCCGGGGACAGCACAAGGCCGGTCACGTCGATGCCGACGGCGGTCAGTGTATCCCGCAGAAAGCGTCCGTGCATGTCGTCGCCCACCTTGCCGATGAAGGCGGTGCGCTCGCCCAGACGGGCGGCGGCCGCCAGCATATTGGCCGGAGCGCCGCCGGGGTTCTGCTCAAAAAGCCGCATGCCGGCATCGGACAGGCCGCGATCTGTGAAGTCGATCAGCAGCTCGCCCAGCGCCGCGATATCGAACCGGGCGGTCATGACCGCGCCTCCGGATACTCGTTGCACAGCAGGCGGTAGGGCGGCTCGTCCTCCTCGATGGCCGGGAAGCGGCCTACCGGCGGCTCAAAGCGGTTGTCGGTGTTGTCGTCGTTGCATTGGCTGACCTCGCCGATAAGCACATCGCCGCTGCCCGGCTCCACCTCAAAGTCGTGGTACAGCCGGGGCTGGATGGAGATGCTCATGCCCGGCTCCAGCCGCAGCTGAGTCCCGGCGGGCACGGTGCGGGTGACGCCGTCCATGTGGACGGTCACGTCGCTTTCCCGGTCGATCTCCTCGTCCGGCAGAGAGTTATACACCCGGATCAGCAGCGTGCCGCCGCCCCGGTTGATGATATCCTCCATCTTGTGCCAGTGGAAGTGGTTGGGGGAATACTGCCCCTCCTTGATGAACAGCAGCTTCTCGGCGTAGGTCTTGGCGTATTTGTCCGACATGGCCAGATTGCCGTTGCGGAGGGTGATAAGGGAAAAGCCCACCTTATTAAAATCACCCAGACCGTAATCGGTGATGTCCCAGCCCAGCATATTGTCGCGTATCTCGTCGTGGTCGTGGCCCTTTGTCTGCCAATCATCCGGAGTATAATGGCAGAAGGGCGGCAGGGCAAAGCGGTATTTCTCCAGCATGGACTCCATGTCCCGCAGGGCGCGGTTAATCTCGGAACGCTTCATGGTTCTCCTCCCTTTCAGACCGACATCCGGCGGACGCCGGTATTTTCTTTCATAAAGGCCAGCGCTTCCTCGTGGCTGATGGGCGGCTCCAGCTTGGCGGTGATCTCCATGCGGAGAAAGCCGTCCTCGCGGGTAAGGCTGCTGTCCGCCACCTGTCCCCCGTGCTTTTTCAGCAGCTCGTCAAAGCGCCGCTGCATGTCCTCGGTGTCCTCCATCTCCACCAGTATCTCCTGCGTGGTCAGCGCATCGGCACCCACAGGGAAGCGGTGGAGGATCACCTGAATGGCCACCAGCACGGCGGACTCAAACAGTCCCAACCAGTACATGCCCGCGCCCACGGCCATGCCGATGGCGGCGGTTCCCCACATGCCGGCGGCTGTGGTCAGGCCGCGGATGGAGTTGCCGTTTTTGAAGATGACGCCGGCACCCAGAAAGGAGATGCCGCTGACCACCTGCGCGGCGATACGGGCGGGGTCGGCGCCGCGGAGCCCGTCTATGTTGAGGCAGTCCAGAAAGGCGTATTTGGAGACGATCATAAACAGCGCGGAGGTGCAGGCGATGATGCAGTGGGTGCGGATGCCCGCCTCCTTCCGCCGCTTGCTGCGCTCCAGTCCCACCAGAGCGCCCAGCGCCGCCGACAGCAGCAGCCGCAGCAGGAACTCCAGATTATCATATATGGTAAGGGTGGCCTCGGGCACGTATTGTGTCAATCCGGTAAGCATAAGGTATCTCCTTTCCGCGGCAGGACAGGCAGAATGGACGCCGCGTTTGATGGATTATCATTATATCACGGCGGCGGCGGATTGCAAGTTTTACATTTGCTTTGCACTAGTTTTACTTTTCATTTACATAAAGTTTAGTCATTTTAACCGAAAACGTTACCAGCGGTTTGTAGAATGTGTAAAATTTGCGTCGAACCGATGCGGATGGCGCCTGTGCATTGTTGACAAATGCGGTCGAGGTGACTATAATACGTCTATTCGAAGCAGTGATTCACTGCGGCTGAATAATCTTTAAGGAGGAATTTGTTATGAAGAAGTTTTTTGCTCTTCTGCTGGCGCTGGTCATGGCTCTGAGCCTGGTGGCCTGCGGCGAGAAGAAGGACGAGCCTAAGACCGACGGCAACGACGCTACCTATCCCGAGTATTTCGCGGGCATGGACGAGCTGATCACCGCTGCCAAGGCCGAGGGTGAGCTGGTGGTGTACGGCTCCTGCGAGGAGGAGTATCTGGCCGCTGCCTGCCAGCACTTCGAGGAGCTGTT
>USLH01000036.1 GCA_900555435.1 uncultured Oscillospiraceae bacterium | reverse complement strand
CTCCTGCGGCGTCAGGCTCAAATGGCAGTTCCGGTGTCCGTCCAGGTGATATTTTCCCTCCTCCGGGAAAAACTCAAGCGTTCCGGCAAATCCCTGTCCCGTTTCCAGCGCTTTTTTTATTTTACCGCTTTTTCCCCAAAATGTAAAGAAAAACCGGAACTTCGACCCGATCCTCCAAAATTTTCCAAAGACCGCCCCGGAATCCTTTACATTTTTCTTACAAATGGGTATAATAGAAGCACCAAAATCGGAAAGGAGGAGAGCAAATTTGCAGAAGGCCGAACTGCTGCGGCAGCTTTACGCCGATTCTCCGGAGCCCGCCTTCGGCTTTGACCGGGATCTGCGGATCCTCTGGGTAAACCCGGCCTGCAGCCTCCGTTTTCCGGCGCTTTGTGCCGACGCTTTCCTTCTGAAGCAGTTCCCGGATTTTCAGCTGGAACATGTAACGAAGATCGTTTCCGGCCCGGCGCCGAAGTTCTTCCGGAGCCGGACGGACAAGACCGCTGCCATCCTTGTCGCCTGCTTCTCTTCGGAGGATGACCCGCTGTTTACGGGAGTCTATCAGGACGCCTGTCTGCCGGACGACGATCTTCCCGACCCGCAGGGCACCGCCCTTCTCAGCTACTGCATCCGGAAGAAAGTCTTCGGTATCTGCAACCAGCTGGACGATCTGGCCTGCAGGGCTGAGGAAAACGGGAACGACGAAGCGCTCGACTCCATCGCCCGAGTGGAGGAACAATGCCTGGGACTCGTCCGCCTCTCCTCCAATTTCAACCTCTACTACCGGCAGGACGCCTCTCTGCTGGAGTCCATCCCCGTGGAAGAAATGCTCTCGAGCCTCTGCCGACGGATGGAGCTGCAGCTGATCCCGCTGAATCTGCACTTTGATTACGCAGTCAACTGCGGCAGCGCCGTCTGCCGGGTGGACTGGACCCGGCTCCAGGCGGGGATCTTAAATATCGCCGCCTCTTCCGCTCAGTATGCCCACAGTTTCGGAAAAAAAGATGCCGTTTTGCTTTTCCGCTGCTGCCGGGCAGGCGAATTTCTCCGTTTCCTTCTGGAAGACGACGTATCCCTCTTTTCGGATCTCTTCACCGACGAAAACTCCGCACTGCAGCTGGACGAAAGCGGTCAGCCCCTGCCTTCCAAACGGATCGGCTACCGGATCTTGGAGCGTGCGGTACAGGAAGCCGGCGGTATCTGCTTTCTGGACGACCGGTCTCCGGGAATCCGGATCCGCTTTCAGATCCCTGTTTCGGATGAGCTTCCCGCTTTTGACCTCCATGATGCCCCTGCTTATTATTCCGATGCTTCCCCGAACAACCGTACCGATCCGGTGCGGATCATGCTGTCGGATCTTTTCTGAAATGTGCAAAAACCGGCAAGAATCTTCTTGATTCTGCCGGATTTTTCCGTTATACTAAAAAGGATGTCAACAAAAAGGAGACGTTTTTATGAATACGGTTCTGATCATCCTCGCCATTGTCTTTTTCCTCTTTCAAAGCGCCGCTTTGCGGAACGTGAAGACCCACACCCTGCGGCAGAACATCTTAAGCACCGCCACCTCCAGCGGCATCATCGCCGCGGCATTGCTCATCTGGGCGCTGATCGTCCAGCCGCCCTTCAGCATCGGAACACTGATCTACGGCGTGCTGTTCGGCACTTTGTTTGTTGCAACGCTGGAATTTTACTACTTTGCCATGCAGAGCGGCCCTCTTTCTTACACCGGCTTTTTCTTTTCGGCCAGTATGCTGATCCCCTCCGTTGCAGGGCTGCTTTTCTGGGGCGATCCCTTAAATTGGAAGACCATCGTGGGGATCCTGCTGTTCCTGGCGGCGTTTTACTGCATCACCGTCCCCGGCGGCGCCAAGGGCGGCACCTTCAACAAACGCTGGCTTTTCCTCTGTGCCCTGACCTTTATCGGGAACGGCAGCTTAAGCGTAGTCATGTACTATCAGCATCAGTGGCTCAATCGGGAAAAAGTCCCCTCCCAGTCGGTGCAGATGATGCTTGTTTCCTTCGCCTCCGCCTGTCTCCTTTCCCTGTTCCTCTGCCTCTGCTTAAAAGGGAAAGGCGGCACCTTTAAAGAGGATGGCGCAGTAATCCGCAAGTCCCTGCTCCCCATCGCCCTGGTCGCCATCGGCACCGGCGGCGGAAACATCCTCACCTCTTATTTGAGCGGCGTAGTGGCCGCCTCCTACCTCTACCCGGTGATTCAGGGCGGGACGATGCTTTCCATCTCCCTTTACTCTATGATCGTCCTTCGGGAAAAGGTGAACCTGGCCGGAAAGCTGGGCATTCTCATCGGCGTTTGTGCCATCGTGCTTTTGAATCTGTAAAAAATCTCCCGCCTTCAAAAGGCGGGAGATTTTTTATCCGAACAGCGCCCCTTCCAGCTCCTGCCGCCATCCTTCCGGCAGCCTTTCCATTCCCTTTTCGATTCCCCATGCAGCCAGCCGGACGCTCCGGGGGATCAGGATCGGATACCGAGAGAAAAGCTCCGCTTTAAAAGGCAGCTCCGGCAGCTGCCAGCGCACCTCTTCCCCGAACACGATAAGGACGTACGCTCCTCTTTCCGGCTCCGAAAATTCCAGCGGCGTTTCAGGTGTCAGGACAGACTGGGTGTTGACCCATACCGTCAAAAGCCCGGCGATCAGCCCCCACACGCAAAGCGTGGGAACGAATCCCAGCAAAAAACTTCTCCCTTTTTCCCGCATCCTGCGGCCTCCTTTACTTTTTCAGTCCCTCTAACAGCTCCGAAAGCCCCTTCCCGATCAGCTCCCCGGAATAGCAGGCTTCCTCCAGTGTGTTCCCGTGTCCTCCCACCTCGATCAGGATGGAGCCGGTGGTCAGATCCTGATTGTAAAGCCGGTAATCGAAAAGGATCGGCCGGGTCAGCCCCGGATACATCCCCTCCAGCTGCTCCTGCAAGGCGATGGAAAACTGCAGATTTTCCCCGTAATTCGGATAGTCCATCGTCCCGTCGTCGCAGCCGGAAATGATCATGATCTGTGCCGCACTCTTCCCCTCGATCTCAGCTGAAGGCGCTGTCACCGTATCGCCGGAGACGATGGCGTCCCTGTGAATATCCAGCACCACCCGGATGGACGGATATTCCGCAAGGTATTGTTCCACCGTTTTCCGGGAACGTTGATAAGAGCCGTTGTAGGACGGATAATCGTGTTGGGTCACATCGTGGAGCACCCCGATTCCCGCCGCCTTCAACTCTTCCTCGATCCGGTTTCCCACCGCCACCATATTTTGACGGTTGTCGGTGGTGCGGAAGGACGTCCGGGTGTCATAAAGATCCCCCCGGAAGGGCATATAACTTTCGGTGGTATGGGTGTGCATGATGAGCACCTGCGGCTCGTCGGTGTCCGAAAGGGAAAACGCCGGCAGCTCCGATGCCCGCTTCAAAATTTCCTCCCGGGAAACCGACGTGCAATTCTTAACATACCCGTTTTTCAGCGGGATATAGATGGAAGAAGACGGTGCCGTGTAGGTTTTGTGGAGCAGGGTGGCCTGATACTCCTCCGGGATCTCCGGATCCGGCTCTGGTTCCGCCGGAAGGACACTGCTTTCCGCTTCCGAAGAAGGCGGTTCAATGGGCTCTTCGCTTTCCTCCGGAAGGGAAACGGTGACGACAGGCTCTGGAACAGATGAAGCCGGCTCTTCCGACACCTCTCTTTCCCCCTGCAGCAGGGCCAGTCCTCCCTCCGGAAGCAGAAGCCCCGCCGAAACGATCCCGGCCTTCACCGCATAACCGGAAAGCCCGGGGACCGCCTTGAAAAGCAGCCATGCTGTCACGGGCAAAGCTGCCGCCAGAAAAAGCCCGGGAAAAAGCCGTTTCAGACGGTTTCTCCGGCGCAGACGAGTCCGCATCCCGCTCCCCTCCTTTTCCCTGTCTTAGAAAAAGTTTATGCAGGAATCCCGGATCCTATGCCGCAGGGGCTCTTTTGCCGTTTTTCCTTGACAAAAAGGGGACTTTCGGGTAAAATATGAATAAGAATACCCTTCGTCCAGAAACCAGGATCCGTGCGGATGAACCTCCCTTTTCCCGGAGAAAAGCCGCACTTTCTCATAGAAGGAGGTTTGTTTATGGTAAGACTCAAAAACCATCTGGGAACCATTGATATGTCCCAGAACTTTTTCGTCAATTTGGTGGGCGCAACGGCAACCAGCTGCTTCGGCGTAGCCGGTATGGCCGTTTCCGACCCCGCTCAGGGTGTCCTGAGCAAGGTATTCCGCAGCCGGGAGGCTTCCCGGGGCGTAAAGATCCGCACCCGGAACGGAAAGCTCATCATTGACCTGCACATTATCGTCATGTACGGCACCAACGTCTCCGCCATCGTCAAGAGCATCATGCACAAGGTCAGCTACACGGTGGAAGACGTCACCGGCATTCAGGTGGATCACGTCAACGTCTTCGTAGACGGGATGCGCACCAACTGAAAAAGCGCAGGTTTAGAAAATAAGGATCGGCGCTTTGCGCCGGATAAGGAGCGGTTCCATTGATTAACGGAAGCCAGCTGCGGGACGCCATCGTTTCGGCAGCTTACACCATCGCCAACCAGAAGCAGAAGGTTGACGAGCTGAACGTTTTCCCTGTCCCCGACGGGGATACCGGCACCAATATGTCCATGACCATCGGCGCAGCCACCCGGGAACTGGAGCTTTTAAAAGAGCCCACTGTTTCGGAGACCGCCAAGGTCGCTGCCTCCGCCCTGCTGCGGGGCGCCAGAGGCAACTCCGGCGTTATCCTCTCCCTACTGTTCCGTGGGTTCAGCAAGGGAATGAAGGGTAAGGTGGAAGCCACCGGCGTCGATTTCGCCGAAGCCCTCAGCGAAGGCGTTGCAGCCGCTTATAAAGCGGTCATGAAGCCCACGGAAGGCACCATCCTCACCGTCGCCCGGGAAGCAGCGGAAAAAGCCCAGGAAGTGGCAAACCAGACAAACGACGCCCTCACCGTCTTCCGGGCCATCGTCGCTCAGGCGGAGGAGACCCTTCTTAAGACCCCCGAAATGCTCCCCGTGCTGAAAAAAGCCGGTGTAGTAGACGCAGGCGGCAAGGGATTTACCGTGATCTTCGGCGCCATGCTTGCCGTTTTTGAGGGCGGCCCCGTAGCCCGTCCGGAAGCGCAGGCTGCTGCCGCCGCACCCGAGGCTCCCAAGCCCAGGCGTTCCGCCGTTGCGGAAGCCAGCGGAGACATCAAGAACACCTACTGCACCGAATTCATCGTGGAAAAAGCTCCCAACGCCGAAGACGCTTTAAAGCTCCGAGCGTATCTGGAGTCCATCGGCGACTCCGTCGTTGTGGTGGACGACGAAACTATCATCAAAGTCCACGTCCACACCAACCACCCGGGCGACGCTTTGGAAAGCGGCCTGAAGTTCGGCTCCCTGACCAAGATGAAGATCGAAAACATGAAGGAGCAGCACTCCGCTCAGGTGGAAGAGGCCGAGCAGAAGGAGGAGGATTCCTCCTACGTTCCCGTGGATCCGGAGATCCCCTTCGGCTTTGTCGCCGTAGCGGCCGGACAGGGCGTCAGCTCCCTCTTCACCGATTTAGGCGTCAACAACGTAGTCACCGGCGGCCAGACCATGAATCCCAGCACCGACGACATCCTCCGTGCGATCCATGCCACCCCCGCCCAGACCGTTTTTGTCCTCCCCAACAACAAAAACATCATCATGGCGGCGGAACAGGCCGTGAAGCTGGCAGACCGCCGGGTCTGCGTGCTCCAGACGGTCAGCATCCCCCAAGGCATCTCCGCCATGCTGGCCTTTGACCCTGATGCTTCTTTCAATGATAATCAGGTGCTGATGACCGAAGCCTTCTCCCGGGTCCAGACCGGCCAGATCACCTTTGCCGCCCGGGACAGCGACTTCGACGGCCATAACATCAAAGCCGGCGAGATCTTAGCGCTGGAAAACGGCAAGCTGAGCTTTGTGGAAAAAGACCTGACCAAGGCGCTTTACAAGCTGACCCGCTCCCTTGTCCGGAAGGATTCCAGCTTTATCACTGTCCTTTACGGCGCCGATGTCACCGACGATCAGGCGCAGGAGGCCTGCGAGCTCTTGAAATCCAAGCTCTCCGCCAATCTGGAAGTGAACCTCATCAACGGCGGACAGCCGGTTTACTACTACATCGTTTCGGTGGAATAATTCGTTTTCCGCTCAAGCCCATTGCCGAGCAATGGGCTTGCTTTTTTCCCGGAAAGGAGGGATCGCCATGTCGGAAGAGGGGCTTTTCTCCCCAGTGACCGTTTTGAAAAACGTAGGGGCAAAGCGTGCCGCCCTTTATGAAAAGCTGGGGATCCGCACCGTTGGCGATCTGCTCCGTTTTTACCCCCGGACATACCTGGACTATACCTCCCCCCTCCCGGCGGCGGAATGTCCGGAAGAGGAAAGCTGCGTCATCAAAGGGGTCGTTGTCCGCCGATTCCCGCCGGCGCCCATCCGGAAGGGACTGGTCCTCTATAAACTTCTGGCCAACGACGGCGTTTCCAACTTTCAGGTGACGATTTTCAACAACGAATACGCATACTATGGAATGAAAGCCGGGGAGGAGTATGTCTTCGCCGGACGTTTTTCCAAATCGGACGGCCGGCTGCAGCTAGCCATGTCCTCTTACATCGAAGAAAAGGACGCCGGCGTCCTCCGTCCGGTCTATAACCTGACCGAAGGGCTGTCAAACGGCATGGTCTCCTCCAATATGGCGGAGGCCGTCAGCCGCTTCGCCGAACTGCTTTCCGACCCCATGCCCCGGGAGATCTTACGGGAAAAGGAACTGTGCCAGCTCCGCTACGCCATCGAGAACATCCACTTCCCCCAAGGAAAGGAAGCCTACGACATCGCACGGCGGCGGCTGGTCTTCGAGGAATTTTTCACCCTCTCCTTAGGGCTCATCCGCCTGAGGGGACGGGAGCGGTCGGCGACAGCCGTGCGGCTTTCGAAGGTGGATCTCTCCCCCTTTGAAACCTCCCTCCCCTTCTCCCTTACCGGCGCCCAGAAAAAGGCCATCGACGAGATCTTAGCCGATATGCAGAAGCCCTACCCCATGAACCGCCTGCTGCAGGGCGACGTCGGCTCCGGAAAAACCATGGTGGCCGCCGCAGCCGCCTACGCCACCGCCAAAAACGGCTTCCAGACCGCCATCATGGCCCCTACTGAAATTTTAGCCGGCCAGCACGCTGCCACCTTCGGAAAGGTACTGGAACCCTTAGGCGTCCGGGTCTGCCTTCTTACCGGATCCCTGACTCCCAAGCAGAAAGCGGAGCGGAAAGCCGCCATCGCCGCCGGGGAATTCGACGTGATCGCCGGCACCCACGCCCTGGTGCAGCAGTCCACGGAGTTTTGCTCCTTAGGGCTGGTGGTCACCGACGAGCAGCACCGCTTCGGCGTGGAGCAGCGGCGGCTCTTGGCCGGGAAGGGCGACAGTCCCCACAGCTTAGTCATGTCCGCCACCCCCATTCCCCGGACGCTGGCGCTGATCCTTTACGGGGACTTGGACATCTCCGTGCTGGATGAGCTGCCGAAAGGCCGCCAGCCGGTGGAAACTCTGGTGATTCACTCCGACAACCGGGAACGGGCGCTCCATTTCATTCAGGAGCATTTGACTGAGGGAGAGCAGGCGTACATCGTCTGTCCCTTAGTGGAGGATTCCGACAGCGAGCTGCTGGCGGCGACCCAATATCAGGAACGTCTGGCCCGGCAGCTCCCCGGCTGCACCGTAGGGCTGCTCCACGGCCGGATGAAGCCGGCGGAAAAGGATGCCGTCATGACGGATTTCAAAGCGAACCGGATCCAGCTTCTGGTCTCCACCACCGTGGTGGAGGTGGGCGTCGACGTCCCAAACGCCACCATCATGATGGTGGAAAACGCCGAGCGCTTCGGCTTGGCCCAGCTCCACCAGCTCCGGGGGCGGGTGGGACGGGGAAAGCGCCGCTCCTACTGCATCCTCGTCTCCGACAACGAAAGCGAGGAAAACCGCCGGCGGCTCTCCGTCATGAAAAACACCTCCGACGGCTTCGTCATCGCAAGGGAGGACTTAAAGCTCCGGGGCTCCGGTGACTTTTTCGGAAACCGCCAGCACGGGATGCCCGCCCTCGCCATTGCTGACCTTTTGGAGGACAAAGACCTCTTTACCGAAGCACAAACTGCCGCCCGCACCCTTCTGCGGACGGATCCGGAATTAAAAGCCCCCGGTCACGAAGCCATCGGGGCAGTCCTTACGGCCTTATTTGATCAGAACAAAGACGGCTGGAACTAAGCGGAAAGGAAGAACGACCATGTATCTCGAAAACAAACGCCACATCCACTTCATCGGAATCGGAGGCTCCGGAATGTTTCCACTGGCCCAGATCCTCCACGCCAAAGGTTACTACCTCACCGGCTCCGACAATAACGAGACCGACACCCTCCAAATGGTGCGGGAAATGGGCATCCCCGTCACCTTGGGGCAAAAGGCGGAAAACATCGAAGGCGCTGATCTGATCGTCCACACCGCCGCCATCATGCCCGACAACCCCGAACTCATCGCCGCCCGGAAAAGCGGCGTCCCCACCATTGAGCGCAGCGTCCTGTTAGGGGAGATCACCGCTCACTATTCCGATGCCGTCTGCATCAGCGGCACCCACGGCAAGACCACCACCACCTCCATGACCACCCAGATTCTCTTGGACGCCGGCATCGACCCCACCTGCGTCATCGGCGGTAAGCTCCCTGCCATCCACGGCAGCGGCCGGGTGGGAAAAAGCCCCGTCATGGTCTGCGAAGCCTGTGAATTCGTGGACACCTTCTTAAAGCTCTATCCCGATATTGCCGTGATCCTGAACATCGACGCCGACCATCTGGATTACTTCAAGACCATGGAGAACCTCATCGCCTCCTTCCGGAAGTTTGCCGAAAAGGCCACCAAGGTCCTTATCGTCAACGGCGATGACCTGAATACCCAAAAAGCCGTCTCCGGCCTTGATAAACGCATCCTCACTTTCGGCTATGCCCCCACCAACGACTACTATCCCAAAAACATCGTGCATGTGGATGGCGTGACCCTCTCCTTCGACCTTTGCCGGAAAGAGGAGGTTCTGACTCGGATCACCCTCCACATCCCCGGCGACCATAATATCTTGAACGCCATCGCCGCCTGCGTGGCTTCCCACGAAGCAGGTGCCACTTGGGAGCAGTGCGCCGCCGGCCTCAATGCCTTCCATGGCGCCCAGCGCCGCTTTGAGGTCTTAGGAAAGATCGACGGCATCACCGTAGCCGACGACTACGGCCACCACCCCACCGAGATCGAAGCCACCTTAAAAGCCGCCAAAGCCCTGCCCTTCAAGCGGGTCTGGGCGGTTCACCAGCCCTTCACCTATTCCCGCACCGCTACACTTCTGGACGACTTTGCCCGCGTCCTCTCCCACGCCGACTTTGTTGTGCTGTCCGAAATCATGGGGTCTAGAGAAAAGAACACCTACAACATCTATGCCAAAGACCTGGCGGCAAAGATCCACGGCTGCGTCTGGTTCCCGGACTTCCCGGAGATCGCCGATTACGTCGTAAAAAACGCCCGGCCCGGCGACCTGATCCTGACCTTAGGCTGCGGCGACATCAATAAATGCGCCCACCTGATCGTGGAAAAGCTGAAAGAAAAAGAGACGAAAAACTGAAAGGCGCCGCTCTGTGAAGCGTGCCCTCCGGGTCGGTATCCCCCTCTGCTGCTCACTCTCCTGATCTCCTGTCCTTTTTCCGGGGCCCGGATCTGCTGCACCGGCTGATGGGGGAATCGCTGTGGAATTTTCACCTTGGGACTCCCACCGACGACCCGCCCCTTTTTAAAAATCTTGTTTTCGCTGACGGGATCGTCCGGTTTGCCGGCGGCGAACCCACTGAGGGAGCCAAAGCCATCTTCGCTTTTATCCCCAAGCTCCGCCGCGCCTTTCTTTCCACCCCAACTGCATCGCCATCGGCAACCGGTACGATCGGGGAAAGGACTACCCCGCCTTCTGCGAAGCCCATGTGGAGAAAGATTGACCCTATGAAAAACCGAATGCTTCAAAGCAAGCCATGGATTGCCCTGCCCCTTTTTCTCGGGGCGCTTTCCTTCCTTTCCTTTGCTCTTTCCTTTTACAGTGCCAACCATGCGCCCTACTCCTACACAGACAGCATCCTTGCAGGGCCTGTCTTCTCCTTGATCGGGATGATTTTTTCCTTCCTTACCCGGAAAAGCCGGAAGGCCTATCCCAACCTATGGATCTGCGGGCTGATCGCCTGCTCCCTCGGATTTATCCTGTGCGCCCTGATTCTGGCCATCCTGATTTTCTTTCTGGCGGCAACGGTTACGGGTGGGCTCTAATCCTTCCATTCGCACAAAAAGGTGCGGGAACCATTTTTCACGGTTCCCGCACCTTTTCTTTTACATCAAGCCGCACTCTTCGTAGTCCTGCCATTTCCGGCGGTAGCTGCGATCCGAAACGAACCGGAACACCAGATACACGGCAGCCAGAACCACCGTCACCAGCCCCAGGATCATGGACACCAGTGAAAAGGCCATGGATTTCCGCCCCGGTACCTTCGGAGCTTTCGGCACTTTCTCTTTTTTCATCAGACTTCCTCCTTTGTCGGACTGTTTTCTTCATCATACCCGACTTTTCCGGGTTTGTCAACCTTCTCCGGATACCCCCAGCCGTCCACGCCCGACCGGCGCAGCGCCCCGAAGATCCGATACTTGAAGCCTTCGCTCTCCCGTTCCTTCTGGGCCAAGAACTCTTTTGTGGCCTGCCGCTGGGTGTAGCCGTCTGCGGGACATTTGCTCTTGACCACCGGCAGCCCCGTCCGCTCCACCGCCCGGCGGATCTCCTTTTCCGGAGCCAGCACCAGCGGCCGGATCATCCAGAGCCCCTTCCGGCTCAGATACGTTTTCGGCGAGAAGCACCCTACCCGCCCCTCGTTGAAGAGGTTCATGAGGAAGGTCTCGATCACGTCGTCGTAATGGTGCCCCAGGGCGATCTTGTTGCAGCCCAGCTCCTTCGCCGTATCGTGGAGCGCCCCTCGCCGCATCCGGGCGCAGAGGCTGCAGGGGTTTGACTCCTGCCGGGCATCGAAGACGATCTCCCCGATCTGGGTCTGCTTCACCACATAGGGAATCTCCAGCTCTTTACAGAGCGCCTCGATGGCGGAATAATCCCCCGGCATCCCGCCAAACTGGGGATCCAGCGTCAGCCCCACCACTTCGTAATCAATGCCGATGAACCGCCGCAGCCGGGCAAGCCCCACCAGCAGCGCCACCGAGTCCTTTCCCCCGGAAACGCCCACGACGATCCGATCCCCGTTCTGGATCAGATCGAATTCCTGGATTGCCTTCCGCATATATCCCAAGATCCGCTGCATTTATTCCCTCCGAATCAAATTTTCCAAAAATCCCCTGCCGCTGCAAAAACGGCAGGGGATCCTTTTTTAATACTGACGACCCCAGTAAAGCATATGCTTGGCAGGCTTGCCGCAGCAGACGCAGGTGTCGCTGATGTGCTCTTCCCCAAAGGGGATGCACCGGGACTTGATACCGGTCATGTCCTTAATCTTGTTCTCGCACTCCTCGTCGCCGCACCACATGGCTTTGATGAAGCCGTTTCCGGCGTTGGCGATCTCCAGGAACTCTTCCCAGTTGTGCGCCGTATAGGTCTTGGCTTCCCGGTTGGCCAGCGCCTTGGCATACAGCCCGTCATGAACCGCCTGCAGCGCCGCAGGGATGGCCGTCCCCAGCTCGTCCAGAGACACCACCGTCTTCTCCCGGTTATCCCGCCGAACCAGGACGCACTGGTTCTGCTCGATGTCCTTCGGCCCGATCTCCAGACGCAGGGGCACGCCCTTCATTTCGTACTGGGAGAACTTCCAGCCGGGGGAGTTGTCCGAATCGTCCAGCTTCACCCGGGCGACCGCTTTCAGCCGGTCAGCCAGCTCTCTCGCCTTGTCCAGAACGCCTTCCTTATGCTGAGCAATGGGGATGATGACCACCTGAATGGGAGCCACTGCCGGCGGCAGTGCCAGACCATTGTCATCGCCGTGAGTCATGATAATGCCGCCAATGAGCCGGGTGGACACGCCCCAGGAGGTCTGGTGAGGATAAGCGAGCTTGTTGTCCCGGCCGGTGAACTGGATGTTGAAGGCCTTTGCAAAGCCGTTGCCGAAGTAGTGGGACGTACCCGACTGCAGCGCCACACCGTCGTGCATCATGGCTTCGATGGTGTAGGTGGCTTCCGCACCGGCAAACTGCTCCTTTTTAGTCTTCTGTCCCTTGATTACCGGGATGGCTAAGGAATCTTCACAGAAGGAAGCATAACAGTCCAGCATCCGCCGGGTCTCCTCCATGGCTTCCTCTGCCGTTTCGTGCATGGTGTGGCCTTCCTGCCACAGGAATTCCATGGAACGGAGGAAGGGTCGGGTGGTCTTTTCCCACCGCACCACCGAGCACCACTGATTATAGAGCATGGGCAGATCCCGGTAAGAATGGATCACATGGGCATAATGCTCACAGAACAGCGTCTCCGAAGTCGGCCGGACGCACAGCCGCTCCTGCAAAGGCTCCGAGCCGCCGTGAGTGACCCACGCCACCTCCGGCGCAAAGCCTGCAACGTGATCCTTTTCCTTCTGCAGAAGGCTTTCCGGGATGAACATGGGCATACTGACGTTCTCATGCCCCAGCTCTTTGAAGCGTCCGTCCAGAATCTTCTGGATGTTTTCCCAGATGGCATAGCCGTAAGGCCGCAGAATATAGCAGCCCCGGACGCTGGAATAATCAATCAGTTCCGCTTTTTTGACGATGTCCGTATACCATTTGGTAAAGTCCTCGTCCATGGAGGTGATCTCCTCCACCATTTTCTTCTGTTGTGCCAATTTGATCGCTCCTCGCCGTTGATCGTTCCCTTTATTATAGCAGAAATTTCCGAATTTAGCAAGATAAATCCATCATTCTATGGGCTTTTTCATGGTGATAATGTGCTTTTTGTAAAGGTTCAGGTAAAGTGCGATGCTGACCGCCAGAGAGACCGCCTCCGCAATGGGGAAGGCGTACCAGACGTTGGTGACTTCCCCTGTCAGGGACAGCAGGTACGCCACCGGCAGGATCAGGATCAGCTGCCGCAGCAGGGAGATGATAAGGCTCCGCACCCCCATGCCGGTAGCCTGAAATGCCGTGGAAAACACGATGCCTAAAGCCGCCGGGAGGAAACACAGGCTGATGATCCGTAAAGCCGGCACGCCGATCCGCAGAAGCTCCGGATCCGCATTGGCCTGTCCCGCCTCCTTGAAGATGTCCAGCAGCTGCACCGGAGCCACCCAGAACAGCACCGTCCCCAGCGCCATGATCACCAGTGCAATCATCGATCCCACCTTCATGGTGGAGGTGAAGCGGTGCCGGTTCCGTGCGCCGTAGTTATAGCCTAAAATGGGCATCAGGCCCTGGTTCAGGCCGAACACCGGCATAAACACGAAGGACTGGAGCTTATAGTAGGCTCCCAAAACCGCCACCGCCGTGTCGGAGAAGGTGGCAAGGATGCCGTTCATGCCCATATTCATCACCGACCCGATGGCCTGCATGATGATGGAGGGGAATCCCACGGCGTAAATGTCCTTGATGGTCTTCCCGTTAAAGCGAAAGCCCTTGAAGGCGATCTTCACCTGATGGGTCTTGGTGAAAAGGATGATCAGGCTGAAGATCAGCGATACGAACTGCCCGATAACCGTCGCAATAGCAGCGCCTGCCACACCCATGGCGGGCACGCCGAAATAGCCGAAGATGAAGATGGGGTCTAAAATGATGTTGGTGATAGCGCCCGACAGCTGGAACAGCATGGGGTAAACCATGTTACCCGTAGCCTGCAGGGTCTTCTCCACCATGATCTCCACGATGCTCCCGACGGACAGCGTGCAGACGATGGCGAGATAGGAAGTCCCCATGGACACCACTTCCGCCGTTTTGCTGAAGGCGTTCATGTACATGGGACAGAAGAAGAGCCCGAAGATCAGGAAGGGCGCCCAGCTGAACACACCCAGCAGAAGTCCGTGGGTCGCCGCCTTATCCGCCGCATCCATATCCTTTTCTCCCAGCCGCCGGGAGATCAGAGAGTTGACGCCGACTCCCGTACCCACTGCCACTGCGATCAGCAGCGTCTGGATGGGGAACGCCAGCGACACCGCAGCCAGCGCATTTACCCCCAGCCGAGAAACGAAGATACTGTCCACGATGTTGTAAAGCGCCTGCACCAGCATGGAGAACATGGCAGGCAGCGACATGGAAAAGACCAGCTTCAAGATCGGAGCCGTTCCCATTTTGTTTTCGTGATGTTGTTCCATAAAAACTTCCTTTCTGTTACCGGAGGGGTCTCCCGGCATTTTTAGAGGGGTCCCGGGAACGGGACCCCTCTTTTCCACTCCGCCCGTTCCGACCGGGCGCATCGATCCATAACTACTTAACCATTATATCGCAGCCCTTTCCAAATTGCAACCCTCTCTTTCCTATTCCAAAAAAGAAGCGCAAAAAGCCGGAACAGTTTCCCGTTCCGGCTCTGATTCTGGAAAAGATGCACAGGATTTATAAAACCCGCACCCGGATCACATCCGGGATGGCGTTCAGCTTCCCCACTAAGTCGTCGCCCACTGCCTGAGCCACATCGAAAATGCTGTACGCATAATCCTTTTTGGAAGCGTTCACCATGTTTTCGATGTTGAGCCCGTCTTCCGCCAAAACGGAGGAGAGCTTGTTGATCACGCCGCTGACGTTCTTATGGATGACGCAGATCCGGCAGGGGGTGCTCTTCGGCAGGCTCACCTGGGGCAGGTTCACCGAATGGACGATGTTTCCGGTCTCCAGATACGTCTGCAGCTCCTCCACTGCCATCTTAGCGCAGTTGTCCTCTGACTCCGGCGTGGACGCTCCCAGATGGGGCAGGGCGACGACACCTTTGTGGCAGAGCATCTCGTCTGCCGCAAAATCGGTGACATAAACCGCCACCTTTTTCTCATCCAGCGCCTCCAGCAGATCGGAAGTCTCCACCAGCTCGCCCCGGGCGAAGTTCAAGATCCGCACCCCGTCCTTCATGGTGGCGATGGAGGAAGCGTTGATCATCCCTTTCGTCTCCGTGGTGCAGGGGACGTGGAGGGTGACGAAGTCGCAGTTCTCATAAATATCCTTTAACGATTTGGCGTGGATCGTCTCTCTGGAAAGCCCCCACGCTGCGTCTACGCTGAGATAGGGGTCATAGCCGTAAACCGTCATCCCCAGGGCCGCCGCTGCATTGGCGACCAGCACGCCAATGGCGCCCAGCCCCACAACGCCCAGCTTCTTTCCCAAAAGCTCCGGCCCGACGAACTGCCCTTTGCCTTTTTCCACCAGCTTGGGCACCTCGGCACCCTGTCCCTTTAACGTCCGGATCCAGTCCATAGCCGGCTGGATCTTCCGTGCGGACAGCAAAAGCCCTAAAAGCACCAGCTCTTTTACGGCGTTGGCATTGGCACCGGGGGTGTTGAAAACCACAACGCCCGCTTCCGAGCATTTGTCCAGCGGGATGTTGTTGACGCCCGCTCCCGCTCTTGCAATAGCAAGGACGGATCCCGGCAGCTCCATCTCGTGCATGGACGCCGACCGGACCAGAATGGCGTCCGGATCCTTTACTTCGTCGCCCCAGCAGTATTTGCTGCGATCGAATTTTTCAAGCCCCAGCGGGGAAATCTTATTTAATGTCTGGATCTGATACATGAAATCCCCTCCTCTCAGGCATTCTCCGCTTCAAACTGCTTCATAAAGGCGACCAGCTTCTCCACGCCTTCCACGGGCATGGCATTGTAGATAGACGCCCGCATGCCGCCTACGGTGCGGTGTCCTTTTAAGTTGACGAACCCTGCCGCTGTAGCTTCTTTTACAAACTTTGCGTCCAGCTCCTCGTTCCCCGTCACAAAAGGAATGTTCATCAGCGACCGGTACTCCTTCTCCACCGTACCCCTAAAGAGCTTGGAGGCATCTAAGAAATCGTAAAGGAGCCCCGCCTTTTTCTCGTTAATGGCTTTCATGTTTTCCAGCCCGCCGATGTCGTTTTTGATCCACTCCAGCACCAGCTTGCAGATATAGATGGCGTAAGTAGGCGGCGTGTTGTACATGGAGCCGTTCTCCGCATGGATCTTATAGCTGAACATAGTGGGGGTGCCCTCTCTCGGCTCTCCGATCAGATCTTTCCGGATGATGACCACCGTAAGCCCCGCCGGCCCCATATTCTTCTGGGCCCCAGCATAGATCACGCCGAATTTCGACACGTCCACCGGCTCCGATAAAATGCTGGAGCTCATGTCCGCTACCAGCGGTACATCTCCCGTTTCGGGAATCTCTATATACCGGGTGCCATAGATCGTATTGTTCCAGCAAATGTGGAAATAATCCGCATTGGGATCAAATTTTCCCGGATCCAGCCTGGGGATATAGGTAAAGGTCTTGTCCGCAGAGGACGCCACCTCTCTCGCCTTGGCCAGCTTCTTGCACTCAGCATAGGCTTTCTTCGCCCATTGACCGGTAATGACGAAATCTGCGCTTCCCGACTTCGTTGCCAGATTCAAAGGCAGCATGGCAAACTGGGACGACGCACCGCCTTGAAGGAACAGAATTTCATAGTCCTCCGGAACCTTCAGTACCTCCCTCAGCAGAGAGGAACAACTGTCGATGATGGCCTGATAGGTCTTTGACCGATGAGACATTTCCATTACCGACTGGCCACTGCCCTGATAATCCAGCATCTCGGCGGCCGCTTGTTTCAGCACAGTTTCCGGCAGCATCGAGGGGCCGGCGCTGAAGTTGTACACTCTGCTCATTGCAATACCTCCATTTGTCCCGTTTTATCCCTTTAAAGGGATTTTCGGATAGTAAGCTCTATTATAAGATGTTTCTCTTTAAAAGTCAATTGTATTTTTTCAAAAACACTTCA
>USLH01000035.1 GCA_900555435.1 uncultured Oscillospiraceae bacterium | reverse complement strand
TACACGTCCGCATGTGTTCCATTCGGCAAACCGGTAAAGTATACGCGCCCGCCCTTCATCCTTGGCCCCCAGGACTCGATATAGACGGCGTTTTCGCTTAAAAAACGCCCCCAAGCCCTACACGGAAGAAAACACCGGGGTCATCTGCTGCGAAATGCTCAACGAATTTGACGAAGCTTCCTTTGCCGCCGCACGGATCTTGGAGCTGGTTCGGGAAAAGGAGTACGCTTTTGAAGAGACCGCCGTACTGGTTCGGGATATGGATCGGTACGCCCCTCTGCTGGAAGCGGCCTTTGACCGCTACGGCATTCCCTATTACATGGATCGGACGGAGAGCATCGCCTCCATGCCTCTGGTGCGCTTTATCCAGCACGCCGCCGGCGCTTTGACGGCAGGCTTCGACCGGGCGGAGGTGCTGAGTTTCTTAAAATGCGGAATGACTGACCTTAGTTTAGAAGAGCTGGACGCCTTTGAAAGCTATTCGCTGGTCTGGAACATCGACCGGGAAGGCTTCTTCACCCCCTTTACCCAGAACCCCGCCGGCTTTGCCGACCGGGAAATGACCGAAGGCGAAAAGGCGGAGCTTTCAAAAGCCGAATCCGTCCGGGAACTCTGCGTTTCCCTGCTCTCCGCTTTCCGGAAGGAGGGGGAGGAAGGCTCCTGGCCCCGGGCTGTGTTAAAACTTCTGACGGATCTTTCCCTGCCGGAACGCCTGTCCCGGCAGATCCTCTCCCTACAGCGGCAGGGCCGCCAGCAGGAAGCCGAGGATCAGAAGCGGACGTGGAGCAGCGTTATGGATCTCTTAGACGTGATGGAGCGAATGCTTGCCGGGCAGCCCATGACCATCCGGGAGTTCCGGGACTCCTTCTCCGTCTGCGCCGCCGGATGCAGCTTGGGACGGATCCCCCAGACACTGGACAGCGTACAGATCGGCGGCGCCGACCGAATCCGGGTCACCGGCAAAAAAGCCGTGATCCTCTTGGGCGCAAACGAAGGAGAGTTCCCCCTGCTCTCTTCGGAAGACGGACTTTTCACCGACCGGGAGCGGAAAACCCTGGCCGGGCTTGGCCTTGAGATCGCCGGCAATCTGGAGGAGCGGATCTTAGAGGAACGCTTCATCTCCTGGCAGGCCCTTTCCTGCCCCACCAAGCAGCTCACCCTTGTCCGCTCATTGGGAGATCTGGCAGGAAAGATGCGCTACCCCTCCGCCCTGATCTCCTCCTTTCGGGAGATCTTCCCCAATTCCCCGTTGCTTCATCCAAACGATCTTCCCCCGGACTACTTCTGCCGTACGGAGAAGACTCTTTTCCTCCAATACGCCCGCTCCTTTACCGAAAAGACCCCCTTTGCCGCCTCCGCCGAAGCGCTGCTTTTCAAAGACGGCTGGGGCGGAAAAGTCCAGAAGCTCAAGGAGACCGGCTCTTCCCGCCGCTTCTCTCTCACCGATCCCGTCCTCGCCCGAAAGCTCTTCGGGAAAGAACTGCGGGTGTCCCCCACCCAGATCGATGTCTTCTTCTCCTGCCGCTTCCAATATTTCTGCCGCTACGGCCTGCACCTGAAGCCCCGGAAGCGGGCGGAATTAAACGCTCTTTCCCGGGGCGACATCGTACACTTCCTGCTGGAACGGGTGCTGTCCGGGGAGTACGGCGACTTCCGGAACCTTTCGGATCCGGAGCTTTCCGCCCTTCTGGAGCAGCTGCTGTCTGACTATCTGGATCAGGCGCTGGGCGGCGGGAAGGAAAAGGGGCCGACCTTCCTTTACTACTACCGTCGGATGCGGGATGCTGCCCTGCGGATCTTCAAGGCCCTCCGGGCGGAATTTTCCCAGACGAAATTCGTCATCGCCGGACTGGAGGAAAAGGTAGAGCCCAATGCCCGGATCCTGCCCCTGACCGTTCCGGTGGATGAAGAGACCTCTGTCGTCGTCACCGGAAAGATCGACCGGGTGGACTTATTCCGGGAAGCCGACGCCTGCTATGCCAGGATCGTAGACTATAAGACCGGGAAGAAGGCGTTTGATTTAAGCGACATTGCTCAGGGGTTAAATCTCCAGATGCTCCTTTACCTTTTTGCCCTCTGGAAAAACGGCAGAGAGGAATATGCAAATGTGACCCCTGCCGGTATCCTCTATATGCCTGCCCACGAACCGGCTCCCGCCCTCCCCCGGAATGCCGGAGAAGAGGAAGTAGAAGCCGCTTCGGAGAAGGGTTATACCATGAATGGGCTGCTTTTAGACAATCAGGACGTGCTCTGCGCTATGGAGCCGGATCTGGCAGGGAGGTTCCTTCCCGTTTCCCTGTCCCGCACCAGCAAGAGCGAATCCCTGAAAGGCAACTATCTGGCCGCTGCGGAGGACTTTCAGAATCTGGAGCTTTACACCGAAGGGCTCCTCCGCTCTATGGCGGATCAGCTGCTTTCCGGCGAGATCGAACCGGATCCCTATCGGAACGGGGACAAGCGCCCCTGCAATTACTGCGATTTCCGGGCGGTCTGCGGCCATGAAAGCAAGGATGCCTTCCGCTCCATCCCCAAGGCCGACCTTTCCGACATTGCCGCTGCCTGCGACGCAGCAAAGGAGGAAGAAGCATGAAACGCTACCGAATCCGATCAAAAGAGACCCGTCTTCTTCCCAAAAGGAACCGACGCCTCCATCTGCCCCATCGGGAAGCGACCCGCGGCTGGACGCCGGAGCAGGAACGTGCCATCACCCTAAAGGGCGGCGGCATCCTGGTCTCCGCCGCCGCCGGAAGCGGGAAGACCGCCGTTTTGGTGGAACGGATCATCCGTCGGATCACCGACCCCGTTTCCCCGGTCCCGGCCGACCAATTTTTAGTGGTGACCTTTACAAACGCCGCCGCTGCCGAAATGCGCAGCCGCATCTCCCGCCGCCTCCGGGAAAAGATCGCCGAAGACCCGGAAAATCCCTTTTACGAGCGGCAGCTCCTGCTTCTCTCCAAAGCAAGGATCTGTACCATGGACGCCTTTTTCTCCGCCATGGTAAGAGAAAACTTTGAGCGGCTGGGCGTTTCCCCCAACCTGCGCATCGCCGATGAGCCGGAGCTGGCGTTCCTTCGGGCGTCCGCCATCGAAGCGGTGCTGGAACGCCGCTTTTCCGACCCGGATCCGGACTTTCTCGCTGCCGTTTCCTACTTCGGCGACGACAGCGGCGAAGCGCTTTCCAGAGAAACGGTGGGGCTTTATTTAAAGACCCGGAACCTCCCGGATCCGGAAAGCTGGCTTTCTGCGCAGGAAGCCGCCTACGCCTCCGACGAGCCCGGATGGAGGACGCTGCTTTTAAGCTGGGCCAAGCTGATTCTGGAGGAAGCAAAGCACTCCCTCCTCTTGGGGATCTGCCTTCTGGACTGGAGCGCCCCATTAAGAGACGCCTACCTTCCCGCCTTCCAGTCCGATCTGGAACAAATGGAGTTGGCGTCCCAGCTGGCAGACGCCGGCAATTGGGACGGGCTTTTCCACTTCCTCCGCAGCCTTTCCTTTGGAAGGCTGAAAAACGCCCCCCGCTCGGTGGATGCCGACTTCAAAGAACGGGTGAAGGCTCTCCGGGACGCCGCAAAGGAAACGGCTCTGAAAGCGCAGGGCTTTCTCCCCAGCACCCTTGCCGGGCTGCAGGAGGATCTGACTTTTCTGCTGCCCATTGTCCGGGGGCTCTGCCGGTTGGTGCGGGAATTCGGGGACGAATTCTCCGCCCGCAAAACCGAACGGAATGCGGCGGATTTCTCCGACTACGCCGCATGGACGCTGCGACTGGTATCTGCTCCCGACGGGACCCCCACCGATTTTGCAAAAGAGCTTTCCGCCCAGTTTGAAGAGATCCTTCTGGACGAATATCAGGACACCAACCAATTGCAGGATCGCATCTTCCGCAGCATTTCCCGAAACGGCGAAAACCTCTTTTTCGTAGGGGACTTAAAGCAGAGCATCTACCGCTTCCGGAGTGCGGATCCCGGCGTTTTCCTCCGCTGCCGGGCAGCCTCCAGAGAAGACGGCTCCTTCCCTGCCCTGCTGCGGCTTTCCAAGAATTTCCGGAGCCGCAAGGGCGTTTTGGACGGCGTAAACTGCGTCTTTTCCCAGATCATGTCCCCCATAGCCGGCGGTATTTCCTACGACGAAGGAGAAGCCGTCCGCCCCGGCGCACGGTTTCCGGAGCGCCCCGGCGCCTGCATTAAGGTGCAGCTCCTTGATATGAAGGAGATCGATGCCGAGGACACCCGCCTGATCGCCGAAGCGAAGCAGACCGCCCGTCTGGTGGCGTCCATGCTGAAGGAAGGCTATCCCGTCACCGAAAACGGCGTTCTCCGTCCCTGCCGGGGTGGGGACTTCGCCATCCTCCTCCGCAGCGCAAAGGGCGCCGACGCCGTCTACTGCGCCGCTTTACAGGAAGCGGGGGTCGAAGCCACCATAGGCGCATCGGAGGGCTACTTCACCTCCCGGGAAGTATCGGTAATGTTAAGCCTTTTGGAAGTTCTCGATAACCCCCTGCGGGACATCCCCATGGCCGCCCTTCTCCTTTCCCCCTTGGGCAATTACAGCTGCGACGGTCTGACCGCCCTGCGGCTCAAATACCCTTCCGTCCGGCTCTATCACGCCCTGTCTGCCGAAGCAAAGGAAGGAGACGCCGCCGCATCCGAATTTCTTTCCCTCCTTACCACCCTCCGGGAAAAAGCCGCCGTCAAGCGGATCCGGGGGCTGATCCAGTACATCTATGATACCACCGATTTCGTGGAAGTGGTGTCCGGACTTTCCGCTTCGGAAGAGCGGGAGGCAAACTTGAAGCTCCTCCTAAACTACGCCGGCGACTACGAAAATCAGGGAAACGGCGAGCTTTCCGGCTTTGTTTCCTTCATCCGCCGCACCATGGAGGAGAAAAAGGACTTCGAGGTGGCAAACCCCTTATCGGAGCAGACCGCTTCCGTTCAGATCCTCACCGCCCACCGCTCCAAGGGGCTGGAATACCCCATCGTTATCTTAGGCAACTGCTCCAAACGCTTCAACCAGCAGGACGTCCAGCGGGACACCTGCTTTTCCGCCACAGGGGCGGGCTACGGCATGAAGGTGGTCCGCCGGGACACCCTCCAGCGGTATGACACCATCCCCTCCGCCGCCGTCCGGCTGGTGGAACGGAACGAGGTCGTCTCCGAAGAAGAACGGCTCCTCTACGTCGCCATGACCCGTGCCCGGGAAACGCTGATCTTAAACATCACCGAAAAAAATCTGACGAAAACCCTCCAGCGGCTGGCTTCCCAGCTGGATGAGGACCGTCCCCTCTCCGCCTATTCCGTCCTTCAGATGCAAAGCTGGGCGGAATGGCTGCTGGCGGCCTTCCTGCGGCACCCGGATTTCAGGGACGTGCGGAATGCCCGGGGCATCGACGTGAGCGTCCGGAACGAGCCCTTCCCGCTGGAGCTGAGCTGGATCGATGCGCCGGAAGCCCTCGCCGCCGAAGCCTCCCTCCCTCCTGCGCCGGATCCCGACCGGATCGCCCGCCTGGAGGAGCAGATTCATTGGACCTATCCCCACCTTACCCGGACCCGGATCCCCGCAAAGCTGGCGGTCACCGAGCTGGTGCGGCAGGAGGAATCCCAGTGGGCAAGCGCCCTTCCCCTTCCCGCCTTTGCCAAAAAAGCGGGCTTCACCCCCGCCCAGAAGGGAAGCATTTTCCACCGTGCCCTGCAGTTTGCCGACTATGCCGCCGGCAGGGAAGATCCGGAGGCGGAGCTTTCCCGGCTGACCGAAGCGGGCTATCTGACCGAAGAAGAAGCAAAAACCATTTCCCCGGAGGAGTTTGCCGCCTTCTTCCGCTCGCCTTTGATGGATCGGATCCTAAAAGCCGACCGGATCCTCCGGGAGTACCGGTTCTTCAGCACCGTCCCCGCTTCCCAAGCGGGCTATGAAGGGGGCGGAGAAATCCTGATCCAGGGCATCGCCGACTGCATTCTGGAAGAGGACGGCGCCGGGGTCATTCTGGATTTCAAAACCGACCGTACCTCCCCGGAAGATCTGCTCCGCCGCCACACCCTGCAGTTGAACCTCTATCGGGACGCCCTGAAAGAACTGTTCCCAAAGGGGATAAAAGAGTGCTTTTTATACTCTGTGTATTTAAAAAAGGCCATCCCGGTACCGGAAAAATAAAAAAATTCGAATGATGGAGAATCCCCTATGACGAATCGTGAAATGCTTGAGATTGCCATGCAGCAGTCGGCGGAAGACATCGGCTGCCGCACGGAAGATTTCAAGACAGACAAAAACGTTCTTGTCCCTCTAAAAATGGGGAAAAACGCCCGCAAATACCTGAAGGAACCGATCACCTGCAGCCTCGTTTCCTATGGAAACAACCTCGTAGCGGCTTCCATCCCCGAAACACGGGACATCGTGTCCGGGTATATCGGAAAATTTGAGTTCTACCACTGTTTTGAAACGCCGAACCTGCATTGGCTGGACGAACGCCTGTCTGAGAAAGGCCATAAGGTCTGTTTCATGGCGGAGTACTACCTGCCGGATTTGAACCGGATCCCGCTCCTTTCCTGCGCCTATCCAATGCGGCTTTTAACGCAGGGGGATTTCGGGGCGCTGTACCTGCCGGAATGGAGCAACGCCCTCTGCAAGAACCGGAAGCAGCTGGACATTCTGGGCATCGGGGCATACGACGGGGACACTCTGGTCGGATTGGCGGCCTGCTCCGCCGACTGCGAAGAAATGTGGCAGATCGGCGTGGACGTCCTCCCCGGATACCGGCGGCAGGGGATCGCCTCCGCCCTGACAAGCACGCTCACAAGGGAGATCCTGAACCGGAACAAAGTCCCCTTTTACTGCACGGCGTGGTCGAATATCCGCTCCGCCCGGAACGCCATGAAAAGCGGCTTCCTCCCGGCTTGGGCGGAGCTGACCGCAAAGCCTTCCTCCTTCGTGGAGGAAATGAATCGGTAACCGAAACAAAAAATTGCGGGAGATTTTTTCGTCTCCCGCAATTTTTATTTCGTTTTCTTTTGTGCCAGTAGAGCTTCCCGGATCACACCGTCCGGATCTTTTAAAAGGAGCCGGACGATCCAGACAACCAGCCCCAGCGCCACCACCGAAAGACCTAAGGAAAGGTCGTTCAGGAGCTCTTCCGGAGCCGGGTTGAAAAAGGCGGCGCCCTCTTCAAAATACCCGATGACCGCATCCACCAGCCACATCAGGGACGCCCCCCAATAAAGCCAGCAGAGCAGACCCACCTTCCGCCTCCGGGCCGCCGGGCTGCAGTACCAGACCGCCGTGGCCGCCACTGCCGCAAAAACCGCCGCAAGAAGGGTCATAAGCCCCTCCTTATTCCGAAGCAGGCAGCTCCGCCCGCTTCTCAATCTTCGAAGAAACCACCAGCATGATCCCCCAGACCGCCGTGCAGAGGGCAGCCATCCCAACGCCTGCCGTGGCCATTTCATGCAGCATTTCCGCCGCATCCGCCGGGTTCCCGGCTGCGGTCAGGAAGGGGAACCACGGGGTAATCTCCCCGTGCCAGACGTGCTCGAAAGCAAGCAGCCCGCTGCCGCCCCAGAGCAGGCGGTTGAGCCATTTTAGCTTCCGGGAAAAATTCGCCCGGAACTCCGCCGGATGCTCTTTCTCTTTTGCGGCGAGGATCTTTTCCGCCGCAGTGGTCAGGACGGCCTCCGCCGCCGGTACCAAAACACATGCCATGATCCATTCCTCCTGTGATTTTTGCGCAAGGCTCCCCGAAAAAACAAAAAGGCCCACGGCTCCTTCTGGAGTTCCGTACGCCTTCTGATGCATACATTTTTTGAATTTCAGGGGACTCTGACGCTTCAGCGCTTTTGCCGGCTTCCTGCCGACGATGTTTTCATTTTAGCAGGTTTTTGCGCCCCTGTCAATCGGTTTCACCGAGCACTTTCCGGATCTCCTCCAGCACCCCTTCCACCAGCTTCCCCACGGAAAGGTCGGGAACGCCAACGATGCGGTTGTCGCAGTGGTTGACCGGGATGAGGATCCGTCTCGCCCGGCTCTGCCCCACGGCGGCGGACATTTTCGGGGTGATCTCCCCCAAAAGAGCGTCGGCAATGACGATCCCGATGGGCCCCACGATCAGATCCGCTTTCCGGCAGCAGACCACCACCGGGTTCTCCCCTGTAGCCGCTTCGTCCGCCCCGGCCTTCAGCATGGCGGAGGTGGCGGCGCTGTTGGTGCCCACCGCCGTAATTTTCAGCTGCGGGAACTCCCGCTTCACCGCTGCGACCACCTGTTTCCCGATGCCGCCGCCCTGTGCGTCAATGACAAGAAGATCCATCTTTCCTTCCTCCAATTTTATTCTGCTTTTATTTTATCAGAAAATTGTGAACATTTCCACGAAAGCCCCGGAACTTCCCTTTGAGGGCTTTTAAAACGGCTTTAAATGTGATATGATAAAGAAAAATGCGCTTTTTCGCACGGCTTTTCAGAAAGGCGGGCTTTGATATGAAACAGAACCTTCTTCTTGTGACTGAACACTACCCCTGCGGCACTCAGGAAAGCTTTTTAGAAACGGAAATCGAATACTTAAAAGAGCTTTACCGGGTCCACGTCATCACCACCGACACCGACCGTCTCATGACCCGCACCCTCCCGAAGGATGTGATCTTTTCCCGCCCCTCAGAAAAGGTCAGCGGCTTCAAGCGGTTTTTCATCCGGCTTTCCTGCCTGTTCAGCCGGGGATATCTGGAGGAGCGCCGGCTTGCCAAGGCCGCCGGAAAATTCACCCCGGCTTTCCGGAAGCACACGCTGGATATGCTGGTCAAAAGCAAGCTCCTTTATAACTTCGGAACCTCGATTTCTTCCAGCGGGAGGAGCCGCTTTTAGTCTACTCCGCAAACCTCAACGACTACCTCTACGGCCTCTGCTGTTTAAAAAACTTCTCCGACGACATCCGGGTGGTCACCCGCTGCCACAACGCCAATATGTACAGCCCCCGCAGCGGCAAGCGCCGGGAGACCTTAAACGAGCTTGTCAACCAATCCATTGATGCCGTCTATTTCACCAGCGACCACTCCCGCCAGCTTTACCTTCAGAACTTCGCCGCCCCCGGCACGGATCCGGAAAAATTCCGGGTGGCCCGGATGGGCGTCCCCGCTCAGGAGCTTCTGCCCCTTTCCCCCCTGCCGGAATTCTCCCTGCGGGTGGTCACCTGCTGCGCCATGGAAGCGGACAAGCGCCTGCCCCTGATCATCGACGCCTTGAGCGGGTTAAACTCCGGCTGCGTCGAATGGATCCACATCGGAACCGGCTCCAAGCGGCAGGAGATCACCGCCTACGCCCAGCAGAAGCTCGCCGGAAAGAACGGCGTGCGCTATAAATTCTTCGGAAAAATGTCCCGGAACGAGATCGACCGCTACTACCGGGAAAATTATGTGGACCTCTTTTTAAGCGTGAGCCTTTCCGAATCTGTCCCCACCGCCATGATGCAGGCCATGTCCCACGGCATCTTCGTCGCCGCCACCAACGTAGACGGCGTTTCCGATGTAGTGGACAACGAAAATGGGATGCTCCTCCCTGCAAACGCTACACCCGAGCAGCTTTCCCGGGCGCTGGATGCCTTCTGCCGGATCTCCAAGGAATCGATCGCCAAAAAAGGCCGGCTCGCCTACTGCAGCTGGCAGGAGAAATTTGACGCCGAGAAAAACTGCGCTGATTTTGCCGCCACCCTGGCCCGGATTTCCGGTCAGACGGACGAAGAGATCACCGCCCAGTGGAAAGAGGCCCACAGCAAGGCTCTGGAAATGGAGAACCGCCCCCGCAGCATCTTTGGACCCCTCCAGACCCCCGCTTCTCAGGCAGGCATCCATGAAATACCGGTGAGCTTCATCGAATCGTTAAAAGAAGACGGCCTCCTGACCGAAGCCGACCCGCTCCCCCCGGAAAAACCGGCCGAACCGGAAGAGGAGCCCCTCTCTTTTGAAGAACCGGCCGGGGAAGAAGAGGACGCCTGGCTGACCCCCGAAGCGGAAGCCGCCCTTCCCGATGAGATCCTAGAGGTTTTAGATCCCGGCGCCCGCCCGAAAGAAGAAAATTCCCCCGAAGAAGCGCAGAAAACGTCGGAAAATTAACGCTCAGGGGTAGAATTTTTCCCGAAGCTGTGGTATAATAAACCGACTAATAGATTTCCGTCAGGATTTATCTTGCGTTCTTTAAGAATTTTACCGAATTTTCGATTCGGATCTTTTGGGATCTGAGAAGGAAGGGGTACCAAAAACCATGGTCAAACAGTTTGTCAAAAAACTGCAGAGGACGTTTCTGCTTGCTTTTAAGGGACTTTTCTTTGTTGCACTTTTCGCTGTCTTTTTCGGGCTTTTCGGCCTCACGGAACGGGAACTGTGGCGGGCTTCCCGGACGGCGGCTATTTCCATGTCTACCTTCGCCGTCGCCGGCATCTGCTTTATTAAGATCTACGGCGGCTTTGCCATCGGCATCAAAAAAAGCCGGGAGATTGTCTACTCCGTGCTCATCGCCACGGTAATCACCGACCTGATTACCTATTTCCAGTTCGCCATCATGCTCTATAACTACGAAAAACGGGCGCCCTTCATCGAAGACCTGTTCACCTTCCTCGGTGTGGTGATCCTCCAGACCATTATCATCAATCTGGCCACCTATTTAGGAAACTTCCTCTATTTCCAGGTGAACCCCCCGGAAAGCGTAGCGGTCATCTACGGCGACAAAGAGGGGCTTGTCAGCTTCGTCTCCAAGATCAACAAGTACAAAAAGCAGTACGACATCCATACCCTCTGCTCCGTCACTGATGAAAACATCAAGCAGACCATCCGGGATCACCAGACCATCTTCATGTACGCCCTGAAGGAAGCCGATAAAGCACGCCTTCTGGAATACTGCTACAAGCACAACAAAAACGTCTGCTTCACTCCGGAGCTGGCGGACATCATCGTCAAGCACTCCCACCACGTTCTGGTAGACGACGTGACCGTCCTCTCCTCCCGGGTCACCGGCCTTACTTTTGAGCAGAGCGTCTTAAAACGGGCGCTGGACATTCTGGTCTCCGTGGTGGCGCTGATCGTTTCCAGCCCCATCATGCTCATCGAAGCCCTTGCCATCAAGCTGGAGGACGGCGGCCCCGTCTTCTTTAAGCAGCCCCGTGTGACCAAAGACGGCGCTATCTTCCAGGTGCTGAAGTTCCGCACCATGATTGTGGACGCCGACAAAAACAAAAAGCGCCTGGCCTCGCAGGACGATGACCGGATCACGAAGGTGGGCCGGATCGTCCGGAAGCTGCGCATCGACGAACTGCCTCAGTTCATCAATATCTTAAAAGGTGAAATGAGCGTCGTCGGCCCCCGTCCCGAACAGGCGGAGATCACCGAAAAATATGTGGAGGTCCTCCCGGAGTTCCGCTACCGCTTAAAGGTAAAGGCGGGCCTTACGGGCTTGGCGCAGATCCTCGGGAAGTACAACACCACCCCCAAGGACAAGCTGATCTTAGACCTCATTTACATCGAACAGTACAGCATCTGGGTCGACCTGAAGCTGATGCTCCAGACGGTGAAGGTACTGTTCAAATCCGACAGCACGGAAGGTGTCATCGGCGAGCTTCCCATCGATCTGGAGAAGCACCGGGAGGAGCTTTTCGGCCCGGAGGATCCTTCCAAAGAGGAAAATCAGGAATGACTAAAAACGGCCGCAGGTTCTCTTGCGGCTGTTTTTTTCAAAATTCGGGAAATGGGTGTTTGCAGCATGATAAACGGGCTCTCTTTCTTTGGGCTGAACGGAAGCGGAAAGTCCACACTTGCGCACGCACTGGCAAAACAAACGGACTATTTTGAGATGGATGCAGAGGACTACTATTTCCCGGAGCAAAAAGAATCACGAAAATGGGCTATGGATCCGAACGGGCTTCCTGTTACAGAGCCCTTGGGAACCATTCCTTTTTCTGCTTCAAGGACAAAAGAAGAGGTTCAGAATGCGCTGATAAACGATTTCCGGATTCACCCCAGATTTATTCTGTCCAGTGTAACGATGAATTGGAACGAAGCCATTCTTTCCCGCATCGATCTCGCCTTCCTCGTACAAACGCCGCCGGAAGAGCGGCTCAAGAGGATCCGGATACGGGAAGAAAAACGGTTTGGCGAAAGGGTTTTGCCCGGCGGAGATATGTACCTGCAGCAGATGGAGTTCCGCGCAGCTTCCAAAAGCCGTGATCCGAAAGAGGTGGAGATGAGCGCAAAAAGATTGAACTGTCCCATCGTTGTGCTGGATGGAACAAAGTCCGTGGAAGAAAACTTAAAGAGGATCCTTGTATCACAGGGAGAATGGGTGTTTGTATGTTGAATTTCTACAAAACCGTAGACAATCACATGGTGCAGTTGGCGAAAGAGGAGCCCGGCTGCTGGGCCATGGCGGTGCGCCCCACAAGCGAAGAGTTATCCTACCTCCGGGACGAGATGCATCTGGATGCCGGCTTCCTCAGCGCATCTCTGGACGAAGAGGAGACCTCCCGTACCGAAAAAGAGGAGGATCAGACCTTCGTTGTCGTCGACGTCCCCTATCAGGTGGAAAAGGACGACGAAGAGGTGGAGGAGGACCCTTCCGTTGTCTTCACCACCATTCCCTTAGGCATTATCATCACCCCGGAGTATTTCGTCACCATCAGCTCCAAGCAGAGCGCCTTATTAGACAGCTTCGCCTCCGGCGCCGTCCGTGGTGTTCAGACCCGGATGCGCACCCGTTTCCTCCTGACCATCCTCTTCCGCATCGCCCAGCGCTTCCTTGTTCACCTGCGGATGATCGAACGGATCTCCGGCAGCATGGAGTCCCAGATGCACGGCTCCATGAAAAACGAAGCCCTGATCCAGCTGATGGGCTTACAGAAATCCTTGGTCTACATTTCCACCTCCCTCCGTTCCAACGAAGCCACCCTAAAACGGATCGCCCGGGGGAACCTGGTCACCCTTTACGAGGAAGACGAAGATCTGATGCAGGACGTTCTCATCGAGATCCGTCAGGCCATGGAGATGGCGGAGATCTACACCAATATTCTCGCCAGCACCATGGATGCTTACGCTTCCATCATCTCCAACAACCTAAACATCGTGATGAAGGTGCTGACCTCCGTGACCGTCCTCATGACCATCCCCACCATGGTCTTCAGCTACTACGGCATGAACGTGTCGGGGCTGCAGGTGCCGGTGTGGTGGTTCCCGACTTTGGTTTCCGGCGTGCTGGCGCTGGCTGCACTGGTGCTGCTCATCAAGTTCAAGATGTTCAAATAGGGAGGAACCCATGTCACTGACCCCCATTTGCGACTTTCTGGCCGCTTACCGCAGCCAGGGCATCGCCCGTCTTCATATGCCCGGTCACAAGGGCCGATCCGCCATGCAGGGCAGTCTCTGGGAAGAGTTGCCCTTTTCTCTTGACCTCACCGAGATCAAAGGCGCTGACGCCCTTTTTGAAGCGACCGGCATCATCGGGGAGTCGGAGCGGATTGCCGCTTCCCTCTATGATGCCGACTGCACCTGCTTTTCCGCCGGCGGCTCCACTCTATCCATCCTTGCCATGGTCGCCGCCGCCAAAGCACGGGGTGGGAAACTCCTTGCCGTTCGGAACGCCCACATTGCCCTGATCCACGCCTGCATCCTTCTGGACTGGCAGCCAGTCTGGCTCTTCCCGGAATACGACCCCTCCGTGGGCCTTGCAAGACCGGTCACAGCCGCTGAGATCGCCGCCGCCATGGATTCCGATCCGGAAATAAAAGCCGTTTACCTCACCAGCCCCGACTATTTCGGCAGGGAAGCCGATATTCAAAGGATCTCTTCCGAAGTCCACCGCCGGAATGCCCTTTTGCTGGTCGACAACGCCCACGGCGCCCACCTGCGGTTCCTCCCCGAAGACCGCCACCCCATGACTCTGGGCGCCGACCTCTGCTGCGACAGCGCTCACAAGAGCCTTCCCGCCCTGACCGGAGCCGGCTATCTTCACAGCCGCTCCATCGAAAAAGAGGAGCTGAAACGCTGGATGGCGCTGTTCGGCTCCACCAGCCCCTCTTATCTGATCTTAGCCTCCTTAGACCTCTGCAACGCCTATCTTTCCGGCCCTGCAAAAGAAGAATTTGCAAGGCTTTCTGAGCGGTCCTTCCGGCTGCGCTGCCGCCTTTCTGAAAAAAGCGTCTCCCTCCTCCCCGGCGTCACTGACCCGGCGAAGCTCACCTTGGACGCATTCGCCATGGGCTGCACCCACGAAGAGGCCGCCGCCCTTCTTAGAAGCGAAAAAATCGAACCGGAATACGCAGGCGGCGGGAAGATCGTCCTGATGCTGTCCCCCCAGACCCCAGACGGACACCTTTCAAGACTGGAGGCCACCCTTTTGAAGCTCCCCCGGAAGCCTCCCCTCCCATACGAAGGGAGCTGCCCCGCTCCCGCCCCGGCGCTGACCCTCCGGGAAGCCGCCTTTTCCCCATGGGAGGAAGTGCCCCTCTCCGAAAGCGAAGGACGGATCGCTGCGGAAACAAAAATCACCTGCCCACCTGCCATCCCCATTCTGGCCGCTGGGGAGCGGATCGGAAAAGCCGAAAAAAATCTTCTCCAAAACAGTGGTATTTTTTCGGTAAAAGTGGTAAAATGAAAGGGGATAAAATCCGAATGCTCTCCCATTCTTCAAGGAGGTATCTTCCATGAAATTGATTTACGCCATTATCAGCAGCGATGACAGCTCCTCCGTCTCCGGCGCATTGACGCAAAACGGCTTCTTTGCGACCAAGCTGGCCTCCACCGGCGGGTTTCTGATGGCAGGAAACACCACCTTCCTCATCTGCACCGATGACGAAAACGTGGATCAGGTCATCCGCATCATCGCCGAGCACTCGAAAAAGCGCAAACAGATGGTTTCCTCCTCCGCAGGCTACGGCATGGGCTCCTATACCCCCTTCCCCGTGGAAGTCACCGTAGGCGGCGCAACTATCATTGTCACTGACGTTCAGCGCTTCGAGAAGCTCTGATGCGCTTTTCGGACTTTCAATCGAATCAACGGGTGGTTCAGACGCTGAAAGCCGCAGCCGGCGGACGGCGTTTGAGTCATGCTTATTTGTTTCACGGGACGCAGGGGACCGGAAAGCGGATGCTGGCCCGGATCTTTGCGCAGGCTCTCCTCTGCACCGGGGAGGAAAAGCCCTGCGGTCGCTGCCCCCACTGCCTGAAATTCGCCCACGACGCCCATCCGGACTTTACCGTGGTGCAGAAGCCCTCGGACAAGAACTTCATTCTGGTGGATCAGATCCGCACCCTCCGGGAGGAGATCTTCATCCGCCCCAACGAAGCCGACCATCGGGTGGTTCTCATCGAAAATGCGGAGCAGATGAACCCTGCCGCCGCCAACGCCCTCTTGAAAGTGCTGGAGGAGCCGCCCCCCTACGCCGTCTTCCTTCTGACTGCCAACAACCGGGATCTGCTGCCGGAGACCATCGCCTCCCGCTGCGTCTGTCTGGAGATCCTGGAGATCCCGGAAACTCAGGCGGAACGCTGGCTGGAAGCGCAATTTCCCGGTACCGATCCTAAAGAACTTCACCGCGCCGCCCTTTACGGCGGCGGGAATTTAGGGCGCAGCCGCAGCTTTTTGGAAGAAGAAGCAGTGCGCCGCCGGTACGGACAGGCTCTCTCCCTCCTCTCCGCCCTGGCGAACGGGAAAGAGTTTGACGTGGTTTCCGCCCTCGCCCCTTTTGAAGGGGATAAGGCGGGCTTTCTGCAGCTTCTGCAGGATTTTGACGGGCTTCTGGGCCGTCTGGCTGCCCTTCCTTACGGCGGGACTGCCGACCCGGAGCTTGCCCCCATCGCTTCAAAGATCAGCCCCCTGCGGGCTGCAGCCATGCACGACCGCATCGACGGGATCCGCCAGCGGCTCTTTTATAATGCCGGCTGCCCGCTGACGGTGGCCCTGTTCGGCGCACAGCTGAAAGAAATTTGACCCACTGCGCAAAGACCGCCCTGCGGTCGGAAAGGTTTTCAATTTTATGACGGAAATTATCGGCGTTCGCTTTAAAAATACAGGAAAGACCTATTACTTCTCCCCCGCCGGAGAGCGGATCCCCATGGGCGAAAAGGTCATCGTCGAGACAGCGCGGGGCGTGGAATGCGGCAGCGTCGTCATCCCCAACCGGCAGGTGGACGACGCCCACATCGTGGCCCCCTTAAAGCCCATCATCCGCCGTGCCACGAAAAAGGATCTGGCCCAGCTGGAGGAAAATCTCCGGAAGGAAAAGGAAGCCTTCCAGATCTGCCAGGAAAAGATCGCCAAGCATAAGCTCCAGATGAACCTGGTAGATGTGGAATACACCTTCGACAACAACAAGGTGCTCTTTTACTTCACTGCTGACGGACGCATCGACTTCCGGGAGCTGGTCAAGGATCTGGCCGGCGTCTTCCGTACCCGCATCGAGCTGCGGCAGATCGGCGTCCGGGACGAAGCAAAAATGCTGGGCGGGCTCGGCATCTGCGGCCGTCCCTTCTGCTGCTCCAGCTTTTTAAGCGACTTCCAGCCCGTATCCATCAAAATGGCCAAGGAACAGGGACTTTCTTTAAACCCCACCAAGATCTCCGGCACCTGCGGACGGCTGATGTGCTGTTTAAAGTATGAGCAGGACGCCTATGAATCCCTCATCAAAATCACCCCCCGTGTGGGCAGCACCGTCCAGACCCCCGACGGGAAAGGCACCGTTGTGGACGCAAACCTCCTGACCGGCGTCTTAAAAGTGGCACTGGAGGGCAAGGATGACGCCGCTCCCTCCGAGTATAACCGCAAGGATGTCCGCTCCCTCCGGGGCGAACGGACTCCCCGCCCGGGGACTGACCTTCCCGATGATTCGGAATAAGTCGTAAATTTTTCCTTACAACACTTGATTTTTACCCGGAATATGTTACAATAAGAGAAAGCGAATCAAAGGAGGTGTATCCCCATGGCATATGCAATTGGCGAAGAGTGCATCAGCTGCGGCGCTTGCGCAGCAGAGTGCCCTGTTTCTGCAATTTCTGAAGGTGACGGCAAGTA
>USLH01000034.1 GCA_900555435.1 uncultured Oscillospiraceae bacterium | reverse complement strand
GCGCGCACGCCTCCACTGCCGGCGTTGCCGACTATCTGCCCGCCGTCTGCGGCTACCTGATCCAGAAAGAGATCTCCATCATGGGCAAGGCTCTGGAAGATCCCAAGCGCCCCTTCGTGGCAATCTTAGGCGGTGCGAAGGTCTCCGATAAGATCGGCGTCATCGAGAACCTGATCGACAAGGTCGACACCCTCATCATCGGCGGCGGTATGGCTTACACCTTCATGCGCTCCATGGGCAACTCCACCGGCACCTCCATCTGCGAGGAGGACAAGCTGGATCTGGCCCGTGAAATGATGGCCAAGGCTCGTGCCAAGGGCGTCAACTTCATCATCCCCGTGGACAACATCGTGGGCCGGGAATACAAACCCGATACCCCCTTTATGCGGATCTACTCCGACGCCATCCCCGACGGCTGGATGGGTCTGGACATTGGGCCTACCACTCAGGAGCTGTTCTCCAAGAGCCTGATCGGAGCCGGCACCGTGGTCTGGAACGGGCCCATGGGCGTTTCCGAATGGGACAACTTCGCTTCCGGCACCATTGCGGTCGCCAAGGCTGTGGCTGAGTCCGGCGCTATCTCCATCATCGGCGGCGGCGACTCTGCGGCTGCGGTTGAGAAGCTGGGCTTTGCCGATAAGATGACCCACATCTCCACCGGCGGCGGTGCTTCTCTGGAGTTCTTAGAAGGTCTGTCTCTGCCCGGCATTGCCTGCCTGAACGACAAGGACTAATCCGCCCGCATTTCTTCCCGGCGGTTCGTCCGGGTCAAGGAACGATTACACACGAAACGGCGGGAGTCCTTGCAGGCTCCTGCCGTTTTTCAGTCCATATCAAAAGGAGAAATCAACATGAACAAAGCTGTACGCAAAGCCGTTATTGCCGGCAACTGGAAAATGAACAAGACCCGCCCCGAGGCGAAAGAGCTGATCGAGGCTATGAAGCCTCTGGTGGCCGGAGCCGGCTGCGAAGTCGTGGCCTGCGTCCCCTTCACCAACCTGCAGACCGTGCTGGAGGCCGCAAAGGGCTCCAACATCAAGGTGGGCGCTCAGAACTGCCACTTTGAAAAGTCCGGCGCTTTCACCGGCGAGATCTCTGCGGATATGCTCACCGAGATGGGCGTAGAGTACGTCATCATCGGCCACTCCGAGCGTCGTCAGTACTTCGGCGAGACCGACATCACCGTCAACAAGCGGGTCAAAGCCGCTCTGGCTGCCGGCTTAAAGGTCATCCTCTGCGTCGGTGAGATGCTGGCTGACCGGGAAAACGGAGTCACCGACGAGCTGGTCGCTCTCCAGACCAAGATCGCTCTGAAGGACGTTTCCGCCGGGGAGCTGAAAAACGTCATCATCGCTTATGAGCCCGTTTGGGCCATCGGAACCGGCAAGACCGCTACCGCTGAGCAGGCAAACGAGGTCTGCGCCGTGATCCGCTCCACGATCAAGGCTCTGTACGGTGCAGAGGCTGCCGAGGGCATCACCATCCAGTACGGCGGTTCCATGAACGCCAAGAACGCCGCTGAGCTGCTGGCTCAGCCCGATGTGGACGGCGGCCTGATCGGCGGTGCTTCCCTGAAGGCTCCCGATTTCGCCGTGATCGTCGACGCCGCTACCAAGGGCTGAGAACCGCATCGTTCCGATAGAAAGGAAATCTCCATGAAAAAACCTGTTGCATTGATCATTATGGACGGCTTCGGCTACAATCCGGACAGCTATGGCAACGCCATTGCCGATGCAAAGAAGCCGAATTTAGATAAGCTGTTTGCTGAGTGCCCCCACACCCTCATCGGCGCCAGCGGCTTGGACGTGGGTCTTCCTGACGGACAGATGGGCAATTCAGAAGTTGGTCACACCAACATCGGCGCAGGCCGGGTGGTCTACCAGATGCTGGTGAAGATCTCCAAGTCCATCAAGGAAGGCACCATCCGCAAGAACCCTGCCATTGTGGGAGCAGTGGAGAACTGCGTGAAGAACGGCAGCGCCCTGCACCTGATGGGCCTGCTTTCCGACGGCGGCGTTCACAGCCACATCGAGCACCTGTTCGGCCTGATGGAAATGGCCAAAGATATGGGCGTTGAGAAGATCTACGTTCACGCATTCTTAGACGGCCGTGACGTGCCCCCCACCTCCGGTGCGGAGTACATGGAAAAGCTGGTCCAGGAGACCCAGCGGATCGGCGCCGGAAAGGTCGCCACCGTTATGGGGCGGTTCTATGCCATGGATCGGGATAACGCCTGGGATCGGGTGGAAAAAGCCTATGCCGCTATGGTGTACGGCGAGGGCGTGGAGGGCTGCTGCCCCGTAGGCGCCATCAAGAAGTCCTATGAAGAGGGCGTCACCGACGAATTCATGGTTCCCACCGTCCTGGACAAAGAGGGTACCATTAAAGCCGGCGACAGCGTGATCTTCTTCAACTTCCGGCCCGACCGTGCCCGGCAGATCACCCGTGCTTTCGTGGATCCGGACTTCACCGGTTTTCCCCGGAAGAACGGCTTCTTCCCCCTGCACTTTGTCTGCATGACCCAGTATGACGCCACCATGCCAAACGTCCACGTTGCCTTCCCTCCGGAAGCCCTGACCATGACCATGGGTGAGTATATCAGCAAGAATGGGCTGACCCAGCTGCGGATCGCCGAGACCCAGAAGTATGCCCATGTTACCTTCTTCTACAACGGCGGCGAAGAGAAGACCTTCCCCGGCGAGGATCGGATCCTCATCAAGTCCCCCGACGTGGAGACCTTCGACCTGAAGCCGGAGATGAGCGCCTACGAGGTCACCGACGCAGTGGTCAAGGCCATTGAAGAAGACAAGTACAACATGATTATCTTAAACTATGCCAACTGCGATATGGTGGGTCACACCGGCATCGAGGAGGCTGCTACCAAGGCCGTGGAGGCCGTTGACGCCTGCGTCGGCCGGACGGTAGACGCCGTTTTGAAAGCCGGCGGTGCGGCACTCATTACCGCTGACCACGGCAACGCCGAGAAGATGAAGGAGCCCGACGGCGCTCCCTTCACCGCTCACACCACCAATCCGGTGCCGCTGATCGTGGCCGGATACCCCTGCAAGCTGCGGGACGGCGGACGGCTGGCGGATCTGTCGCCCACGATGCTGGACATCATGGGACTGCCCAAGCCCCCGGAGATGGACGGCGAGAGCCTGATCGTCAAGGAGTAAGTTTCAAAACCGCCGCACGGGAACCCCTTGCGGCGGTTTCTCTTTTGAAGAAGGAAATCCCTTCCCGTCGTTTTCTGGAAGGAAGAAGGTGGCAGTATGGACGAGAAAGAGCCGGTTCCCGTACAGAGGGGCCTTACCTCCGCACAAGTGGAAGAGCGGGTGCAGCAGGGGCTCACCAACAAACTGGAAAACCGCATCAGCAAAACCGTAGGACAGATCTTCCGGGACAACCTGATGACGTTTTTTAACCTCATCAACCTGATCCTGGCAATACTGGTGCTGACGGTGGGTTCTTATAAGAATGGGGCGTTTATCGGGACGGTGGTCTGCAACACCGCTATCGGCATCATTCAGGAGCTGCGGGCGAAGCGGACGTTAGATCGGCTCTCCCTGATTTCGGCGGCAAAAGCAAAGGTGCGCCGGGACGGGGAGGAGCGGCAGATCCCCATTGACGAGGTAGTCTTGGGGGATTTTATGCTCCTATCGGCAGGGGACCAGATCTGCGCCGATGCCGTGGTCCGGGAAGGGACGCTGGAGGTAAACGAGGCGCTTCTCACCGGCGAATCCGACGTGATCGTGAAAAATCCCGGGGATAAACTCTATTCCGGCAGCTTTGTAGTGGCGGGACACGCCGCCGCGGAGACTGAGCACGTCGGGGAGCAGAATTTCTCCTACCAGCTGATGAAGGAAGCGAAGACCCTGAAAAAGCACCGTTCCCAGCTGCAGGATGCGGTGAACGTGATCCTGAAAGTGGTCAGCATCCTGATCGTGCCGCTGGGGATCGGGCTTTTCTGCAGCCAGCGGTTCCAGGGCGGGATGTCTTATTCCGAGGCCATTGTCAACACGGTGGCTGCGGTGCTGGGGATGATTCCGGAGGGGCTGGTGCTGCTGATCAGCATTGCGCTGGCGGTAGGTGTGGTCAATCTGGGGCGGCGGAAGACACTGGTGCACGAGCTTTTCTGCATCGAAACGCTGGCACGGGTGGATGTGCTGTGCCTGGACAAGACCGGCACGCTGACTGAAGGGCGGATGGCGGTAGAAGACACCGTGCTGCTGGAGCCGGATTTTCCGCTGGAGCAAGTCATGGGAGTGCTCAACGGGGCGCTTGCGGATGAAAATGCGACGGCGATGGCGCTGCGGCAGCGGTTCCCGGCGGTTCAGGCAGCGGCTACGGCAGTGTTTCCCTTTTCTTCGGCCCGGAAGTTCAGCGGGGCTGCCTTCGGGGAAAAGGGGACATACCTGATGGGGGCTTACGAATTCCTGTTCCCGGAGGGAGATCCCTTGTTGGCGGAGCAGATTGAAGAATATGCCAAGCAGGGGATCCGGGTGCTGACAGTTGCGTGGTCGCCGGAACTGCCCGGGGAAAATGGGCTGCCTTCGGGGCTTAAGCCCTGTGCGCTGATCCTTCTGAGCGACGTGGTGCGGGCGGATGCCAAAGAGACGCTGGACTTTTTCAGAAGTCAGGACGTGCGGCTCATGGTGATCTCCGGCGACGACCCGGCGACGGTTTCCAGCATCGCCCGGAAGGCGGGGCTTCCCGGAGGGGAAGCCTATATCGACGCCACGGTGCTGCGGACGGAAGAGTCCATTGAAGCGGCGGTGGAGCGGTACTCCGTCTTCGGGCGGGTGACGCCGGAACAGAAAAAGTCCATCGTACAGGCTTTGAAAAAGAAGGGGCACACGGTAGCTATGACCGGCGATGGAGTCAACGATGTGCTGGCTCTGAAGGAGGCCGACTGCAGCGTTGCCATGGCGGCAGGCAGCGATGCGGCGAAGGACTGCTCCAATCTGGTGCTGCTGGACTCCAATTTTGCGTCCATGCCGTATATTGTCCGGGAAGGGCGGCGGGTCATCAACAACATCCAGAGTTCCGCCTCGCTTTTCCTTGTGAAGACTATCTTTTCGGTGGTGCTGACGCTGTTTTGTCTGATCACGGGGAGCGGGTATCCCTTTGTACCGATCCAGCTGACAGTGATCGGGGTGTGTTCCGTGGGGATCCCCACCTTCCTGCTGTCCATGGAGCCGACGTACACCCGGATCCAGGGAGATTTCCTGAAAACGGTGTTCCGACGGGCAGCGTCGGGGGCGTTGACGGTGGTGCTCCAGGTGGCGGCGGCGACCTTCTTCTGCCGCTGGCTGGGGACGGAAGATGCGGTGCGGGCGACGATCTGCATGCTGGTCACGGGAATTACCGAGCTTTTCATGATTGGGCGGGTGTTCCCGTTGAACACCTGGTTCCGAAAGGTGGTATATTACGGGATGTTCCTGCTGTTTTTCGGCATTCTGTTTACGGTCCCGGGGCTTTTCGACATGGCGGACATGGGGCTGCGGGAGACGATCTTCCTGTTGGCTGTGACGCTGCTGACGCCGGAGATCCTGCGGTTGATGGAACTGCTTTCCGACCGGGTTTCGGCGCGGATGGAAAAGATCGCTGCTTTTTCCCGGCAGAAAAAAGCTGCATAAACTCAAAAATTCCACCATGCAAAGTTTGCATGGTGGAATTTTCTTATATCCGGAGTATTCCGGTCAGCAAGGAAAACCCTTAATTCTCCCACCCACCAAAATTTTTTCAAAGTTTCTCGCTGGGAATGGAAGACTTTGAAGATACCCGTAGGATGTGAATGGTTTAAGGGTTCTTGTTGCTGATTGGAAGATTTTGGGGAAGCTGTGGAGCAGCGGAAAAGAAACATTCTGAGGGGAAGGTTTGGTTATTCGGGGAGTTCGGCTGCTGCGGCTGCCAGGAGTTTGGCACGGCGGGAGAGGGCGCCCGGTTCGGAACGCTCCCGGAGGCTGTGCCAGTCCCAGCCGGTCATGCCGACGGCGCAGACGGTGGGGATGCCGATGGCGGCGGTGTAGGCGGCGTCGGATCCGCCGCCATTGCTCATGGGGCGGAGATCCTCCAGCCCATAACGGAGCCCGACGGTGCGGAGGTGGTCAAACAGCGCCATCCCTGCTTCGGAGCGGGGCATGGGGCTGCGGTGGCTCAGAATGGTGACGGTGGAGCTTGCTCCGGGGACGTGGGAGGTGCCGGTGACGTCGGAAAGGTGCGCCAGAGCTTTTTCGGCTTCCTCATGGGTACGGTAGCGGATGTCCACGGTATAGGAGCAGTACTCCGGCACTACGTTTTCGGCGGTGCCGCCGGTGATTTTGCCGCAGTTATAGGTGACGGCATCGGGGTCGCTCTTTTCTTCCAGCGCAAGGATCTGATAGGCGGCTTCCCGGATGGCGCTGATGCCCTCAGCGTAGTACATTCCGGCGTGGGCGGCTTTTCCGCAGATGTCGACCCGCACCTTGGTGATGCCTTTCCGATCCACCACGGCTTCGTCCTTTTTGCCGCATTCGCAGACGAAAGCGGCGGCGGAGCCTTTTACGGCATTCTGGAGGAAGTCGATACCGGCCTGACCGGTCAGGCGGTTGCTGGCTTCCTCATCGGGAGCCATGATGAGCCGGGTGGGGCGGCGGCAGCCCGTTTCCCGCAGGGCGTACATGGCAAGGAGTGCGATGACTGCTCCGCCCTTGCAGTCCACAATGCCGGGGCCGTAGCTCCCGCCTTCCGGGGCGGGCTTTAAAAGCTCCGGGAAGGAGCCGGAGGGGTGGACGGTGTCCGTATGGGCCACGAAGCAGACAGGAGGCAGGTCGCCGGATGCGTTTTCCAGCACAAGGCCGTCGCCGGCGTTTGGGAAAGCTTTTACATGAGCGGAAAAGCCTAGAGACTTTCCGAACTCAGCCAGCAGGGAGACAGCGTGGGAGACGGCTTTCGTTTCAAAGGTAAAGCTCTCGGCGGCGACGAAATCCTCCAGGAGCCGTTGAAATCTCGGGGCGTTTTCTTCGATGCAGGCGAAGAGCGCAGGAATGCTGTTCAAAGTGATCCTTCTTTCCTTTCAGTCAGGGGTGGATGGGAAGGGGTCGGAGCAGGCGGGAAACGGGGCTTTCCGGGACCCGGCGCTCCGACAGGAGGGAGGCACCGATCAAGCCGGCGTAGCCGTTTAAAGTGGAGACGGTCAGGCGATCCGGCTCTTTTACCAGAGGGCGGATCCGGGACAGGAGAAATTCCCCTTCCCGGAAGATGCCGCCGGCCAGCACGATGGCTTCCGGGCGGAGAAGGACGGTCAGGTTGTTGATCCCCTCGGCGAGGAAGCCGCAGTAGGTGTTTAAGACCCGTTCGGCTGTGGGACAGCCGCTCCGGGCGGCGGCGAAGACGGTTTTTCCGTCCACTTTTCCGCCTTCGCTGCGGATCCGGGCGGCAAGGAGGCTTTCCGGATTTGCTTCCGCCGCTTCCCGGGTCAGGCGGCAAAGGGCGGTGGCAGAAGCGTACTGCTCCCAGCAGCCGCTTCGCCCGCAGGGGCAGGGACGGCCGTTCCGGTCGATGGTCATGTGGCCGAATTCCCCGGCCCGGCCGTCAACGCCTAAATAGATGCCGCCGCTCATGCGGATGCCGCCGCCGACGCCGGTGCCTACGGTAACAAGAAGAAACGTCTCCCACCGGCGGCCGGCTCCGGCAAAAATTTCGCCGTATAGGGCGCAGTTGGCGTCGTTTTCCAGAAAGACGGGAACGTTTAATTGCTCCGACAGGCGCTTTGCCATGGGGTAATTCCGCATGGGGAGGTTGGCGGCATTGACGAAAACGCCGTTTTCCGAATCGATGCGGCCGGGAGCGCCGATGCCGACGGAAGGAACAGAAGCCTTTTCCGTCAGGGAGCGGCAGAGGGCGGCGATCGCCGCCAGAATGGCGTCGGGGCCTTCGGAGACGGGGGTTCTGACCGTTTTGGAAGAGAGAATGCGGCCTTCTTCGTCCACAAGGCCGGCTTTGATGGCGGTCCCGCCTAAGTCGATGCCTAATCTCATAAGCGGACTCCTTCGGCGGTGAAGACCGGCTCTCCGTCCACGAAGGTGGCGGCGGGGAAGAGGTCTTCCTTCAGCAGTACCAGATCCGCCCGCTTTCCGGGGGTGAGGGTGCCGGTGTGGCCTAGGATCCCGGCGTCCCGGGCGGGGTTCCGGGAGGCGGCCATGACCGCCTGCTCCAGAGGGATGCCGATCTTTACAAGGTTCCGCATCCCGAAGGCGACGGGGTAGGTGCTGCCGCTGATGCGGCCGTCGTCTAAGACACAGGCGCCGTTGCGGATGTGGCGCACCCGGTCTTCCTCCGGGTAGTCGCCGTCGGGCAGGCCGGTGGCGAACATGGAATCGCTGACCAGATGCACCCGATCCATGCCCTTTGCCCGGCAGATCAGCAGGATGGTGGCGGGATGCAGGTGGACAAAGTCGGCGATGACCTCGCAGGAGACCCGGTCGTCGGTGAGCACTTCGCCCAGAACGCCGGGGGTGCGGTGGTGGAAGGGGACCATGCCGTTAAACGTGTGGGTGGACAGGGAGGCGCCGCAGTCCACGGCGGCTTTGGCAGTGTCAAAATCGGCACCGGTGTGGCCCAGAGCGATGGCAACGCCTAAATTTTTCGCTTCCCGGACTACGTCCAGACCGTTTTCGCATTCGGGAGCCAGGGTCATGATCCGGAGGGTGCCGCCGGAGGCTTCGTAATAGTGGCGGAGTTTTTCTACGGAAGGGGTCTGGAGATACCGCTCCCACTGGCCGCCCCGGTAGTTTTTTGAGAGGAAGGGGCCTTCCAGATGGATGCCCTCCACCCGGGCGCCGCCGGTAGGGGCGGACATGGCCTCCTGAACGGCGGCGAGGGAGGCAAAGATGTTTTCGTCGGCGGTGGCGGAAACGGTGGGGATGATGGAAGTGATGCCCTGAGCCGCTTCAAAGGCGGCCACGGTGCGGATGCCTAAAGCATCCGTGCGGCCGAAGCAGTTGCCCAGAGCGCCGTGAAAGTGGGTGTCAATGAGGCCGGGGATCAGGTTTTTTCCGGCGGCGTCGACCCGGCGGGCCCCCTCCGGGCAGGGGCCGCCGATCCCTTCAATGACGCCGTCCCGGACGGTAAGGGAGGTCACTTCAAAGGTGAAGTCGTCCTTTAAGACCCGGGCGTTTTCAAAGTGCCAGCTGCGTTCCATCGGTTCACCCCTCGATCTGGGCTAAGAAGCGGTTTAAGTTTTCCATGCTGATCTCGATGGCGGGAAGGGTGTCCTCGATGCCTTCAAATTCCAGAGAAACGTAGCCGTTGTAGCCGGATTGATGAATGATCTTCAGGCACTGGTAGGTGGGCTGGTCGCCGTGGCCGAAGATGGTGGCGCGGCGGTAGTTTCCGGCTCTGGTCTGGTTCCAGCCACGGCCGGGATCCGGGCGCATGCCGGAGCGGACGAAGGCGTCCTTGGCGTGGACGTGGACGATGAAGGGCAGCAGCTTGGAAACGGCGATGGCGCAGTCCTCGTCCACGCCGCCGAAGTTCCCGATGTCGCAGAGATAGTGGTAATTGGGATGGTTCACGGCGGTGAAGACCTGCAGCATCCGGTCACTGTCCTGAACCAATCTGCCGTGGTTTTCCGAGCAGGTGGTGACGCCCTTTTTCCTGGCGTAGTCCGCCACCTCACGGATGGCGGCGGCTAAACCGGGGAGGATAGCCTCGAAGGTGCGGATGCCCTCATAGCCTTCATAGAAGCCGTGGGTGATGTCATGACGGAGCAGGGGGATCCCGGCGTCCGAGGCGGCGTCGATGTGCTTTTCCACCCGGCGGATCTCCGCTTCCACGTCGGGGCAGAGGAAATTGGCGCCGGTGGTGTAGATGGGGACGGTAAGTCCCAGCTTTCGGGCGTGCTCGGTGAGCTTGCCGCACAAGGGGAGAGTCTTGTCGTCTAAAACCGGCTCTACGGCGGGAATGCCCATTTCGTGGACTTTATCGATGACGCCGAAGAGATCCAGTTCGCCTTTGTCCACCAGACGGTGGAAGCTGTAGGTGCTGACACAGGTTTTCATGGCAGGCTCCTTTTTCAGACGAGGATGACTTCCCGGCCGAGACGGGCGGAATCATAGATGCCCTGCAGCATCTTCTGCAGGTTATATGCCTGCTCCACGGGGAAGCGGGTGGGGGCGCCGGTCTGGACGCAGCTTACGAAGTGGGCGATCTCCAGCTCAAAGCTCTTGCCCTGACCGGGATGGAGCTGGTCGTCGCTTAAGTAGCCGCCCCGTTCGCCGTAGAGGGTGAGGGGATCGAGGGTAATGCCGCCCTTGGTACCGAAGAGCTGGGTAGCCTGATAATCCGGGCCGTTCAGCGCCCATGCGGCCTCAAAAGCTAAGAGCGCACCGTTTTCAAAGTGGATGACGCCGGCGCCGAAGTCTTCGGTGTTATTCTGGTTGTCGGGGCAGGGGGTGCCCTGCCAGCGGGTGATGCCCTTGGTCTCGTATTCGCCCAAGTGGTTCGCCACGGCGGAGCTGACCCGGACGGGCTTGGGGTTTCCCATCAGGTACCATGCGGCGTCAATGCGGTGAACGCCGATGTCAAGGACGGGGCCGCCGCCGGAAACTCTGGAATCGGTGAACCAGCCGGTGGGGGTGCCTCTTCGGCGGAGGTAAGAGGTCTTGGCATAGTAGATGTCGCCCAGCTCCCCGTCGTCCAGCATTTTCCGTGCAAGGGCGTTGGGAGGATTGAAGCGGCTGGGGACGCCCAGAAGGAAGGTGACACCGGCCTTTTCGATGGCTTCTTTGGCTTCCCTAGCGTGCTCTAAGCTGTCAGCGAAGGGCTTTTCGCAGAGGATGTGCTTGCCGGCTTTGGCGGCGGCAATGGCGACGGGGGCGTGACCGCAGTTCCAGGTGCAGATGTCCACGGCGTCAATGTCTTCATTTGCCAGCATTTCTTCCACGGAGCCGTAAGCGTGGGGAATGCCGAACTTCTCGGCGAAAGCCTGGGCGCGCTCCAGATTGAGGTCTGCTACAGCGGCGATCTCAGCCTGATCGCAGACTTTGTAAGCGGGCATATGGGCATTGGTGGCGATGTTTCCGGCGCCAACGATACCGATCCGAACCTTTTTCATATGGAGTCCTCCTATCAAATAGCGGCAGGGCCGCAAAATCACTTTCATTTTATCGCAGTTTTATCCAAAAGTAAACAGACTTTTCTTCGGATAAATAGGCTTTTTGCAAAAAAGCAAATTGGAACACCCCTGCCCGAACAGGAGGGAAAGCGAAAAAATCCCGCCGGAGCCTTTCGGGCGTCCGGCGGGAGAAGGAATCAGAGGTCAAAGCGGTTGTAAACGTCGCCGTTTAAGTCCTTCCAGAGGAAGGCGCCGTTTTCCAGAGTCATGTAGCTGTGGCAGCTGCCCTCCTTGGGGATGGAGACGGAACCGGGATTTAAATAGGTGAAGGTCGCCGTCTGTTTGCAGATGGGGACGTGGGTGTGGCCGTGGAGCAGGATGTCGCCTTTTTTCAAGAGCGGGGGCTTATCCAGATTGTAGTTGTGCCCGTGGGTGGCGAAGATCAGGAAGCCTTTTTCCTCCAAAAGGCAGTAGTCCGCCAGAATGGGGAAGGGGAGCACCATCTGATCCACCTCCGTGTCGCAGTTGCCTCGGACGCAGAAAAGCCGATCCTTGAGCCCCGTGAGCATGGGGATCACCTCTTTGGGGGCGTAGCCCTCGGGCAGGTCGTTGCGGGGACCGTGATAAAGCAGATCGCCTAAGAGCAGGATCCGATCCGGATTTTCCTTTTCGATGGCGGAAAGAAGCTGACGGCAATAAAAAGCGGAACCGTGGATGTCCGATGCGATCAGGAATTTCATGAGAATCTCCTCCTTTTAATAGTAAGCACTTTTATTTTAGCACGTTTTTGCGGGGTTTTCATGGCAATTTTGTAAAAAGAGGGGATGTCGGCGCTTTTGGCAGAGCGGGGGGGAAAAACTTTGGCAAAAATGATGAAAATCAAGAAATGATCCGGAAAAAATTGTAATTTTCTTTTTTTTCGTTTATAATAAAGAGTGGCGTAATTTGGAGCGTCCGAACTTTTTTAGATCGATGCTTCCGGATGCGCCCGACTTTGCCGTTCCAAATGGGCGGCGGAGAGGAAGAAACTGGACAAACCCTGTGGATTGTCCATTGTTTTTTCACGGCGGATTTGTTAAACTAAAAACAAACCGGCAGAGAGTGTTCTGCCAAAGAAGGTGGTGAATCCATGTCCGTATTGGATACCATAAAAGAAGCGGAAGCCGAAGCCTTAAAGGTAAAGGCCAAAGCACAGGAGGATGCAAAGGAAGCCGTTGCCAAAGCGCAGGCGGAGGCCCGGGAGAAGGCGAAAAAGCTCCGGGAGGACGCAAGGCGGGAGGCAGATGAACTTCTCGTGAAAGCCCGCAATCAGGCGGCGGAAGGATCGAGGAAGGCCATCGCCGACAGCCGGGAAGCCGACAAGACGGCTGCTGCGGCTGCGGAAGAGAACCTCTCAAAGGCGGCGGCTTTGATCGTGGAAAGGATTGAGAAGCAATGATCGTACCGATGAAAAAGGTTCTGCTCGTTGCTCTCAGGGAAGATAAGGATGCGCTGGCGCAGGCGCTGCAGCAGGTGGGCGAAGTGATGCCCGTGGATGCGGAGGGTTCGCCCTTTGCTGCTACGGAAAGTCAGGAAGCTGTCCGGGCGGAGCAGGCGCTGAAGGTCGTCGAACGCTATCAGAAGAAAAAGGTGCTGTTTGCGGAGCGCCCGTCCGTGGAATATGAGAAGTTTTCCGGGGAAAACCGGGAAGCGGAAGCACTCCTAAAGCGGATCGAAACGCTTCAGAGCGAGGACACTGCGGCTGCGGCGGAGATTGCTTCGCTGGAAGGGAAGATTCGGGAACTTTCCCCATGGCTCCCCATGGACATTCCTATGGAGGAGGTCGGGGCGACCCGGTTCTCCGGCGTTCACAGCGGCTATGTGGATCGGATGAAGGCGGATGAGGCGAAAGCTGCGGCGGAAGCCGGCGGCGGATACCTGCAGCTGCTGGGCACCGGTCCCCAGGGAACGGCAGCCCTTCTTTACACCTATCTTTCCGAGGAGAGCAGTCTGCTGCAGGCTATGTCTGCGGCGGGATTTTCGGAGGCTGCCCCTCCCGGAGGGAAGGGGCTTCCGAAGGCTTTGAGCGAGGAATACGAGGGCTTGCTGGCCCAGAAAAAGAAGCGGCGGGAAGAGATTACCGCAGAGCTTACGGCGCTTTCCGACCGGAAAGCGGAGCTGGGGCTTTTAAGGGATCAGGAAGAAGCGAAGGACGCCCGGGAAAACACCCCCTTCGGGGAAACGGTGGAAACGGTATTCCTGGAAGGCTGGGTTCGGAGCGACCGGACGGCAAGGGTGGAAAAGGCCGTGGCCAAGGTCACTGACTGCTGCGTGCTTTCCTTTCGGGATCCAGAGGAAGGAGAAACGCCTCCTACCGTGACCCGGAATAACCGCTTCATCTCCCAGTTTGAAACCATTACGGATATGTTCTCCCGGCCGAACAACGGGGAACTGGATCCGAACCCGGTCATGGGGCCGTGGTACTGGCTGCTTTTCGGCCTGATGATGGGCGATGCCGGATACGGGTTGATGATGCTCGTAGGGATCTGGGCATTCAAGAAGCTGATGAAACCCAGAGGCGACATGGCAAAGTTGGTGAACGTGCTCTTTTATTCCAGCTTCACCACCATTTTCTGGGGCATCATCTTCGGCAGCTATTTCGGAGAAACATGGCACCCGATCTTGTTCACACCCTTGGATAACCCCATCGGGATGCTGGCCTTCTGTATGATTATCGGTGTCCTGCACATCTTTACAGGAATGATCATGAAGATGGTGGAGGATGCGAAGGCCGGGCATTTTTGGGACGGCGTGTTCGACCAGTTGAGCTGGATGCTTCTGATCACCGGACTGGGGCTTCTGTTCCTAGAGCCTACCCGGACGGCGGGAATGATCTTAGCCGCTGTGGGAGCGGTCATCATCCTGCTGACGGCCGGACGTGCGAAGAAGGGCATCATCGGCAAGGTGATCGGCGGCTTCGGCGGGTTATATAACATCACGAGCTACATGAGCGACATCCTCTCCTACTCCCGGATTCTTGCCCTTTCGCTGGCGACCGGCGTTGTGGGCATGGTCATGAACCTGCTGGCGGGGATGATCCAGGGCTCGGTGATCGGGTTCCTCTTCTCCCTGCTCATTTACGCAGTGGGACACGTTTTCAATCTGACGATGGGGCTGCTTTCGGCGTACGTCCACGACAGCCGCCTGCAGTACATCGAATTCTTCAACAAGTTTTATGAGGGCGGCGGGTACGCTTTCCGTCCTTTGAAGATCGACCCCCAGTATGTGGAGGTCGTGGAAAAAACCGACTCAAATCAAGGAGGAAACTAATATGACAACCGGACTCGTTATTGCAATCATCGGCGCATTTTTCGCCGCAGCTCTCCCCGGCATCGGCTCTGCCTACGGCGTTCAGATCGGCGGACAGGCCGCAGCCGGCGTTGTTTCCGAGAAGCCCGAGCTTTTCGGTAAGCTGCTGGTTTTACAGGCACTTCCCGGCACCCAGGGCATTTACGGCTTCCTGACCGCCGTGCTGATCATGGTTCGCACCGGCCTGCTCAGCGGCAACCCCGTGGCTCTCAACGTCTATCAAGGTTGGGCCTTCTTCGCAGCGGCTCTGCCCATGGCCATCGTTGGCCTGCTTTCCGCTATCAGTCAGGGCAAGGCCGCTGTGGCAGCTATCCACATGACGGCAAAACAGCCCGACTCTTCCGCAAAGGGCATTACCATGACCGCTCTGGTCGAGACCTACGCCATTCTGGCTTTGCTGGTCTCCGTCCTGCTGGTTTTCGTCGGCATTCCTGTCTGAGACAGCTGATGCAGAAAGCGAGGAGTTCCCTTGGGAGCAGAAGCAATTATTGAAAAGATCCGGAAGAATGCGGCGGAGGAAGCCGCATCCCTCCGGAAACAGGGCGAGGAGCGGGCAGCGGCTGCGGAAAAGCAGATCATAGATGCCGCTTCCGCCGAGGCGGAGGAGATTCTCCGCAATGCAAAAGCGGCTGCGGCGGACTTGGAGCGCCGGGAGCAGCTGATGACCGGTTTAGAGACCCGGAAGAACACGCTGGCTTCCCGGCGGGAAGTCATTGACGAAGCCTTTCAGAAGGCGCTTTCCGACCTCTGCGCCCTGCCGGAGGAGCGGTGGGCGGCACTGATCCGGCGCATCGTTTTGGAGTCGGCGGAGACGGGCAGGGAGACCCTTCTGGTTCCGGAAGCGGATCTTTCCCGGTACCGGAAGCCCTTTGCAGGCGATACTTCCATGCTGGAGCAGCTGAACGCCGCTTTGAAAGAGAAGGGGCTGGCAGGGGAGCTTACCCTGTCGGAAACTCCGGCGAAGATCCGGGGCGGCGTGCTGCTGTCCGGCGAAAAATACGACGTGAACGGTTCCTTTGAGATGCTGCTTTCTTTAGTCCGGGAGGACTGTGAGCGGGAGATCTACCACATTCTCTATCAGTAAGAAACCGAATTTTCAGGTGAAAGAAAGGGTTTTGCAGGTATGGCGCAAGTCAGTTACCCCTTTGCAGTCGGACGGATCAAGGTTTTAGAGACCCGGCTGCTGGATCCCGGCAAGTGGGCGCGCCTGCGGGAAGCCGACCGGGAGGAAGCCGCCCGTCTTCTGGCGGAAAGCGGCTACGGCGGCGGAAAGCCCGGTACGAAGGCGGATCCGGATCAGCTGATCCGGGCGGAGACGGAGGAGACCCACAAGGTCATCGCGGAGCTTTCCCCGGAGCCGGCGTGGACGGATCTCTTCCTTCTTCCCACCGACGCCCACAACATCAAGGCTCTTTATAAGGGCAAGGTCTTAGGGCAGGACGTATCCCGGCTTCTGGTGGACGGGGGGACGATCTCCCCGGAGCTTCTGCGGATCTCCATTGAAAACGAGGAGTATTCCATGCTCCCGAAGGCCTTCGGGGATGCGCTTCAGAAAGAATACCCGGATCTGCTGCGATTTTCCGCTGCCATCGACCGGGCGGTATTTGAGCACATCCGGCAGGTGCTGAAAAAGAAGAAGAATCCCTTGCTCAGCCGATATTTTTCGGCGCAGGCGGACTTCACAAACGTCATCAGCACTCTGCGGGCGGCGAGGCTTCACTGGGACGGCGAAAAGCTGAAAGAGGTGCTGCTCACCGGCGGCACGATCCCGGAGGAGGTTTTCCCGGAGGCGCTTTTCCTTCCCGAAGAAGGGCGGTCTGCCGCTCTGGCTAAAGGTGAGTATGCGTCCGCCATAGAGCGAACTCTTTCCGATTACGCCCAGAGCGGGGACATCACTCGGGTGGAGCAGCAGTTCACGGAAGAACGCATCGCCCTTTTAAAAGAAGGCGGTGATTCCGCCTTCAGCATCGGGCCCATCGTCTGCTATCTGATGCAGCGGGAGACCGAGGCAAGAGAGCTGCGGGTGCTTTTTGCCAAAAAACTGTAAAAAGAACGAGATTTATACTGTCTGTTATAGGAAGGAGGACGTTTATGAGCAGCGAGGCGACAAAAGGCAGTCTTGCGGTCATCGGCGACCGGGAGTCTGTCATGCTGTTCCGTGTTCTGGGCGTCCAGACCGTTACGGCGGAGACGGCGGAGGATACGGCGAGAGCCATCCACCGGCTGGCGAAGGCAGGCTGTTCGGTGATCTATCTCACTGAGGAGCTGGCGCAGCTGGTTCCGGAGGAGCTTGTCCGGTATCAGTCCCGCACCTTCCCCGCCATTATCCCCATTCCGGGGAGCCGGGGCTCTCAGGGCTTCGGAATGAAGCAGATTCAGGAGAACATCTACAAGGCCGTTGGCATGGATCTGCAATAACGTGAAAAGGAGGAGGTTCCCGCCGCTTTTGGAGGGAACCGATAAGGGTATGGGAAATCCCAATACGACTGGGGAAGTCCGCTGCGGGACCATCCTCAAGGTGGCCGGCCCCCTGATCGTTGCCACGGGCATGTCGGACGTGGAAATGTTCGACGTGGTTCGGGTCAGCGAGAAGCGCCTCATCGGCGAGGTCATCGAGCTTCGGGGCGATAAGGCGTCCATTCAGGTTTACGAGGAGACCGCCGGCTTAGGACCCGGCGAGCCGGTCTACAGCAC
>USLH01000033.1 GCA_900555435.1 uncultured Oscillospiraceae bacterium | reverse complement strand
AGATTGTCCTTGTATGGAAGCTCGACCGCTTTTCCCGTGACCGTTACGACAGCGCACACTACAAGCACATTCTGAAAAAGAATGGTGTAAAGGTTGTTTCTGCGAAAGAGCATATCTCCGAAGGTCCGGAAGGAATCATTCTGGAAGCGATGCTGGAAGGCTATGCCGAGTTCTATTCTGCCGAGTTATCAGAAAAGATCCATCGTGGACAGAAAGAGAACGCGCTGAAAGGGAAAAACAACGGCGGTGGCGTTCCGCTCGGCTATCTGTTGGACAAGAAAGCACAGAAGCTTGTGATTGATCCCGTGACCGCACCATTAGTGGTTGAGATATTTGAAAAGTATGCTGACGGCAAAACGGTTCGTTCCATTGTTGAGGATTTCAATGCCCGTGGGCTCAGAACGAAGAAGGGACAACCGTTCAATATCAATAGTTTCAGCGCTCTGCTGAAAAACCGCAAATACATTGGCGAGTATCGTTATCAGGATGTTGTAATTGAGGGCGGCGTTCCTGCTATCGTTCCGGAAGACCTGTTCAACCGTGTGCAGGAACGCATGGAGAAGAACCGCCATGCTCCCGCAATGGCAAAAGCAAAAGAGGACTATCTGCTGACAACAAAGCTGTTCTGCGGCAAGTGTGAGCGCATGATGGTTGGTGAAAGCGGCAAGAGCCATACCGGCGCTATGCACTATTATTACAAATGCAGCGGTGCGAAGCGCCTGAAGGATTGCGACAAGAAGGCTGTTCGCAAAGACTGGATTGAACGTGTTGTTGTCCGCCTGACCATGCAGCGCGTCATGGATGAAGAGAAGATTAACAGGCTCATCGATGCAATTCTTGTTATGCAGGAGCAGGAAGACATAACAACCCCTGCGCTTCGCTCACAGCTTGCGGAAACCGAGTCCTCCATTGGAAACATTCTGAAAGCAATCGAGCAGGGCATTTTCACGCCGTCCACTAAACAGCGGCTTGATGAGCTGGAAGCACGAAAAGAAGAAATCCTTGTGAATATCCAGACTGCTGAACTGCAAAAGCCAAAGCTGACCCGCGAACAGATGACGGCATGGTTTGAGCAGTTCCGTCATGGCGATCCAGCAAACCGTGATTTTCAGAAACGCCTGATTGATACATTTGTAAACGCCGTGTATGTGTTCGATGATAAACTGGTCTTGACCTACAACTATCAACATGGGACGCAGACGATCTCGCTTGAAGAGATCGAGTCGGCGTTGAGTTCGGATTTTGATGGGGCTACTCCACCAAAGAAAGTCCACTGTAAGAGATTACGGTGGACTTTTTCTTATCCTTTTACGGCACCGATGGTGATGCCTTTCACAAAATACTTCTGCACGAAGGGATAGAGCAGGACGATCGGGCCGGTGGCTACGCAGGTGAGGGCGAATTTCATGGTCTCGCTGGGGGGCGATTCCGTACCCGTATCTACGCCCAGAGCGATCAGGCGGCGGATCTCGTCGGCTTTGTTCAGAGTGCTATAGAGGTAATACTGGAGGGTATAGAGCCGGTAGTCGTTGATGTAAAGCATACAGCGGCATATCGCTGCGGCCTGCGGGTATGCCAGCGCCAAATAGTTCGGGCGCAGTTTTAAGGCGCATGAAAAAATGTCCCCCGGTGAATTTCGCCAGCAGGGGAAGCTCTGCTAAGCGAAGCCGGGGCAAATGACCCGGGGCTTTTCGGGGAGAAGTTTTGAGCGGTTTTTGGGAAAGAAAAATCTCCCGCAGCTGTGACTCTTTACAGCTGCGGGAGATTTTTTGCGTCAATCCCAATGGAGCATGGAGGCGATGGCTTCGCCGTAGACCTGTGCCATGCACCAGAAGCCTAAATCGTTTGGATGACAGCCGTCGATGGTGCAGCTGTCTGGGGTGATCCCCATGGGGGAGAAACGGGAGAAGACCTGGCTTCCGTCTAAGAACAAGACGTTTTGGTCGCCTTTCGCCCGGGCGTTTTCATAGGTGGTGCGGATGATCTGCCGGCGGCGTTCCTGTTCGGCTTCTCCGTCCGGGGAGATCGCCGGGTCGGTTTTGGTGGCGAAAATCACCGGGAGGGTGGGATTTTTCTCCCGGATGATCCGGAAGAAGGGCTCGTGAGTGGCGGCTAAGTCCTCCGGAGTGTCGGCGTTGTGGTCATAGTCCATGAAGAAAAGCTCCATGGGTTGAGAGGCGATGTATTCCGCCATGGCGGTGTGGCCTTTCGCACTGCCTGACCAGCCTAAGTTCCGGTAGTCGCAGTTGAGGTTTCGGGAAAGGAAGCCCTGATAGGAGTTTCCGGGGCGGGAAGCGTTTCCGCCCTGAGTGATGGAGGAGCCGTAGAAGAGGATGGGCTTTTCGTTCCGGTAGCCGGGGGCGGGAAGGAGCTTTGCATCCGGCTCCAGACCAATCAGAAGCTGGTCCACGCAGTCGTAAAGGGGAAAGTTGATGGTGATGTCCCGCAGCGTCCGATCCGGCAGCCATATCATGGAGTCGTAGCCGTGTTCCATGTCGATGGGGGGCATGAACGAGCGGATGTAGCGGCTCACGCCGTTTTCCGTGACATAGAGATCCAATCCGGAGCTTCCCAGCAGCGCCTGATCCGACATCAGGCATTTCCCGGGCATTTTCACCCGGACGGCGATGCGGGAGGAGTCGGTAAGAAAGCGCACCCGGCCGCCGGCTGTGTTCCGGTGAAGGGCGTAGACGCCTTCGCTGCAGGCTTTTGCTACCGATTCCGGGATCCGGCGGAAGGGATCCTCCTCACTTCCGGGGAGAAGGCCGTAGACGTGGAAAGGGGCGTTTCGGACATTAGAAAAGAGCAGGTTTTCGCCGTAAAGGGTGGCTTTTACCGCCCGGTTGGGGTCGATCTGATCCAGATGGTACATAACATTTCCTTTCGTCAGGGGTGGGATAGGATTTCATTGAAGGCGGTTTCGGCAAACCACTGCTGCACCGCCCCGGTGTAGTGGACGCCGTCGCCGCAGAACAGGCCATACTGGTCGTCCTGCGGGTTCCAGCCGGGAAAGTCCTCGGCGGAAATGAGACGGGTATCCGGGAAAAGGTGGGTCAATTCTTCAAAGGTCTTGTTGATCCGGTCGATGTTTCCGGGAGGCTCGCCTTGGGCGGCGGATCGGCGCTTGCCTAAGATTTTATAGAGCCTGAGTGGGAAGGAACCGCCGGCGGCTTCAAAAAATCCGTTGAAGATGCGGACGTAAAGCTCCGTCAGACCGGTGAGCTCTTTGGGGTCAACACCGGTCTCCTCTTCGCCACCCAGCCAGTGGAGGGCGAGGATCCGGGGCGTTTTCCCTTGATTCCGAAGATCACGGACAACGCTTTGCAGCACCCGGCAGGCCAAGGGGTAAAGGGCAAGATCCACCGTTCCCAGAGGGCCGGGGATGAGGACCTTCGGATGATCGGGGTTCCACATAAAGGAGCGGGTGACCCCCTGGGCGCCGACGGAAATACGGATGATCCGCAGATCGGGAAGGGGAGGGCAGCGCTCCTGCCAGAGCTTCGCAAAAAGGTTCGGAAGGCAGAGAGTGTGCTCCTGTATTTCTCCTAAATTGGTTCCGTCAGAGGTATAGTGCGTCCAAACGGGCTGCAGAAGATCGTAGGACTGGTTTTCCGGCTGGCGCAGGCCCCAGACGTTGGGGAGGGGGGAGGTGATCCGCTCGTTTTCCGGCATGGGTTGGGCGTGACCATGGGCGTTTGACTGCCCGAAAACCAGAAGGATCGGGACATCGGAAGGGGAAAAGGTCATACGGTTTCCTCCAGAGGAATGCGGCGGACGCTGTCCCGTATTACCACCTTTCCGACAGGGATCGAGAGGTTTTCCGGCAAGGAAAGCTCCCCGGAGACCCGATCCAGAAGAAGGGTGATGCTGGCGGCAGCCATTTCTTTTTTGTCGATGTGAACGGTGGTCAGCCGGGGGGTGACGTAATTGGAAAGGAGAATGTCATCGATGCTGATGAGGGAAATGTCCTCAGGAACATTTAAGCCGTGTTGCTGGAAATACTGCAGACAACCGATGGCGATGAAGTCACCGGTGCAGAAAATGGCGGAGGGGAGCTTACCGGTATTGGCCCAGTAGCTGCTCCGTTCAAAAGAGATCTTATCGCTGTTGGGGGAGGTGACCATCCATTCCGGATGGTAGATGCAGCCGCCGTCCCGGAGGGCATACTGGAAGCCGCGGAGGGTGTTCTGCATATATTTGGGGCTTTCAAAGCCTAAGTAGCCGATCTCTCGGTGGCCGTTCTGGATCAGGTAGCTGGTCGCTACATAAGCGGCCCTTTCATAGTTGGTATAGACGGAGGGGACGCCGGTCTGAGGCTCGTGGGCGTCTGAGATGACGAAAGGAATCTCGAACCGGCGGATCTTCTGAAGGACCTGTGCAGGCGGGGCGCCTAAAAAGATCACGCCGCAGGTATCCCGGTGCTCTAAAATTTTAGGGAAGAGCACGTCTCCGGATTCGGTAAGCTGATAAAAAGAATAGACCAAATTACAGCCGACCCGGTCGCACTCCGGGATCAGTTCGTTGGTCAGCTCTACATAGAACTGGTTGCTCAAGTCCTGATGCTCTTTGTCCAGCAGGACGGTGATGTTGTCGGAGCGGTTGAAGAGCAGGCGGCGGGAATTGGGATTGGGAACATAATTGTTCTCCCGGATGATTGCCTGAACCTTTTTCCGGGTGCCCTCGCTGACGCCGGGGCGGTTATTCAGAACGATGGAAACGGCAGAAGGGGAAACGCCGGCCAGTTCTGCAATGGTCTTGATGGTCATTTTGGGCATAAAATCCCTCTCTTTCCAAATATCCGCTAAAAGAATACAGCTTTATTATAAAACGTTTGAGCTGAGAAATCAATCGTTTTTTAAGAAATCTTTTCCAATTTCCGAATAAAAAATATTTTTTGCAAAAAACCATTGACAAAACATGGGAAATTGTGATATAAAATAGGTAAATCACCCAGCGCACCAAATGGTTGTGCGTGCTAAAAGCGTTTAGCTTGGCGTTGGATTTTAGTTATCTTTTTTCGAAACAGCGAGGTCTTTTATGGAAAATGCAAAGTGGACACGTCCGAGAACTTCAAGAATTTACCTGCATCCGCCGCTGGCGGAACGGCTTGTCGTGTTGTATCCGGACTTCAAGGTGACGGATTCCTCCCTTCTGGACAACGGCACCCATCTGAGCCAGCCCGGAATCGGGTTCACCCTGCTCCACGGGGAGGAAATGGAAGCCTTCGATTACGAAGACACCTTCTTTTCTCCGGTTTCGGACGGGCTTCCCATTTATACGCTTCATAATAAGGTGGAGAAAAACTCCAATTGCTGTTCGGTCATGCTGGAAGCGTTTGACACCTTTGACCGGAAGCCTGCCACCTGCTTCAAGGTGACGGTGAAGAACGAGTCCTCCGTTCCCTTTTCGGATTGTCTGGGGCTCCTTTGCCGTTCGGGGCAGAGCGACGCTTATATGACCCAGCTTCACATGGAAGGCTATGCGCCTTACGTTCCGAACCTGAAAAACTGGTACATGCTCAAACGCACCTGGGAGCAGACCGGAGAGACCTCTGCGGCGGCGGAGGATGGCTCTGTGTTCCTGCAGTTCCCGAAAGAGGCGTCCTTCCGCTGGTTGAAGGACGGCCCGAAAGGCCACCTGTTTGAAGCAGCCGACTATTTCCGAATGGATTACACCCTGCAGCCGGGAGAGAGCCTTTCCTTTGTGGGAATGTTCCGCCACGGCGAGACAGAGGCGTTCGATTACGAGGCTCTGAAAGAAGAGACCATCCGGAACTGGAAGAAAATTCAAGCGAATATCGAGACTTTCCCGGATACGGATAATCCTTTTTACCGGAATATGTACCTGCAGCTGCTGACCCAGTGCTGCCAGATGCTGGCGCACTATGAGGGAAGCGATCTGGTGGCCACCCGGCAAGGGGATCTGGGGCGGTTCATCTGGCCTTATGAGTCGGCGGTGGTGCTGACGGCGCTGGATCAGGTGGGACTCCGGGAGCATACCGGCGATGGTTACCGGTACTTCTGCGAGCGGTGGCTGGTCACCGAAGGGGAAGACAAGGGCCGGATCCAGTCCGGGTGCGGCGCTTGGGAGAACTTCACCGGATCGGTGCTCTGGGGCGTATCCGAACACCTGAAATACAGCAAGGATCCGGAGGAGCTGGAATATTTCCTACCGAAGCTCAAGATGATGCTCGATTGGATCCAGCGGCGGCGGACAACTCCTTCTACGGGGTATCCGGGGATCTTCCCCAGCGGGAAGGGCAGCGACTGGCCGGATGTGGCGCAGTTCTGGACCTTCACTGACAGCTACAACGTAAAGGCCGTCAAGAGCATGGCCGAGATGCTGGATCAGTACGGACGGGAAGAAGCCAAGGAAGCCTGGAAGATCTATGAGGATTATTCCGACAGCATCATCAAGATCCGGGACGAGCTTTATAAAGGCCATGAGGATGATGAGATGTACCTCTTCCCTCACGAGCTGGGCGTTCCCTTTGAGGACAGCCAGACCTACAGCTACTACACCGATGGCGCACCCATGCTGCTGGAGACCGGATTCATCGCACCGGACAGCAAGATGCGCAAGCAGATGGAAGCCTTCTTCCGCAACCGGGGACAGTTCGAGAAAGGGCTGACCGGGTTGATGACCAGCTGCGACGGCGCTTACGACGGGGCATATCACGGGGGCTACGGCGATGTATGGTACACCATGCAGAGCGAGTGGTTCTGGATCCCCACATGGTTGGCGGCCGGCGAACAGGAAAAAGCCGATGAGAGCATGGAAGCCCTGATGACCTACGGGTTGACGCCGGAGTTTGTGGTATCGGAGCGGTACTGCTCCATCAATAAATGGTACGGCCCGTGGCAGCCTAATGGCAGCGGCAGCGCCCGGATGGCGAAGCTGATGCTCCTTTATTTCGGTGAGCGCCGGGCAAAGGAGGAAGATCGATGAACATTCTTGCATTTGCAGCTCATCCGGACGACGTAGAGGAGATGTGCTTCGGCACCCTGATGAAATACCATGCGCAGGGCGACCAGATCTACATCGTTCTTTCCACCAGCGGGAACATCGGCTCCAACTGGCACGACTCCTGCGAGGAGCTGGCAGCGATCCGGGAAAAGGAGCAGCTGGAAGCGGCAAAGCCGCTGGACGCCAAGGTGAAATTCCTGCGTTTTGACGACGAGGGGCTGCAGGACACCCCGGAGACCCGAAAAGCATTTTTGAACGCCATCCGCTGGGCTAATCCTGATGTGATTTTTACCCACAGCCCCAAGGATACCAGCACCGACCACGCCATGACGTCAAAGCTTATCACCGAGGTGCTTCTGGTGGTGGGAGGGAAGCTGGTTCCCACGGAGGAGGAGCCGATCACTAAAGTTCCCTCCGTCTTTTTCTGGGACATTCCGGCGGGATTCAAGTTTGATCCTCAGATCTTCGTGGACATCAGCGACGTGATGGAAGAGAAGATCGCCGCCATCGGCTGCCATCAAAGCCAGATGGCGTGGATGGAGCACTTCATGAAAGACGACTATCTGGAAACGATGCGGGCTCAGTCGAGATTCCGTGGGTTCCAGTGGGGATGCAAGTACGCCGAGGCTTTTGAGGCGTATCAAATTCAGGGATTCGTGGCCGATTATCGGCTGATTCCAAGATAAACTCTGTCGTTTAAACCCTATCAGTTTAAGGAGGATTCTCATGAAAAGCAAACGGTTTCTCAGCATGGCTCTGATTGCAGCATTGGCGACTTCGATCGCTATGACCGGCTGCGGCAACAACGGCGGAAGCTCTTCCAGCGGTACTGCCTCCAGCGGCAGCGATGCCGCCCCGCTCTTTACCTATGACGGGAACAGCGCACCGGTGGTCAATTCCGACAAGCCCATTAAGATCACCTGGCTGGCTCAGACTCCCATCGTAGACGAGAACAAGACTCAGGTTATGCAGGAGATCCAGAAGGCTTGGGGCGACAAAATCGAGATCGAGTGGGAACTGAAGGAATGGTCTGAATATTCCGAGAGCGTCGGTCCCCGTCTGAACGCCGGCGGCGATCTGCCTGACGTTTGCGCCGTTCCCGGCGGCTTTGACGCCAACGGCCTTTACTGGAAATCCGGTATCTTCCAGGAAGTCAGCGAGTACTATGAGAAGTACGGCTACAACCTGAAGAAGAAGCTGGACAACGAGTATCCCTCCGTAAAAGAGCGGCTCATCAACTCTGACGGATCCATGTATTACTTCCCCTCTTTCTCCATGGACAAGGATTACGGCATCAACATGATGATCAACGGCAAGTGGCTGGACGCTCTTGGACTGAAGCAGCCGAAGGACACCGAGGAGCTTTATAACGTCCTGAAGGCCTTCAAGGAGCAGGATCCCAACGGAAACGGACAGGCCGATGAGATTCCGTTGACCTTTAATCCCGGATATGAAGTCCTCTTCTCGCCCATTTACGGTCTCAACCTGCAGGACAACTTCATGCAGAACGACAAGGGCGAATGGGAAGTTGCCTGGACCAGCGACCTGGCCAAGGATTACATCACTTATATGCACAAGCTGTATGAAGATGGTCTGCTGGATCAGAGCTGGTCTACCAATGACGGCACCAGCGTTGGTACGAAGGTTGCCAACGACACTGTGGGCATGACCATGGCCTGGAGCTGGTCTGTCTCTTATGAGTACAGCGCCTCTTACGACGAGTACGACGGAACCAAGGGCATCTTCGATCTGCTGGTTCCCGTGAAGGCTCCTAACGGCAAGCAGTACTATGAGGGCGTTGACGCTCTGGGCGGCGTTTACGGCATCACCCGGGACTGCAAGTACGGAGATCTGGTGTTCGCCATGATGGACTACCTGTATCAGGATGATATGGTGAAGCTGGCCAACATGGGCATTAAGGGCGTTGACTGGACGGAAGAAGCGGACGGCACCATCGTTCTGGATGAGGCTCTCTTAAACGATGAGGCTCATGTCAACGAGTTGGGCACCAACCCCCGTATTGTTCCTTTTGATCAGAGCGTAGTCGCCATCGATCCCCAGTTCCCCAAGTGGCACCAGGAAGAGAACGCCGTCATCCGCAACTACGTCGAAGCTCCGCTGGTCTGGTCCCCTGTCAACGATGAGGACACCGCCATCTATGAGCAGTACTATACCGACGTGAAAAAGTACTGGTGGGAAGAAATTACCAAGTTCGTCGCCGGCACCGAAAGCCTCGATAACTGGGATTCTTACGTTCAGCACTGCAAAGACATGGGTCAGGACAAGCTCCTGGAAGTGTTCTTAAATTCTCAGAAGTAATCCATTGGTCTTATTTTAAGCGATCTGAAAAGGGGCGGCGTCTTTTGCGTCCGGACGGCCGCAGGGATGCCGCCCCCTCTCTTTTTTGAAAGGTGGCCTTGCTTATGACCGGTTCACAGAAAAGCTGGAAGCAGCGGTTTACGAAAGCGGTGAGGCGGGATAAGAACCTGTACCTCATGTTCCTTCCGGTTTTCGTCTGGTACATCATTTTCTGTTATGTTCCCTTATACGGCATCGTTCTGGCTTTCCGTGATTTCGTTCCGGGAGCAGGCGTATTCGGCGGCCCGTGGGTGGGCTTCAAGTATTTCCAGCAATTTTTCTCCACGCCTTATTTCTGGCGGGTAATCCGGAACACCATCCTTATCAACATTTACTCGTTGCTTTGGGGATTCCCGATTCCTATTATTTTCGCAATCTGTATTACCGAGATGAAGAACAAGGCAGTCCAGCGGACGGTGCAGACCGTTTCCTATCTGCCGTACTTCATTTCCACCGTGGTTGTCTGCGGTATGATTAGGCAGTTCCTTGCAGTAGACAACGGCGTTATCAATCAGATTATTGTGGCGCTGGGCGGAAACTCCATCGATTTCCTGTCCGATCCCAAATGGTTCCGTACCGTTTACATCGCTTCGGACATCTGGCAGGGCTTCGGCTTCAGCTCCATCATTTATATTGCCACCATCAGCGGCATCGATCCGCAGCTTTACGAAGCGGCGGAGATCGACGGCATTACGAAGTTCCAGTCGGTGCGGTACATCACCATTCCCGGACTGATGCCTCTTATTATGATGCAGCTGCTCCTTTCTCTTGGAAGCATTTTAGGTGTCGGCTTCCAGAAGATCTATCTGCTCTATAACAACCTGACCAAAGAGGTAGCAGACGTTATCTCTACCTATACTTATGAGCGTGGTATCGTCAGCAACCAGTACAGCTACTCCACGGCAGTCGGACTGTTCCAGTCCGGAATCGGCTTTGTCCTGACTTGGGCTGCCAACAAGGCTTCCAAGAAGGTCACGGATTACGGCCTGTGGTAAGGGGGAACGGAAAATGAAAATCAAAAAACGCTGCGCATCGGATCGGGTTTTCTATTTTCTGGTGTGGTTTCTGATTATCTTTGGCTTTTTCATTACCCTGCTGCCTTTTATGTATGTCATTTCCGTATCCTTCAGTGACGTTCATGCCATCAACCGGGGTCAAGTGGGTATCTGGCCGGTGGGGTTCAATTTGGACGGATATAAGCAGGTTTTAGGACAGCAGAAGCTCTGGCGGGCTTATTACAACACCCTCTGGTACACGGTAGTCGGTACGGTTCTCAATATCGTGTTTACGGTGATTGCCGCTTATCCGCTGTCCCGGTACACCTTTTCCGGACGGAAGTTCTTAAACTTCTTCATCGCTTTCACCATGTATTTCGGAGGCGGAATGATCCCGTTTTACCTGTTAATGGTCAAGCTGGGGCTTTATAACACCCGGTGGGTCATGGTCATCCCCAGCCTGATCTCGACGTGGAACATCATGCTTTGCCGCTCTGCTTTTACGGAGATGCCCAACGAGCTGGTGGAAAGTGCCCAGATCGACGGCGCCAGCGACTGGCTGATCCTGCGCCGGATCGCCATTCCGCTGATCAAGCCCACGCTGGCGGTGGTTACCATGTATTATGCCATCGGTCACTGGAACGACTTCATGACTCCTTTGATTTACATCAACAAAGAGAGCCTGCAGCCGATGCAGCTCCTGCTGCGGCGGATCCTAGCGCAGTTCTCTACGGATTTCACCCAGGGAATGAACATAATGGCCGCACTGAAATCGGTCGTCTCCGTGCAGATCCGGTACGTCACCATCGTAGTTGCCATTGCCCCGATCCTGCTGGTGTATCCGTTTATTCAGAAGTATTTTGTCAAAGGCGTTATGCTCGGTGCGGTTAAGGGCTGATCCCCTGCGTCGGGAAACGGGAAGAAAGAGAGAAATCTGTGTTAAATGTCCTGCTGCTGATGGCGCTGGTCGGGGTTATGACCGCCATGTGGCCCATCAATAAATTTGCGACCAAAAATGGTGCCCGTCCGGAGACGCTGGGCATGATGACCTGTGTTTCCGGACTGGTCCTCTCCATTCTTTATCAGGCTTTCAGCGGGAACAGCTGGGGAAACTGGAAAATCTGGGGGCTGGGGCTCTTAGGCGGCTTTGCGTATGCCATGGGGTTCTTTGTGCTGATCACCGGCTGTCTGAAAATCGGGCCGGTGGGGCTTACGACCGCCATGAACAACATGGGGATGGTAGGGCCTTTGATCTTAGGGCTTCTCTTTTTCGGAGAGGTAAAGAGCTTCTCCCTGCTGAAGGGGCTGGGGTTTGCCGGGATTATCCTTTGCGTGATCCTGCTGGCGCTTCAGTCTTCCGGAAAAAACGGGAGCGTTTCGTTCAAATGGTTCCGGATGGCGTTCGGCGGGTGGCTCCTTTCGTGTATGTCGTTAGGATGTCAGTACCTGTCCAGTCGGGTGGAGCCGAATGGTTATCTTTTGTATACCGTAGCGTACTTTGCAAGTGCTCTAGTGATCCTTCTGGTCATCACGGTGGTGCGGTTTCGTTCCGGGCCAAACCGGACGGAGATCCTTGCCGGGCTTCCTTCGGGGATCCTGGCTTCTCTGGAAACGCCGCTTTCCATGTTCCTTGTCACCCAATTTCCGGCGTTTGTGTTGTATCCGGTGTCGGTGACGCTGCCTATGATCCTGGTTTTACTGATCGGGCGGATCTTTTTGAAGGAGCATATGAACCGGACCTGCTGGATCGCCTGCATCATCGGCGTTCTCGGTATGGTCGCTATCAATCTTTAATGAAGAGAGAAAAGGGCGGAGCATTCCGCCCTTTTTTCAGAAAGGAACGAATATGAAGCTGTATCTGAAGGGAGTCCCTTCTCATCTGGAGCCGGGAATCGCCGCGGCGGCGGAGGAACTGGGACTGATGCTTCTCCCAGGGGGAATTCCGGTAACGGTCGAAAAAGGGGACTGCCTGAAAGCGGAGCTTTCGGGAGAGGGAGGGCGTATCGTCTGGTCCCGGGAAGTGGAGATTTTCAGAGGGCTTGCCCATCTGGCACGGGAAGGAATCGGATGCTCTGTGGCAGAGCATGCCTGCTTTGTGGAAAACGGATTGATGCTGGACGCATCCCGGAATCAGGTTCCCAATGTTTCGATGGTCAAACTCCTGCTTCGGCGGATGGCTCTGATGGGCATGAATTTGATGATGCTTTATACGGAGGATACCTATCCGGTGGAGGGATATCCGTATTTCGGCTATCTGCGGGGCGGCTACAGCGAAAAAGAGCTGCGGGAGCTAGACGATTATGCTTATGCGCTGGGAGTTGAGATGATCCCCTGCATCCAGACGCTGGGGCATTCGGCCATGATCTTACGTTGGCGGAAGTCCATGGGGATGCTGGCGGATACGGGGGGCACCCTGCTTGTGGGAGAAGAGGAGACCTACCGTTATATCGCTCAAATCCTGAAAGATGCCAGCGCTCCCTACCGCTCCCGGAGGATTCACATCGGGATGGACGAGAGCAGCGACCTGGGTACCGGCGCCTATCGAGCCCGGCACGGGGAGCGGCCCTCCATTGATGTTTTTGAAGAACACATCAATCGGGTCATGGAGCTTACCCGGGAACAGGGACTGGAGCCCATGATCTGGAGCGATATGTATTTTGCCCATCTTTCCCCCACCAAGGACTACGATCCGGAGATCCACTATCCGGAGGAGATGATCCGGAAGATCCCGAAGGATCTTTCGCTGGTCTATTGGGATTATTACCATCATTCGGAAGCGTTTTACCGGGGCGTGATTCAGCAGCACCGGCAGTCGGAGGCTCCTGTGATGTTTGCAGGCGGGCTCTGGAACTGGTGCACGCCGGCGGTGAATGAGGAGCATATGCTTTCGACGGTGCTCCCGGCTCTCAGAGCCTGCCGGGAGGAAGGAGTCGACCGGGTCTTTGCAACCGCATGGGGCGATGATGGGGCGGAAAGCGTGCCGCTGTCGTTGCTTTACGGGCTGCAGGTCTATGCGGAGTTCCAGTATACCGGCGACTACAACGAAAAAGAGCTGGGACAGCGGTTCTTTGCTCTTCATAAGGCAGACCCACGGGCTTATTTGGATCTTTCCGGGTTCGACATGGTGCCCAAGGCGGTAAAAGGGGAGGTGCTTGCGCCCAATCCCGCCCACTTCCTGCTTTATGAGGATCCCATCACTCTGCTGTTTGAAAAGGATCTGGAGGGGATCCCGCTGACGGAGCATTATGAAAAGCTCCACCGGAAGTATGTGACCTACTGTGAGGAGGCTTCTCCGGAATACCGGCTTTTGTGGGAGTTTTACCGGGATCTTTCCGGAGTGCTTTATAAGAAGTGCTTCTGGAGGGACAAAGCGCCTTTGTCTGTCCGGAAGAAGGATCGGGAAGAAGCCGGGAAGCTGGCTGCCTTCGGACGGGAGCTTCACCGGGATATTTTAGAGCTTTCCGACTGCTGGTATCGGCTCTGGATGAGCTGCAGCCATCCGGAAGGGTGGGACGTTCTGGACATTCGGATGGGGGCGCTGGCGGCACGAATGAAGACCGCCGCCCGACGGATGCAGGATTTTGCGGACGGGATTGTGGATACCATCCCGGAGATGGATCAGGAAAAGCTCCCCTATGCGGGAGAAGTGTGCCCGTGGTTCTCTTCGGCCTTTGAAAGAGGGGTCGGATATTACGGCTCCTGGGCCGGATGCGTGACGGCAAGCCATTTGACGAACTAAGGAGGATTTACTATGGATGTCATTTTTTTCGGTGGACAGAGCAACATGGAAGGTCAGACGGACAAAATCCCGTCTGACACCTCTCCGGTGCCGGGGGCAGTGGAATATAAATTCTTGACCAACACCTTTGTTCCCCTGCAGCATCCGGCGGGGGAGGACGTGCCGCCTCATCTTTTCGGAGCCAATTACGGACACGGATCGCTGCTTCCGGATTTCTGCCGGAGCTATCTGAGCGTTTCCCACTCCAAGGTAGCGGCGGTTCACGCAGCTAAGGGCGCCACCGCTTTAGCGGAATGGATGCCCGGCGGGGCGCTTTATGCGGCTGCCGTCAAAAAGCAGCAGGCGGCTTTGGAAGCGCTGGGCGATCAGGTAGACCGGGTCTTCTATGTCTGGCTCCAAGGGGAGTCCGACGCCATTTTAGGTGTGTCCGAGGAGGAGTATCTGAAAAAGCTCATCGAATACAAAAATGCCCTGAAAAAAGACTGCCGGATCGAGAAATTCGGGATCATCCGGGTGGGATATTTCGCAGGGGATGCCGCCGATGAGGTCATCATGAACGCACAGGAGCGGGCGGTGAAAGAAGACAGCGACTTTTTAATGCTGACCCGGATCACGGCACAGCTTTCCAAAGACCCGAAGTTCTTGAACCCGGAGGCTGCCGGCCACTACAACAACGAAGGGCTGGCGCTGATCGGGAAAGAAGCCGGAGCGGCGCTGGGGTGCTATGCGGTCCAGGCAAAGTAGGAGGGGCATGTGTTTCAGAAATTAGGCGTACAGCTTTTCACCATCCGGGATTTTTTGGGAAGTGAAGAAGAGATCCGCCGCTCTTTCCGGAAGCTGAAAGAACTGGGGTACGACCAGGTGCAGACCTGCGGCTGCCCCATTTCGTCTTATGAGCGGTTTGGGGAGCTTTTAAGGGAAGCGGAGCTGGAGGTCGTGGGCACCCACGAGAATTTCTCCCTGATGTTGAAGGATTTTGACACTTCGTATCGGCAGCATGAGCTGTTGGGGACGAATCACATGGGCATCGGTGCATTTGAAAGCGCTACGGCGGAAGGCTGGGAGCAGTTTGTCGCCGATGCCAATCGGATTGGGAAAAAAGCAGCGGAAAAGGGCGGGTATTTCACCTACCACAACCACTGTGAGGAATTTGCAAAGCTGCCGGATGGGCGGCGTCCCATGGATATTTTAAAAGAGGGGCTGGATCCGAAGAATACGGCGTTTGTGCTGGACACCTATTGGATCCAATACGGCGGCGGAGACGTGCGCCGGTGGATCGAGGAGCTGTCCGGGCGGATTTCCGTTCTGCACCTGAAGGATATGGGAATCCATGGGGAGACGCCTTTCTATGCCGAGATCGGGCAGGGGAACCTTTATTGGGAAGGGATCTTGGACGCTGCCGAAAAGGCGGGGGCCGCTTATTATGTAGTGGAACAGGACGAGTGCCCGGGAGATCCCTTTGAAAGCCTTCGGTTAAGCAGCGAGTACCTTCACAAGCACTTTATGAGATAGGAGCAGGCTGAAAAATGAAGCATTGGGAGACAACAGACCCGGAATGGGGGCGTATCCTGCATCTGAGCGACGGGAAAACGGAGGTTTCGGCCGCTTTGGATTTCGGCATCCGTGTGGTGGGGCTTTCCGCCGCCGGGGAGCCGAACCTCTTTTACCGCCAGCCGGAGGACGATCAGGAGTACCGCACACCGAAAGGGTGGCGGCTTTACGGCGGCCACCGGCTGTGGACGGCTCCGGAGGGGGACTGGTCCTATTATCCGGATAACGCTCCGGTTTCCTGGGAGCTTTCGGAAGAGGGCGTTTCTCTGGAGCAGGCGGATCCGTGGCTCCGGATCACGAAGCGGCTGACCCTTGCCTTTCAGCCGGACGGATGGATCCGAGTGGAGCACCGGGTGTCCAACACCGACGTTAAGCCCATAAGCTGCGGAGTCTGGGGCGTCAGCACCTTATCGGCAGGCGGGAGCATGGAAGTGCCCCTTCCGCCGGCAGGGGAGGACGACTATGCGCCGGGGCGGATGGTGCAGCTCTGGGGGAAAACGAGCCTTTCCGACCCAAGGATTCGGATGGAAGGAGATCGTCTGCTGCTGCAGCAGACGCCTTCCGATGCTTTCTTTAAGATCGGGCTTTACACCGGCCGGGGAGAAGCGGTTTACCGGAATCATGGGCAGCGTTTCACCTGTCGGTTCGGAAGCGGGGAAGCGCCTTATCCGGACGGCGGCTGCAATTTTGAGGCATTTTTAAGCTCCACAATGATGGAGTTGGAAACGCTGGGCGGGCTTTGCACGCTGCTGCCTGAGGAAGAGAGAACACACACGGAATTCTGGCAGGTAGAGCCGGAAGACAGCGAAAGGACTAAATCAAATGAAGACCACATTAACGTTTGAGAAGATTTCCATGCCGGCGGCGCACTTGGGCGAGGAAAACCCCCTGCCGGATCTGCAGATCGCAGATCTTCACAGTTCCATGGAAGTGGACGACTCCGTTTCTCCGGAAGAGGCACGGTATTTTGAATACGGAAAAGTGAACGGGTCGCTTCCCTATCGGAAGCAGGATCAGTACGACCGGGAGAAGGAGGAGCGCTCTTTCGAGGCAGTGGTGCTGGAAAACGATCACCTCAAAGCCGTGTTTTTCCCGCAGTTCGGGGGGAAGCTCTGGTCTTTGTATGACAAGGATGGGAAGCGGCAGCTGCTCCATGTGAACCCGGTGTTCCAGCCCGCCAACTTAGCCATCCGCAATGCGTGGACCAGCGGCGGCGTGGAATGGAACTTCGGCATGACCGGTCATTCCCCGATGACACTTTCGCCCCTTCACACGGCCGTCTGGCATCGGGCGGACGGGACGCCGGTGCTGCGGATGTACGAGTGGGAGCGGATCCGTGAGGTCAGCTACCAGATGGATTGCTTCCTGCCGGAGGATTCCCGCTTTTTATTCGTCCGTGTCCGGCTTGCCAATGCCACCGACCGGGAGGTGCCGGTCTACTGGTGGTCAAACATTGCGGTGAACGAGACGGAGGATACCCGTGTATTGGCTCCGGCAGCGGAGGCATTCTGCTTTGATTACACCCGGAAAATGTCCAAGCGG
>USLH01000032.1 GCA_900555435.1 uncultured Oscillospiraceae bacterium | reverse complement strand
TCGTCGGTTATATCGAAGCATAAGCCGTCATTCTTTATTCGAGGTTGACTAACGAATGGTTGCAGAAGGAGTGCCGAGCACGCTGCTTTAATAGATAGACAATGTCAGCTCAAAGCAATCTCCATCGGCAATCGGAGTGGAATCGGCGCCGGTATAGACGTCTTCGCCGCCTTTGGTGATGCACCACCACTGGTTTTTGGAGTCGTCGGCTTTTACACCGTCCACGGTGGTGATAAAGAGGCCGTACTGACCTTTTTCTCCCTCAATCAATCCCTCTGCTTCCAGTGCAGGCCCCAGATAGTTCTCGTCTGTGGTCACGGTGAAGGCACGGGTATCCTCTTCGGAAACGATGACCTGAATGGACAGCGTTTTTTCTCCCGCAGCCGAGGGGCCTGATGCGAAGTGAAACACAAGGAGCAGCGCAAGGATGACAGCAATGGCCGCAGCTCCAATGGAAAGAAGAATTTTTGCGGATCGTTTCATCGGTTTTCCTCCATAAAAAAACCGCCCGGGATTGCCGGGCGGCAAGGGTTTCGAAATTCTGCTTATTCAGTGATGATCTCGTTCCAGAGATCCTGCACCAATACATTGGTCTCTTCCGGGAGATTGATGAAGCTCTCGCAGATGGCCAGGGTCGCATCATCGGGGTAGATGATGGGGTTGTTCTTGGTCTCGTCGTCCAGGGCGTCGTAGACGTTCTGGAGAGGGGTGGAGTAGCAGATCTTCTCGATGTTGGCAAGCCCCAAGTCGGTGGAGCACATCTCGTTGATGAACTTTTCCGCCAGCTCCTTGTTGGAGGCGCCTTTCGGAATGCACATGGCGTCGATGAAGACGTTGGAGCCTTCTTTGGGCAAAACATAGGCCAGATCCTCGTTTTCGGAGATCATGGTCACGGCGTCGCCGGCGTAGTAAGGAGCCAGGGCGCCCTCACCGATCTCCATCTTATCGAAGATCTCGTCCATGACGTAGGCCTGAAGCACCGGTTTCTGCGCTTTCAGAAGATCAGCGGCTTCCCGGATCTCGGCTTCATCGGTGGTGTTCTGGGAATATCCCAGGAGCTTCAGGGCGATTCCGAAGGCGTCCCGGGAGTTGGAGAACATGAAGATCTTCCGGGCGTAGCGTTCGTCCCACAGGGCGTTCCAGCTGTCGGGAGCCTCTTCCACCATGGTAGTATTGTAAATCAGGCCAACGGTGCCCCAGGTGTAGGCGACGCTGTATTCGCCGGTGGGGTCGTAGTCGGTCTTCTTGAATTTGTCCATGAGGTTTTCCGCATTGGGGATGTTCGTAAAATCGAGCTTCTCCAGCATATCGGCTTCAAGCATTCGGGAGATCATGTAGTCGGAGGGAATGATGACGTCATAATCCACCGCACCGCTTTGGATCTTTGTGAACATTTCCTCGTTGGTGGAATAAAGATCATAGGTGATGGAGCAGTTCAAGCGCTTCTCGATCTCAGCGATGGTGTCCACCGTGCCGTCGGATCCGTCGGAAATGTACTCGCCCCAGTTGTAAACCGAAAGGGTGCCGTTTTCGCCGGTTCCGCCGTTGGAACTGTTGCCGCAGCTTGCGGAAAGAATGACCGTACCCGCTAAAAGGGCGGCTGTCAACGAGACAGCAAGGAATTTTTTCATCTATCTATCTCCTTTATAAAAATTCGCCGGGTTGGTCAATTTTGCTTGAGGCGCTTGGCCCGGCGTGCCTCGACGAGGTTCATGACCGCCAGCAGCGCCAGGACGATCAGGAAAATGATGGTCGAAAGGGCGTTGATCTGGGGATTGACTTTCTTTTTCACCATGGAATAGATGGTGACAGGCAGCATCTTGAACCCGCTGCCGGAGGTGAAGTAGGTAACGACGAAATCGTCCAGTGAGATGGTGAAGGCCATCAGGAAGCCGGCGGTGATGCCGGGCATGATCTGGGGAATAACGACCTTGAAGAAGGCTGTCACCGGGTGGCACCCCAGATCCATGGCGGCCTCAAAGAGGCTCTGATCCATCTGGCGGAGCTTGGGGAGGACGTTTAAGATCACATAGGGAAGGCAGAAGGTGATGTGAGCAATCAGAACGGTCGCAAAGCCCATCTTAAAGCCGAACAGGTTCTTGAAGAAGACGAACAGCAGCATCATGGAGATGCCAGTGACGATCTCCGGGTTCAGGACGGGGAGATAGGTGACGTTCATGATGACGCCCCGGGTCCGCTTGCCGAATTTGGAGATGCCCACGGCCGCCGCCGTTCCCACTACCGCCGAAATGACCGAAGCCAGAAGGGCGATCAGGAGGGAGTTGAAAAGCGAGGTCATGATCAGGTCGTTTTCCAGCAGCTGTCGGTACCACTTGAAGGTAAAGCCGGTGAAGTACGCCCGGGACTTGGATTCGTTGAAGGAAAAAACGATCAGCACCAGAATAGGAGCATAAAGGAAAATCATGCAAAGCGCAATGTAGATCTTCGAGCCGATACGGGACTTTTTCATACGATCATCCCCTCCATTTCATCGTCATCGAAGTGGTTGATGACGCTCATGATGAGGAGAATAATGACCATCAGGATCAGCGACATGGCGGAGCCGACATAGGGGTTATAAACGCTTCCTAAGAATTGCTGCTCGATCAAGTCGCCGATGAGGATGTTCTGGCCGCCGCCCAGCATACGGGAAATGATGAAGGTGGACACCGACGGGACAAACACCATGGTGATGGCGGTGATGATGCCGGGAATGCTCAAGGGCAGCAGCACCCTCGTAAAGACCCGGAAGCCGTTGGCGCCTAAGTCCTGGGCTGCTTCAATGACGGACTTGTCGATCTTCACCATGATGGAGTGCAGAGGCGTGATGGCAAAGGGCAGGTAGTTGTAGACCATGCCCAGCACCACCGCCCCTTTGGTGTTGATCATCTCAAAGGGTCCGATGCCGAAAAGCCCCAGGAACTTGTTGATGAGTCCTTCGTTTTCCAGAAGGGTCATCCAGCCGTAGGTCCGGAGCAGGAAGCTCATCCACATGGGGAGCATGATGAGCATGAGCATCGTCCGCTGGCCCACTTCACTCATCCGTGACATGAGAAAGCCCAGCGGGAATGCTAAAATCAGGCAGATCACCGTAGCGATCACCGAAAGATAGATGGATTTCCAGAAGACGTGGGCATATTTGGCGATGCCGGTGAAGTTGTCGAAGGTGAACTCCCCGCCTTTGGTGGTAAAGCCGAAGAAGAGCACCATCCCCAGTGGGACGATGATGAAGATCAGCATCCAGACCAGATAGGGGATGGCAGCGAATTTGGACTTAGCCTTCATCTCCGCTCACCTCCTCTGCCGGCAGCGGCTCCACGGCGATGTTCTCGGTGTGGAACTTGATGCCGATATCGGTGGCGACCTGCTGATCTAAGTAGGAGTGGAGAAGCAGGCTCTGTTCGTGGGTGTAGACGATCAGCTCGTTGTAATCGCCTTTATAAATGAGGGATTCCAGATAGACGGTCAGGTCGGCATGGTCGGTAGAGACCACTTCGATGTCCTTGGGGCTGATAGTCAGGCGAACCTTCGTCCCTTCGGGGAGATTCAAGCCTTCCCTTACAAATTCCACATCCATGAAGGAAACGGTGTCCTCGTCGATGACTTCACCTTCCACGATGTTCACGTCGCCGTCGAAGAGGCGCTTCATGATGTGGATGTCGTCGGGGCCGAAGTCGAGGCCCACGCTGGTGCCCACGGGCTGGCACTTGGTGGAGTGAACCAGCCAGTAAAGGCCGCCGCACTGGATGGTCATTTCGTAGTGGACGCCTTTGAAAACCACGTTGTCCACCACACCGGTGAGGGCGGCTTTGTCCGGCTCCACCAGATCCACGTCCTCGGGGCGGATCACCACGTCCACCGGCTTGTTTACGCCGAAGCCGGCGTCCAGACATTCAAACGTTTTCCCGCAGAAGGAGACTTTGTAGTCCTCCAGCATGGTGGCGTCGAAAATATTGCTTTCGCCGATGAAGTCAGCAACGAAGGCGTTCTTCGGCTCGTTGTAGATGTCCTCGGGCTTGCCCTGCTGCTGGATGACGCCGTCCTTCATGACGACGACCATATCGCTCATGGTCAGGGCTTCCTCCTGATCGTGGGTCACATAGATGAAGGTAACCCCGGTCTTTTTATGGATATCCATCAGCTCGATCTGCATGTCTTTCCGGAGCTTTAAGTCCAGAGCGCCCAAAGGCTCGTCCAAAAGCAGCACCTTCGGGTTGTTGACCAGTGCCCGGGCGATGGCCACCCGCTGCTGCTGGCCGCCGGAGAGCTTCTGGATGCGGCGGCGTTCATAGCCTTTTAAGTCTACGATCTCCAGCATTTTTAAGACCCGCTCCCGGATCTCCGCCTTTGGGACCTTCTGAATCTTCAGGCCGAAGGCCACGTTGTCAAAGACGTTTAAATGCGGGAACAGGGCGTACCGCTGGAAGACGGTATTGACCGGCCGCTTGTAGGCGGGGAGGTCGTTGATCCGTTTCCCGTCGAAGTAGACGTCGCCCTTGTCCGGCTGCAGGAAGCCGGCGATGATCCGGAGGGTGGTCGTCTTGCCGCAGCCCGAAGGACCCAGCAGGGTGACAAAGTCCCCGTCCTTGATGGAAAGGGAAACGTTGTCCAAGATCCGGTCGTTTTCAAAGTCGAGATAGATGTTTTTCAGCTCAATGGAAGAGCGCTCCATGATTGTATCCCCCTTTGCGGATTGAAGTACACCTGTACCCACCGGCCTTTTGACGCTCGCCGCCCGCAAAAGGCATTGATCCGGCGTTATCCGGAAACAGCGGCGCATAGGGTCCGGTGTTCAACAGCAGACACAAAAATACAAGAAATACTATAGTCTCAACTTATACAAATGTCAAGAGGTTTTGTAAAATCGAACGGAAAAATCGGGAATTTTCTGCACTTTTTTCAGAATTATCCGAAACCTGTTTCCTGATAGAAGCGGAATGCTCCGAAATCCTCTGAATTTCGATGAAATTCTCTCAAAATCACGAAAGGCGTTTTTTGACCGGGAATTTGTTGAAAGCTACAAGGATTTCCGGGAAAAATCCCTTGAAAAAGCGGAAAAAGAAGGAAAATTTTTCGTTTTCGGTTGATTTGTTCAGACGGAAGAGTTATAATCGTTTCATGAACATTCTGCAGATCGGGAGGACGGGACATGGAACTTTCCAAAAAAGAATTCGAGATGCTGGTATACATTGAACGCTACAACGGCGAGAAGCTCTCCCAGCGGCGGCTGGCGGCGGGGACGGGTTTTTCCCTGGGAGCTGTGAACAAGCTGCTGCCTCTTTTACTGGAGCGGGAGCTCATTGACATCCCGGAGACGAAAAACGTCTACATTACAAAGACCGGTTTGGCGGCGCTGGAGCCCTACCGGGTGAAGCGGGCGATTTTTATGGCGGCGGGCTTCGGCTCCCGACTGGTGCCCATCACGCTGAATACGCCGAAGGCGCTGGTGCGGATCCACGGAAAGCCTATGATCGAGACGATGCTGGACGCCGTAGTCCGGGCGGGGATCGAGGAGATCTACATCGTAAGGGGCTATCTTGGGGAGCAGTTCGACGTGCTGAAAAAGAAATATCCCCAGATCACGTTTGTGGAAAACCCGGATTATAAGGAAGCCAACAACATTTCCTCTGCCATGAAGGTGAAGGATCTGTTCGGCGGGGCGTATGTGCTGGACTCCGACCTGTATCTTCAGAACCCGGATCTGATCCGGAAGTACGAATACTGCGCCAGCTATGTGGGCGTCCACATGGATCGCACCGACGACTGGCGGCTGGTCATGAAAAACGGCCGGGTCACCGGCATGAAGGTAGGCGGCACCAACTGCTACCATATGTACGACATTACCTACTGGACGCCGGAGGACGGGGAGAAGATGGCACGGTATCTGCCGGAGCTTTATGAATCTCCCGGCGGCAAGGAGAATTATTGGGACAACGTGCCGCTTGACGTGTACAACAAGGATTTTTACATCGAAGCCCGTGAATGCAAGGAAGGGGACGTCATGGAGATCGACACCCTTTCGGAGCTGCAGGAGCTGGATCCGGTCTATCGGTTTTAAAAAAGCTGCCCCCGTTTTTTCAGACGGGGGCAGCTTTTTGATCAGCGGGCGGCTTTCTCGTTTTGGAGGGCTTCCTCCCACGCTTTGGGATAGTGGGTGCGGATGTAGTCGGCACGGGATCCGCCTTTGTTTAAGAGGTCATACTCCTTGATTTCGTTTAACTGGGCAGCATGGATCCATTTCAAATGGCCTTCGACGTGGTTTTCATAACGGCGGATGGTGATCGTGCCCATCCGCTCCTCCGCAAGGAGGGCGGCGTAGAGATCGGGGACGAAGGTCTCTTCCAAAACTTCCACCGGCTCCCGGGACAGAAGCTCGAAGGGGATCCGGGTGGTCTCTGTGGTTTTTGGGGCGCAGAGGTAGACGCAGGCGCTTTTTCCGCCGTAAAGCTCCTTCAAAGCTCCGGGGAAGTACTCGCTGTAATAGATCCGTTTCTCCTTGTCGTAGCCGTAGGCGTACTCGAAATTGTGGATGCCATAGAGCAGCGCCATAGGATAAAGCTCTGCAAGGTAGACTGCCTGGGGTTTGTTGTTGAAGGCAGGCGTCCGGGGCTCCAATACTTTCAATCCGGCGGTGGGGGAACAGTGATAAACGTTCATAGCAAAACCCTCCTTATTTGTCGTTCCACCATTGTAACATGACCGCCGGAAAAGAACAAGTCTTGAAAAAAGTTCCATTTTGTGATATAATATTTACAGAAAAAAGAGCCGCTTCTGAAAGAGATTTCTTCGTCGGAAGCGGTTCTTTTTTGTTTGAATTCAAAGAACCTTATCGAAAACGATAAAAATATCTGATAGTTCTTATGTGAGAAACATGAATTTCTAACCGGCATCTATCTGGGTCGTGCTATACTGGCAATAAAGGAGACGAATTTCCGTCAAGAAAGGGAGTATTGATATGAGACGTCTGAAAAAGATCCTTGCAGCCGTGACGGCAGCGGCTGCGTTGACTCTGAGCTTCTCTCTGCCGGTATCGGCGGCGGAGGGTGGCATTTCCATCAACGGCGCACCCTTTGAAGGAACGCTTTCGGAAGCGATTGAAGAAGCACCGGATGGAGCGGCGATCGTTTTAAGCGGTGGGGAGTATGAGGCGACTGGGATCGTCCTCGAAAAAGACCTGACCCTGACTGGTGCTGCGGACGGAAGCACTCACCTTTTTGTAAGAGACACCGGCGGCGACGATTTTGGCTTCTTGATCACCGGCGGCGCAGACGTGACCTTTGAAAACCTGTCCATCGAAGCGGACAAAGAGATCGTGGGGGAGTTGGACATTCTCGCCCTGATCTATATCGGCAACGAGGGAGACGATCCTTCCGATGTGACCGTTAAAAACTGCACCTTGAAGAACACCGGGAGCATCCAGGGCTATCGTCACGCCATTTCGTTTGAGGGTAAGACCTATCCCGGGCCAGACACCCGGAATTTCAACCTGACGGTGGAGAACTCTTTCCTCACAGCGGACAGCTACGGCATCGGCTCCGGGCTGGACAACAATCACCCCATCGTTTCCGACAGCAGCCTGACGGTGATGAATACGGAGTTCAACCACGAAGGAGAAGGCTCTTCTTCCATTTACAGCATTCATCTTCCCCGGGCGCTTAAAAACGTGACGGTTTCCGGCTGCACCTTCCATACGGTCAGCACCGGCGGGATCAAGTACATTTACAGCACGGATAACGAAGTGCGGATCACCGATAATGATTTTACCGGCTGCAACCAGGCGCAGACCACCGGCGCTTTCGCCATCATGGCCACCACTCAGACCGCCGATCCGGAAAATCAGAGGGGCTACAGTTATGCCACCCAGCTGTCCGGGAACAAGTTAAGCGGGCAGAACACCATCCTCGCCGTAAAGGCGCCGGTGGAGGTGGTCTGGTTCCCCGATGGGCAGGCAAAAAACAACCCGTCCGTCAACAATTACGGTGACGAAAACACCACGGATGCAGGCACCCGCTACGGCAAGAGCAAGTGGGGCGGGAACAAGAATTTCATCGTCCTGACCGATTTTCGTTTAAAGGATACGGCTCTGCACTTTTCTTCCGCTTCGGAAGAGGCGAAGGAGACCTCTTACCTTTATAACGGCGAAACTTCCGGCGTGTACTCGAATTTCGCACCGCTGGATTCTTACTGGACAGAGGAGAATCCCCGGCACTGTTCCGTTTCTCTGGCGGATTTTCAGGAAGCAAATGCCATCACCCGCTGGTACTTAAAGTCCGGCGCAGATCTTGAGCCGGTGGAGCAGTCCACTGTCCTGGCGGCAGAGGATGCGGTCGCTAAGGTGGAGATCGACCAGACGACCGGGAAGATCCGGATCACGCCCAAGGCGGAGGGGACGACCTACCTCTGCGGCGTCGTTGGCGGCGGGGAATTCCGGCTTGAGAACGACGCATACCTTCTGGATACCGATGGGCTGCGGGTCAGCACCCTGAAAAACGGGAAAACGGTGGTCTGCACCATTACGGTAGGGGAACCGGAGGAAACGGTCACCGAATTTTACCGGGTTACGGTGAACTATTTGGAGGATGGCACCGACAGGGTGCTGGCGGACGCTTTCCGCAGCCGCCGGATGCAGGCGGGGAGCCGGTACGACGTGTCCGATGAGGCCTCCCAAGTCATCGACGGGTATGTGTTCGTTCGGTTGGAGGGAGAGCCCACTGGTGTTCTGACTCGGGACCGGGTCATCAACGTCTATTATCGGGAGGAGGAGGTCATCGAGGACGACGATGTGCCCCTGACCCCGCCTCCGGCAGGGCCTTCTGAGGACATTCCCGATGAGGATGTCCCGCTGGTCAGCCCGCCCCAGACCGGACGGAGACCGGCAGCGGAACTCTTTGCGATGGCAGCCGGATGTGCAGTCGTGCTCATCGGATGGAAGAAACGGAAATAGAAGATCGGTAAGATAAAAAAAGCCCCCGCAGATCAAAAGATCTGCGGGGGCTTTCTCCTGGAGCTGCTGAGGGGACTCGAACCCCTGACCTGCTGATTACGAATCAGCTGCTCTACCAACTGAGCCACAACAGCGCAAAGAAAATCTGCTATTCAGTATAGCAGATTTTCATCGGTTTGTAAAGAGTTATTTCACAAGAAAAGCAAGAAAACGGCATTCGACACCGCCAACGGCGATCATACCGTGGGGCTTGCTGGAATCGTAGTAGATGCAGTCGCCGGCGGTGAGGACGGTCTCCTTACCGTTGACCGAGACCTTTAAGGTGCCGGAGAGGATGTAATCGAACTCCTGCCCCTCATGCTGGTTTAAGGTGATGGGGGCGTCCTGCTCGCTGGGCAGATAGGGGGCGACAACCAGATAGGGGTCGGACAGCTTGCCGCTGAACTTATAAGCCAGGTGCTGATATTCGAAGCCTTCCCGGCGATGAACGGTGAGCCCCTGCCCCTTCCGGACCACGGAGGAGGACTTGAGCTTGGGGTTGCTGCCGCTGAGCAGGTCTATGATGTCCACGCCGAATTTGTCGGCACATTTTCCCAAAAAGGTGACGGAGAAATCCTTTTCGCCGGCTTCCCGAAGAGCATATTCCTCCGGGGTGATGCCGGTAGCCTCTGCCATGGCTTCCACCGAATATTCCATGATCTCTCGCAGGCCACGAAGCCGCTCGGCGATCTCCTTGATGTTTTCGTTCATGAAGTTCCCTCGTTTCTTATGAAAATCAGCCCTGTGGGCCTATGCTATTGAATTCAGTATAACACAGTTCGGTGGAAAAATCAATCGGATTTCACGCTTCGACGGAGGGCTTCCACAAATTGCAGGCCATCGTCGGTCAGGGGTTTCCCCTTGGTTCGGATCAGCACGTCCCGGTTGATGATCCCTGCCAGCCGGCAGGGGCGCATGACCATTCCCCGTGCCTTTAAAATGTCCTCGGGGACAGGGGAGACCCACATATAGGCGCCCTTTACCCGCTTTAAAATGTCGTACTGGCTTCCCCGGTCGTAGATGTAGATCCGCTTCATGGAAGCCTCCAGCCCGGCGCCTTTTTTGATTTGGTCGAAGGAGAGGGAAGGAGTCTGGTAGTCGCCGTGGACCACCTCCGGGTAGCCTGCCAGCTTGTGGTAGGGCACCTCCGTACAGGAGGCCAGCGGGTGATCCTCCGCAAAGATCACCGATAAGCTGAACTCCCGGATGGTTTCGGTCTCCAGACCCTTTTCAGCTAAGAGCTGCTGAAAGTACCCTTCATGGCGCATCTGGTATCGGATCATGCCGAAGTCCATTTCCCCGTTGGCGACCAGATTGATGGTGGAAACGGCATCGGTCTCTTTAAAATGGACGCTGACGTGCTCCCGGTCGGTGCAGCTGTTCAGAAAATCTCCGAAGGCGGCGGTGACGTAGCTGGCACGGGGGACGGCCACACTCATTTCCAGAGCCGTGGTGGAGCGGGGACGGTAGAGGGATTCCAGCTCGTCTAACTGCGCCACGATGCTCTGGGCGTAGATGAGGAATTCCTGCCCACGGGGGGTGGGGGTGACGCCCTTGGCGGTGCGCTTGAAGATGGTGATGCCAAGCTCCGCTTCCAGATCCTTGATGGCACGGCTTAAGTTTGGCTGGCTCATGTAGAGGTTCTGGGCGGCTTTGCTGATGGAGCGGACACGGTTTACCTCTACGGCGTAACGAAGAGCGGTGGTGTTCATGTTCTGCCTCCTTTTTTTGAGAAAATCCGGGGATATAACAAATGTTATTTCGGCTATATGAAAAAAATATTTCCCTTAAAAGAGGGAATTATGGTATAATAAGCACAACGAGAGGGCGACCTCCCGAAAAGAGGATTCGGATTGAAAAGGAGAGATTCTGTATGGCACGTTTTACCCTGCCCCGAGATTTGTACCATGGAAAAGGCTCTTTGGAAGAGCTGAAAAATCTGACCGGTAAGAAGGCGATCATCGTCGTTGGCGGCGGTTCCATGAAGCGTTTCGGCTTCCTGCAGAAAGCGGAAGATTACCTGAAAGCAGCCGGCATGGAAGTGAAGCTCTTTGAAGGCGTTGAGCCCGATCCCTCTGTTGAGACCGTTATGAAAGGCGCCGAGGTCATGCGGGAGTTCCAGCCCGATTGGATCGTCGCCATGGGCGGCGGTTCCCCCATCGACGCTGCAAAGGCCATGTGGGTCTTCTATGAATACCCCGACACCACCTTTGAAGAGATCATTACTCCCTTCAGCTTCCCGACTCTGCGGACGAAGGCACACTTCTGCGCCATTCCTTCCACCTCCGGCACGGCTACCGAAGTCACTGCGTTCTCGGTCATCACCGACTACCACAAGGGCATCAAGTATCCTCTGGCCGACTTCAACATCACTCCGGACGTGGCCATCGTTGACCCTGATCTGGCGGAGACCATGCCTGCCAAGCTCACCGCTCACACCGGTATGGACGCCATGACCCACGCCATCGAAGCCTATGTTTCCACCCTGCACTGCGATTACACTGACCCGCTGGCTCTCCATGCCATCGAGATGATCCATAACGAGCTGAAGAAATCCTACGACGGCGATATGGAAGCCCGTGACCGGATGCACAATGCTCAGTGCCTGGCCGGCATGGCGTTCTCCAACGCTCTGCTGGGCATCGTTCACTCCATGGCTCATAAGACCGGCGCAGCCTTCTCCGGCGGGCACATCATCCATGGTGCGGCAAACGCCATGTACTTGCCCAAGGTTATCCAGTTCAATGCGAAGAACCCTGAAGCAGCGGAGCGTTATGCTCAGATTGCCCGGTTCATCGGACTGGAAGGCGCATGCACCAACTGCCTCGTGAAGGCTCTGGTCAAGGAACTGCGGGAAATGAACAAGGCTCTGAACATTCCGCTGGCCATCAAGAATTACGGTCAGGGCGGCGTCATTGCCGACGAGAGCATCATCGACGAGAAGGAGTTTTTGGAGAAGCTGCCGGAAGTGGCGAAGAACGCCATTGCCGACGCCTGCACCGGCTCCAACCCCCGGATCCCCACGCAGGAAGAGATGGAGAAGCTCCTCAAAGCCTGCTACTACGATCTGGACGTGGATTTCTAAGCTTCACATCGAAAGAGGGGCGGGTCCGGCAGGATTCGCCCTTCTCTGCTGTTTGACGGCTGTTCCCTTTTATTTTACCGCTTTTTTGGCGGAATGTAAAGAATCGAAGGAAAATATCTGCGAGAATTTGCAGGATTTTCCTGAGAAAAATCGGTTGTCAAACCGAGCTGCAAGCGGTATAATAAAACCATTGGTATATTTTTAAAGGAAGCTCTGGAAAGGAGTTCGTTTCCATGTACAAGATCCTGAAAAAGGAAGCGCTGAACCCCACCGTGACCAAGATGGTCATCGACGCTCCCCTCATCGCTCAGAAGGCGGAGCCGGGTCAGTTTATCATTTTCCGTGCCAAGGAAGATTCCGAGCGGATCCCCCTGACTATTGCGGATTTCGACCGGGAAGCCGGTACGGTCACCATCATTTTCCAGATCGTCGGCGGCTCCACCATGGAATTAAACGCCATGGAAGAGGGCGAATGCCTCCATGACTTTGTAGGCCCTCTCGGCACGGCAAGTCATCTGGACGGCTTAAAGAAGGTCGCCGTAGTCGGCGGTGGCGTGGGCTGCGCCATTGCGTACCCCGTTGCGAAGAAGCTTCATGAATCAGGCGCAGAAGTCCACTCCATCGTAGGCTTCCGGAACAAGGATCTGGTGATCCTGGAGGACGAGTTCAAGGCCGTTTCGGACAAGCTCGCCATGATGACCGATGACGGAAGCTACGGCGAAAAGGGCTTGGTCACCGCCGCTCTGGAAAAGCTCATCAATGAGGGCAACGAGTACGATGAAGTCATTGCCATCGGCCCCCTGATCATGATGAAATTCGTCTGTCAGGTGACCAAAAAGTACGGCATCAAGACCACTGTTTCCATGAACCCCATTATGATCGACGGCACCGGCATGTGCGGCGGCTGTCGGCTGACCGTAGGCGGCGAAACGAAGTTTGCCTGCGTGGACGGCCCGGATTTCGACGGCCATCTGGTGGATTTTGACGAAGCAATGCACCGTGGCACCATGTACCGGGATTTTGAACAGCACGCCCGGGAAGCCGCCTGCAATCTTCTCAAGAAGGAGGTTCGATAATTATGGCTTTTCAGCGTAATATGGATCCGAAAAAGTGCCCCATGCCTTCCCAGGATCCTAATGTCCGGAACAAGAACTTTGAAGAGGTAGCCTTGGGCTACACCTATGAGATGGCGGTGAACGAGGCTCGCCGCTGCCTTCACTGCAAAAATAAACCCTGCGTTTCTGCCTGCCCCGTAGCCATCAACATTCCCGATTTTATCGAACGGGTGGCCAACGAGGATATGGAGGGCGCTTATCAGATCATTTCCATGTCCAGTTCCCTGCCCGCCGTCTGCGGTCGTGTCTGTCCTCAGGAAACTCAGTGTGAGGGCAAGTGCGTCCGGGGCATCAAGGGCGAGGCAGTGGGCATCGGCCGGCTGGAGCGCTTCGTTGCCGACTGGCATCGGGAGCACACCACCGCCCTTCCGGAAAAGCCCGTCTCCAACGGCCATAAGGTCGCCATCATCGGCGCAGGCCCCTCCGGCCTGACGGCTGCCGGCGATCTGGCGAAGCTGGGGTATCAGGTCACCGTTTTTGAAGCGCTGCACTTAGCCGGCGGCGTTCTGGTCTACGGCATCCCCGAATTCCGTCTGCCGAAAGCCATCGTCCAGAAGGAGATCGACAACCTGAAGGCTCTGGGCGTGGACATCGAGACCAATATGGTCATCGGCAAGGTTCTGACCGTCGACGAGTTGTTTGAGCGGGGCTATGAGGCCATCTTCATCGGCTCCGGCGCAGGCCTGCCCCGGTTCATGGGCATCCCCGGCGAGAGCCTCAAGGGCGTTTATTCCGCCAACGAATACCTGACCCGTATCAACCTCATGAAAGCCTATCTCCCCGATTCCAAGACCCCCATCAAGCACTCCGGCAGTGTGGCCGTGGTCGGCGGCGGTAACGTGGCAATGGACGCTGCCCGCTGCGCCAAGCGCCTGGGCGCCGAAAAGGTATACATTGTCTACCGTCGTGGCATGGAGGAGCTCCCCGCCCGAAAGGAAGAAGTGGAGCACGCCATGGAAGAGGGCATCATCTTCAAAACGCTGGTGAACCCCGTGGAGATCTTGGGCGACGCCGACGGCATGGTCCGTGGTATGAAGTGCGTGGAGATGGAACTGGGTGAACCGGACGCTTCCGGCCGCCGCCGCCCTGTGGTCAAAGAGGGAAGCGAGTTTGAGCTGGAAACCGACACCGTCATCATGTCCATCGGCACCAGCCCCAACCCACTGATCCGTTCCACCACCCCCGGCCTTGATACCAACCGCCACGGCTGCATCATCACCGAGGAGGAGACCGGTCTGACCTCCCGGGAAGGCGTTTACGCCGGCGGCGATGCGGTTACCGGTGCGGCTACGGTTATTCTGGCCATGGGCGCCGGCAAGCACGCAGCCAAGTCCATCGACGAATACATCAAGAGCAAAAACAAATAAACCGGCATAAAAAGCTCCCGGCAGGTTCGATTTTTCTGAACCTGCCGGGAGCTTTGCATTTTCGTTTATTTTACGTTGGGATTGCCCACTTCTTCAAAATAGGCGTCCGTCCAGCCTTTGGAGCAGATGCCGCACCAGCTTTCCCGTCCGTTTGCCTTAGCAGTCTCCAGAGAGCCGGAATGGGCCGCCTTCCCGTGGAAGGAGCGGCAGTAGGGGTCGATATGGTACCGCTTTCCGGTCTCGCCCCAGTAGACGATGCGGTTTGCGGCGGATTCTTCCAGAACGCCGGAAGCGGAGAAGGTGTAGCTTTTTCCGTCAACGGTAGCCGTCCCGGTGGCCATGGCGCCGGAGGACTTTAAGTAGTAGCGCTTCCCGTCCAGCTCAAGCCAGCCGGTCTTCATGGCGCCGTCGGTCCCCAGATAGTACCAGCTTTTGCCGACTTTCTGCCAGCCGGTGAGCATCCAGCCGGAAGAGTCGAACCGGTACCACTTATCCGTGATCTGGGACCAGCTGCTTTTGGGATAGCTTCCGTCGGCATTTTTGTACCACCATTTTGCCCCGGATTGGACCCAACCGGCCGACACAGGGGCAGCAAAGAGGGAGCAGGCCGCCAGAACGGCTGCGGCTCCGGACAAAATGCGCTTCCACAAAGGTTTCATGCTTTTTCCTCTTTTCCGAAAATCGGGCTTGCTGCGAAGAAAGCAGAGGAAGCCCTTTTCTTAACCATAGTCCTTTTGGGATCCGTTGTCAAGACAGATCCGGCGGGAATGGTCGAACCGAAGAAAATCAGGCGAACCGGTTCTTTTCCGGCTGGTACTCATAGCCGATGGAGCGGAGGGAGACTTTGATGGCTTCCTCGTCCAGATCAAAGGTTTTGCAGAATTCCGTAAGGGAAGGGTAGAAGTCCCGCAGCTGTGTGTTTACATAGCTTAACAAAATGGCGGGATCTTTCGGCAAGTTCATAAGGATCGCTCCTTTCGTGACTTTCTTCCAGCATACCACGTCCAAAATGGAATGGCAAGAGGAAACCAAATAAAAACAGAAGAAAATCATAAAAAAGCAAACGGTTGTTTTGGGAAATTTCTTGACAGAATGGGGAAAAATAGGGTACGATAGAGGATAGAAAAGGGATAAAAAGGGGGCGGTTTGGTGCTGCTGAAGGAAATCAATCCGGCAAACTTTAAAAACTTCGGGACGATCGTCAAGGATGTGGACGCTTATCGGGAGTTTAATCAGTCGGTCTACGAGGATGACACCCGGATCCGATCCAGCCTCTGGCATTTTGAAAAAGAAGTGGTCTTAGAACCCATCAGCGGGGTAGGACTCCTTTTCGTCCGGACAGCGGACAGCATGATCCAGAAATTTCTCTTCGACCATCCTCTGCTGATCCATCCGGGGGTGCAGTTCGCCCTGCTGCCCTATGAGTGCAAATTAAGCTATCGGCTTTATTACCAGTCCCCGAAGATCATCACCCCCACCGCCAACATTCTGACGGGACGGGGATTTGTACCGAATATCAACGTCCAGACCCTCTATACTGTTTTGTATCAGGAAAAGGACAAGCAGTTCAAGTTCCGGGGGGAGGAACACCCTTTCTGGGAGCTCACCTATGTGAACAAGGGAAAAATGATCTGCGAGGTGGACGGTACCACCTATCAGCTGAACCAGGGACAGATGATTTTTTTTGCGCCTCATCAGTTCCATGTGCAGCAGTCCGACGGAAAAACGCCTCTTTCCTTCCTGACGGTGACCTTTGACGGGGACATTGTCAGTCCGGATATGCTGGCGGATCGGACGATCTACTGCGATGAAGCCTGTTTGAACATCATCCGTTCCATCATCCGGGAGGAAAAGGAAGGGCAGATCTACGGCGACGATATGATCACCTGTGAGCTGTCCCGCTTAATCATTACAGCGGTGCGGAACCTGCTTTCCGATGCGGTAGTGGTGAAGATCCCCACGAAGCTGAAGGTCTCGGTGGACAACAAGTATGTCAGCGAGTGCGTGGATCTGATCCATCAGAATATCACCTCCACCATCACCCTGCCGTGGCTGGCAAAGCAATTGAACCTCAGCTCTTCTTATCTGTCCAGCCTTTTCAAGCAGAAGGTGGGGCGGAGCATTTCGGAGTATGTGCGGCTGGTCAGGCTCGAAAAGGTGAAGGAAATGATCGGGGAAGGGAAGTACACCATCGCCCAGATCTCCTATATCATGGGCTACTGCTCGCCCACCTACCTCTCCACCGAATTCCGCCGGGAATTCGATATGTCGCCGAAGGAATATGCGAAGATGATCCAGTGAGGGACATTCCGAAGTTTTCAATTATCGGGAGAAACCTTAAGCATCTTTCACACGCAAATTTTTTCAAAGTCTTTCTCTGGGGACTTGAAACGTCAAAGAGACATCCACGGATTCGCCAAAATAGGTGTGCGGTGATCGCTTCGGTTCAAGGGTTTCTCCCGGAAACTGAAAAATTTTGGAGAAAAAACCGCACCGGCTGTTCGGTATCGTGACCGGACAGTCGGTGCGGTTCTTTTCCTCTTTTTTCAGCTGCTTTCCTCCTGCGCCCCAACTTTACGCAGGGGGAGAGCTTAAAACCGGTGGTTTCGGGGCCTTTTAGGAAGCCGACGGGATCACCGTGCCGCCAACGCCCTCCTTCCATTTGTCATCGTTTTTTTCTTTTTCCGTTTGTTTGCCAAGGGGATCCTCCACATCGACCAGCGGGAGGGAACCTTCCGATGAGCTCCCGGAAGATTCATCCGGAAGGGAGGACTCGCCCGCCTCCCCGGGAAGCAGCGGATTGATGGGATCCACGGCGGGAGAAGCACTTTCCCCGTTTTCTTTCTGTGGGGAAGATGCTTCAGGGGAGGGGGTGCCGGCCTCGGATTCGGACGAAGACGCATCCTCTTCCATATCGTCAGGCAGTTGCGGCAGGCCTTCTTGAGTCGCTTTGATTTCGTTCATAATTTCCCCTACCGGCTGGCTGAGCCATACAGCGGTGTCGATGCTGTCGGGGTCCTCTGCGGACGCCTTCAGCTGCTCCACCAGATCCAGCTTGCCGGGGGTAACGCCCA
>USLH01000031.1 GCA_900555435.1 uncultured Oscillospiraceae bacterium | reverse complement strand
AGGCAATTCTGGAAAATCCGCAGATTTTCCAGAATTGCGAAATTATAAATATTCTCTCCGCTGAATATGCCCAGAGCAACGCGGAGGGCATTTCCAATCGTCCCGCCGTGGGGCGCAAAGACTTTTCTTTTTGCATAGAAATGTGCAGTTTTCCTTGCTATACTCATAAGTATAACAGGACTTTCTTTCGTTGTAAAGAGGTTCGGAATCGGGAGGAACGAAAATGGGATACATCGATCAGTCGAAGCTGTTTGACATGGCGCATCAGGTGCAGGAATGGCTGCGGCTTGCCTGCGAGTACGGCCGGGAAGACCGGGCGGAAGAAGTTTATGCCAAGGTGAAAGAGGCGCTGCTGGGCGCTGCCGCAGAGCTGGAGCACATGGAGCCGGAGGCCTCTCTGGCTGCGAAGGAGCCGGACGATCTGGACGCCATCAAGGCGCTGCGTCCGGAAGGACCGAGAAAACTGAAGCTGCCCGGGGACGCCGAACTGGCGGACCGAATGGCGGGAGCGGTGCTGGGGCGGTTTGCAGGCTGCCTGCTGGGCGTGCCGGTGGAGGGGTATTCCACGGCGGACTTGCAGGATATGGCCCGGCTTTGCGGCATGGAGTATCCGCCGGTGGATTATTGGACCAACGTGCGGTACCCCGAGCGGGTACAGTACGGCGTCAGCCCCCGGAAGGTCTACACCCGGGACGGCATGGACGGCGTAGCCGTTGACGATGACATCACCTACAGCATTCTGGGGCTGCTGATCCTTGAGAAATACGGTCCGGATTTCACCACCGCCGATGTAGGTGCGTACTGGAAGGACTATCTGCCCTATGCCTGCACCGCCGAGCACGTTGCTCTGGAGAACCTGAAGGCCGGCGTATCTGCAGAGAAGGCGGGCGAGGTCAACAACCCCTATCAGCAGTGGATCGGCGCCGACATCCGCAGCGATCCCTGGGGATGGGCCTGCGCCGGAAATCCGGAGAAGGCCGCCGAGTACGCATGGCGGGACGCCTATCTTTCTCATCGCCGCAACGGCATTTACGGCGAGATGTTCTTTGCTGCGGCACAGGCTGCCGCATTCTCCGTGGACAGCCCGGAGGAGGCCATCCGCATCGGCCTGACCGAGATCCCGACGGAATGCACCCTTGCAAAGGATGTGGAGTGGGCTCTGGAAAAGGCACCGGAGGTCAAGAACTGGGAGGATGCCCGGAAGCTGGTGGACGAGCGCTTTGCCGGCATGAACGCGGTTCACACCAACAACAACGCCTGCCTGACCATCTTCGGACTGATCTTAGGAAACAAGGATTATACCAAGACCATCGGCGAGGTCATCGCCATGGGCCTTGACAACGACTGCACCGGCGCTACCGCCGGAAGCGTCCTGGGCGGCGTTATCGGCTTGAAAAACATCCCTGCCCACTGGACGAAAAACTTCAACAACAAGGTCTTCACCTACATCAAGGGGAGCGAGGAGCTGGCTCTGGATGACGTGATCAACCGCTTTCTTGCACTGGCGAAGCGGGGAGAATGAGCCGTGAAGTTTCTGAATTTCGGGTCTCTGAATCTGGATTTTGTCTATGACGTGGAGCATTTCGTGCGGCCGGGGGAGACGATCTCCTCCGCTGCGCTGAACACCTTTTCCGGCGGGAAAGGGCTAAACCAGTCGGTGGCACTCAGCCGGGCGGGGGCTCAGACGTATCACGGCGGCTGCATCGGGAAGGACGGGCAGATCCTGCTTGACGGACTCCGGGCGGCAGGAGCAGATGTTTCCTTCGTGAGGGTGCTGAAAAGCTGCCGCACCGGGCACGCCATCATTCAGGTGGATCCTTCCGGGCAGAACTGCATCCTGCTCTTCGGCGGCGCCAACCAGGCGGTCACGGATGTGCAGATCGAAGAGACTCTTTCCCGGTTCGGGGCAGGGGACTTTCTCCTGCTTCAGAACGAGACAAACGGGCTGGAGCAGCTGATGGAAAAAGCCGCCGGAAAGGGGATACGGATCGCCTTCAATCCGTCGCCCATCGACGGGAAAATTTCACAGCTTCCTCTGGAAAAGGTGGAATTCTTCCTGTTAAACGAGATCGAGGGGGCGGCCTTAGGCGGTGGAAACCGTCCGGAGGAGATCCTTGAGGGACTTAAAAAGCAGTATCCGAAAGCGAAAATCATCCTGACCTTAGGAAAAGAGGGGGCGCTCTATTTCGATGGGGAAAAGACCTTCTTCCAGCCCATTTTTCCGGTAAAAGCCATGGATACCACGGCGGCGGGGGACACCTTTACCGGTTATTTCCTTGAAGCGGTGAGCCGGGGGCTTCCCGGAGACGTCTGCTTAAAGCGGGCGGCGGCGGCTTCGGCTATTGCCGTTTCCCGGAAAGGGGCGTCGCCTTCCATCCCCGACGGTGCGGAAGTGGACGCATTCTTGGCGGAGCAGAAATAAGTGAAAAGCACCCGGCATGGCTCGAAAAAGGCTTTGCCGGGTGCTTTTTTGTTTGATAGATCTTAAAGTGTGCGGCGGGTCAGTGAATGCGGATGAGGCGTTCGGCGAGAAGCTCGACGAGGAGCCAGCTGAGGAGCCAGCCCACAAGGACGGGGGGCGAGAACTGCTCCAAGGCGCCTAAAAGTGCCAGCATCAGCACCAGAGCCGTGCCTAATATCACCGAGACCAGCCGGATCACCCATCCCATGTACATCAGTATCTTCATCCGACGGGGCACAGCCAGAGAGGCGGCCATGGATTGGATGGAGCCGTTGTTGACGATGGAGGCGGCTTTCTGGGAAGCAGGCTGGCGATAATAGGCAAATCGGTCATGAAGCCGGGAGGGGAGGATCTTGAAGCAGCTGCGGTCGCAGAGGTAGAGGGAGGCCAGCCGGTCGGCGGTCAGGAAGGAATCTGTGGTGTGGACGGAAAGGAGAATGTCGTTTTCCACCAGCAGCTGGACGGCATTGTCCACGTTGGGGGAAGGGGTCAGGGTGACGACGAAGACTGCCATCAGATCCCCGGACGCCGCCAGATACACCAGATCGCTTCCCTCGTCCCGGAAGCGGCGCTCGTAATCCTCGCTGGGGGCACGGATGCCATGGGCTTCCATCAGTGCCCGGTTCCCGATGAGGATCCGGCGGTTCACGATCCAGCCGGACAGGCCCATGCCGTCCTCAAAGCTGACGGAATCCACCTTCCGGAGCAGCTCGGTGCGGCGGGCGATGATGTCTAAAAAGACACCGGAAAGGACGCTCCCCGCTTCAATCAGGACGGAGGCGGCGTCTAAAATCGCCTCATCAATGCGCATACCGGCAAAGGTCTTGATGCCGCTTAGCGTGACAGAGGAGGGCGGGATCAGGTCGGAAGCATCCACCACGGCGGCGGAGACCTCCATACCGTCTTCCACGCTGGTCTCCCCGGCGGCGAAGGCGCTCAGACGGTTCAGAACGCTCGCACCCCTGCGGAGGGGGAAGGCGGTGGCAAAGCCGCTGCCAATGGGGGCAAAGATAGTGGAAAGGGCGACCAACACGGTCACTGCCAGATTTTTATTTTTGGTCAGGATAAAGAGGAGGATAGCCGCCGCTCCGCCGGCGATCAGTCCGGCAAGAGCGAAGTTCCGACCGTTTCGGTCGCTGCGGTCTTCCCCCAAAGAGATGGGGAGGAAGCCTTCCAGCTTGGAGGCCTTGCAGTTGACCACGGGGAAACCGTCCCCTTCGGTCAAGCCTTGGGTGAAGGAAGCCGCATCTCTGCCGTCCTCCACAAGGGAGGGAACAAATTTACTGTAATCGGAGAGGGCAAACTTTGCGTTTACTGCCGCCGCACGAAGGGTGGCGGCATGAGCAAGCCATCCGCCGCAGAGGAGGAAAACACCGGCAGCCAGATAGATCTGAACCTCCGGATTGGTCAAGCCCTTGGGGAAGAGCAACTGCCCCACCGACTGGAGCAGGCAGAGAAGGTATCCCACAGCCGGAAGGGAGTCCCGATCCGGCTGGAACCGCAGGAGTGACCAGATCCCGCCGCCTACCACACGGAAAGAGAGCCCGCCGGCGGCTGCACCCAGAAGGGTCAGCAGCCCCAGCATCAGCCGGGTGGGAAGGAGCGGGGGATCAGCGCTGCGGTTTATCCCGATGAGGATGGTGAGAAAAAGGATGACAGTGCCTAAAAGCCCGGTGGCTGCGGCAAGAAGCAGGGAGTCCCGGGCTTCTTTTTTAAGAAGGGCTTCCTGTTCCGGGACGGGGGCAGCCGCAATGCGGACACCTGCCCGGCGGAAGGCGGGGGCAAACTCTTCCTCTACCCGCTGGGGCTCCGGCGGGAGGGGGAGCTTTTTATGGAGAAGCTCCGTAGAGGGGACGGCGGGTTCCTCCGAAAGATCCTGTGCAGGGATGGGGTGAGGGGCAGGCTGCTCCGCCCGGATGGCATCGATGTCGATGGAGAATTTTCCGGTTTCGGAAGCCGCCGGCATCTTTTTAGGCGGAGCTTTGAGCTTCGGGGCAGAGGGCGTTTCCGGCTGGAGCGGCTTTTCCTCCGAAAGCTCATGATAGATGGCGGAGCTTTTCAGCGCCGCTTTTTTTGCTTCCTCGGCCTTTTGAAAAAAGGGCGGCTCTTTCTTTTTGGGAGCAGCCTGAGGGGCTGCGGGGCGAACCTGCCGTTTCAGGGCATCCCGTTTAAAGACCCGGGTAGGGGGCTCTTCCGAAGAGGGCTTGGGTGGAGGCGGCGTTTCCTGCCGCTCCTTCTTTTCCTGCAGAAGCTCCTTTAAGAGCTGATCCACGTCCGGATCATCGGCTTTTTTCATCTGGGTGTTGGACAGCTCCACCTCAAGAAGGATTTCGTCCAGCGACGTCTGTTTCGGATCCATGGCAAGCGTTCCAGCCTTTCAGAGAGATTTCATCAGCCTTTGGGATTGACGGCTTTTAAGCCCAGCCGCTGGCGGGCAACCTCGTACATGATGATGCCGCCGGCAACCGAGGCGTTTAAGGAGGTGACCTCGCCCAGCATGGGAAGGCTGACCATCACGTCGCATTTTTCCTTGAGAAGGCGGCTCATACCCTTGCCCTCGGAGCCGATGATGAGGGCAACACCCCCGTCAAAATTGACGCTGCACCAGGTCTCGCCTTCCATGTCGCAGCCGTAGACCCAGACACCTTTTTCCTTCAGCTCGTCTACAGTGGAGGCAAGATTTGCCACCCGCGCCACGGGGATGTGGGCGGCGGCTCCGGCGGAGGATTTGAAGACGGCGGAAGTGAGCCCGACTCCCCGGCGTTTGGGGATGATGACGCCGTGGGCACCGGCGGTTTCAGCGGTACGGATGATGGCACCTAAGTTGTGGGGATCTTCCACCTCGTCGGCGATGATGAGGAAGGGCTTTTCCCCGGCAGCTTCGGCTCTTTCCAGGAGGTCGGAGACTTCCGCATAAGGGGCGGCGGAGACGGAGAGCACGACCCCCTGATGGGAGGTGCCCCCTGCCATGCCTTCCAGCTTCTGGGAGGTGACTTCCTTCACGGGGCAGCCGGCTTCTTTGGCCAAAGCGATGATCTTGCTCATGCTGCCGCCGGTCTGGCCCTTCTCCACGAAGACGGTATCCAGATTTTCACCTTTTTTCAGTGCCTCGATCACGGGGTTGCGGCCGGCGATGAAGACGTTTTCGCTCTCTTCCGCTTCCAGCTCCGGACGGGGAGCGGGACGGGAAGGACGGGGCGGACGTTCGGTGCGCTTGGGGCGGGAGTAAAAGCGGTCATCGGCGCTTACATAGGGCTTTCCGGATTTACCGGGGCGGCGGGACGCACCGGACTTGTTTTTGTCGTAGCTCATGGCGGTTCCTTTCTTAAAAACGGGTCAGTTGTTGATGAAGAATTCCTCGTACCAGAGGATGAAGCTGTAGATCGTCCATATCTTTTTCATATTAAGGGCAAGACCGGCCTTGTGGTCGTCCAAGAGCTTGCGGATGGCGTCATGGTTAAAGAAGAGGGCGGCGACTTTGCCGTCGAATTTCTCCCGCACCATTTCGTAATACTTGTCCTGACGGAGCCAGTCATTGAGGGGGACGGGGAAGCCCAGCTTCGGCTTGTTGGCGGTGCGCTCGGGCAGCTGCTTGATGGCGGCTCCCCGGAGGGCAACTTTGGTGATGTTGCCCTTGATCCGGTACCGGACGGGGATCTGCATGGCAAGCTCCAGCATTTTTTTGTCGAGGAAGGGGACACGGAGCTCCAGCGAGTTCGCCATGCTCATCCGGTCGGCTTTCTGGAGGATGTCGTAGAGCATCCAGGTGTGGATGTCCACATACTGGAGCTGGGTGGGGGTGTCCAGATTTTTTACTTTATCGAAGTAGGGCTTTGCATAATCCACCGGGTCTTTTGCGGGGATCTTATCCTTCAGATACGTCCAGCGCTCGTCCCGGGTGAAGACGTAGTTGGCTCTTGCGAACCGCTGGTAGGGCTCCATGGCGCCCCGGACGATGAAGTGCTTGCCCTTGAAGTCGGGAAGGCGCTTGGCTAAAGCGGCGGCGCTCTTCCGGATGCACTTCGGAATGTGGGCGTACTGGGCAAAATGCCCTTCCTGAACGTAGGAGGGATAGCCGCCGAACAGCTCGTCCGCACCCTCGCCGGAGAGGACGACCTTTACATACTTCCGGGCGTTTTCCGCCAGGAAATAGAGGGGGACTTCGGAGGGGTTGGGGAGGGGTTCGTCCATGAAATACTGGATCTTTGCGGCGGCACCGAAATAGTCGTCGGCGGAAACTTTGTTGGAGATGTTGGGAACGCCGACAACTTTGGAGAAGTCCTGGGCGTAGGAAAGCTCGCTGTACTTTTCTTCCTCATAGCCTACGGAGAAGGTCTTCACGTCTTTGGTGACCTTGGAGACCTCCTTCACCACATAGCTGGAGTCCACGCCGCTGGACAGGAAGCAGCCCACTTCCACGTCGCTGATCTTATGGGCTTCCACGGATTTGGTGAATTCGTCGGTGATGAGGGCTTCCCACTCTTCCAGCGTTTTGGTGTTGTCGATGTGATACCGGATGTCGTAGTATTTCTTGACGTTCAGTTCGCCGTTTTTATAGGTGAAGCACTGACCGCCTAAGAGCTTATAGACGTTTTTGAAAAGGGTCTCCTCCGTGGGAATGTACTCGTAGCACATGTAGTCGGGGATCCGGTCGGTGTTTACCTCCCGCTCAAAGGAGGGGTGCTCCAGAAAGGACTTGACCTCGGAGCCGTAGAGGAAGTTTCCGTCTTTTTTGTAGTAGTAGAACGGCTTGATGCCGAAGATGTCCCGGGCGCCGAAGAGAGTCCCGGCGGTCTTGTCCCAGATGACGAAGGCAAACATTCCCCGGAGCTTCTGGAGCAGCTCCTCACCGTATTCCTCATAGCCGTGGAGGAGAACTTCGGAGTCGGTGTTGGTTTTGAAGAGGTGGCCTTTTTCCAGAAGATCCTTCCGGAGGTCCTGATAGTTGTAGATCTCGCCGTTGAAGGTCAGGACTTTGGTGCCGTCCTCGTTTAAAATAGGCTGGCTGCCGCCTTCCAGATCGATGATGGAGAGACGGCGGAAGCCCATGGCGATGCCGTCGTCGACGTAATAGTCCGCCTGGTCGGGGCCCCGGTGGGCGATGCGGTCGGACATGGCCCGGATGATGGCAAGACGGTCGCCTTTCAAACCGTTGGTGGTAAAGCCGGCAAATCCGCACATAGGGAATCAGATCCTTTCGGGATGGAGTTTATCGGGTGATCAGGGAGCGGTATTCGGGTTTTAAGGGCTTTTCGCAGAACTGGATGGAGGCTTTGGAAAGCACTTCCATGGTATCCAGATACCCGGCTCCTAAGGGATAGTCTTTTTTGATCATAGAAAGCTCGGTGCAGCCCAAGATCAGGCACTCGGCGCCCTTTTGCCGCAGCTCGGCGGAAACGTCTTTAAAAAGGGGCATTTCCGGGGGAAGCCCGGCTTTGACGTTCTGGTAAATAAGATGCATGACCTTTTCCTGTCCTTCTTCCGAGGGGACGGCGAAGGAAAGCCCCTGCCGCTCCAGCTCGTCCTGAAAAAGGCGGGTGGAAACGGTACCGGTGGTGGCTAAGATGCCGGCCTTTTTGACGCCTTGCTCTTTTAAGTGAGCAACGGTCTCTTTGACCAGGTGGAGGAAGGGGATGGAAACGGCAGGCTGCAGCTCGTTAAAAAAGTAGTGGGAGGTGATGCAGGGGACGGCAATGCAGCAGGCTCCCGCCTGCTCCAATTCTTTTGCGGCGGCTTGCATCATGGGGACGGGGGAATCCTTGCTCTTGTCTAAAATGGCGGCAGTTCGGTCGGGAATGGAAGGGCGGCAGAGAAGGGTGACGTCCAGATGTTCCTGGTCCGTGGCCGCATCGGTCATGCGGACCAGCAGCTCCAGAAAATAGGCGGACGCCATGGGCCCCAGACCGCCGATGACTCCTAAGCGTTTCATCAATCGTGCAATCCTTTGTTTCCGAAGTATTTGTGGTATTTCTGGTAGTAGTGGAGCTGGTTTCTGAAAAATCCCACGAGACGGTGGAAGTTCATGTCCGGCTTATAGTAAAGGGAGCGGCAGACCTTTCCCTTTTTGTAGAGCTTTCTTGCCTCGGCTTTTAAAGACTCGTCCTTTACATACTTCATGATGATGCCCTTGGGGATGATGGTCCAGAGGACTTCGTTGTCAGCGATGGTCAGGGGCATTTCCTTTTCGTAGACCACGTCGTCGGCCAGCCATTTTGCAAGGTTATAGCCGGCAGCGGTGACAAAGAAGCTGGAGCGTCCCTGCCGCAGGTTCATCTCGAAGAGCTTGTAGGTGTTGTCCCGGGGATCCAGCTTGATGTCGAAGTTTGCAAAGCCCACATAGCCGATGTCTTCTAAGAAGCCAATCATGCGGCGCTCCAGTTCCTCGTCCCGGTCGCTGATGATGGCGGCGTAGCTGCCGATGCCTTCGGGGGAATGTTCCTCCAAAAGGGCGTGGCCCAAAGCGATGAGCTTTACCTTTTTATCCCGGCCGCAGTAGGCGTTCAGAACCCGCATCTGGGAGTCGTCGCCGGGAATGTATTCCTGCAGGATTAGATGATCCTTGTAAGAAGAGCCGTAGATGGCGTCTAATATGGCGTCAAACTCCTCTTTGCTGTTGGCGACGAAGACCTTTTTCTTGTGGGGAAACTTGCAGTTCCAGTACGCCACGGAATTGGATGGCTTGATGATCGCCGGGAAATCGAAGGGGAGTGTTACGGTCTTATAATTTTCGTAGGTGCAGGTGGTGGTTTTAGGGAAGGCAAAGCCGTGCTCGGTGCAGACCTGATAGAAGCTCTCCTTGATGGAAAGGCGCATGAGCAGGGCTTCATCGATGCAGGCAAAGCGGTAGTAGGGGCGCAGGGTGTCCTGATTCCGGGAGAGGAGCTTGATGTAGTTGTCTCCGCAGGGGACTAAGAGGAGGGGCTGATCCTTGGGATAGCGTTTGGAAAATGCGATCAGGGTGTCGCAGAAGACCTTGTCGTCTTCCAGATTCGGCTCGACCACCTCGACGGTGACGATCTTGCTGTTGGAGGTGGCGGTAAGGCGTCCCTTGCCGATGGCGACAGAGGGGATGCCGAAGGCTTCGTGGAAGGAGCGGGCCATGCCGTAAACGTTCACGTCGCTGCCCAGAAGCACGGGAATGAAATCGGTTTTCGGTTCCATCTGAAAACTTCCTTTCCGAATTTATCGGGATCGCTCCGGGAAAACCGGAGGGACAAACTGTCATTCCTTTATTATACTATTCTCTGCAGGGAAATACAAGAAAATAATTTTGAACAGTGCCTTTTTGAAAGCCCGTTGTCGGAAAGGACGTTTTTGTGGTACAATGGGGGTATCAAAAAGCACGGAAAGGGTGGAAAAAGGAATGAAACCTTTTTGGATCTATTCGATCTGCGTGGCGGCAATGTGCGTCATCGCTTTTGCAGTCTGCGGGTTAGACAAATGGAAGGCGAAAAAGGGGCGCTGGCGGGTGCCGGAAAAGGTGCTGTTTTTGCTGGCAGCTTTAGGGGGAGCCTGGGGGTTTCTGACGGGAATGGTGGTCTTCCGGCACAAGACGAACCACTGGTCCTTCCGGATCGGGGTGCCGGTGCTTTCTTTGCTCTGGACGGCGGTGACCGTGGCACTGATTTGGAAAACGGCGCTTTAAAGGATTTCGACGGAAAGCCCTTGCGAAAAGAGGGAGGATGCGGTATACTGAAACCAGTATGCCCGAAACCACAGGGTAAGTAAGGAGAGGATCCCATGGCTGTTTCAGTTTCCCGTTTTTTCAACGAGCTGCGGAAAAAACGGGTGGTTTTTATCGGGGTCGGCGTGAGCCACACCCGCTTGATCGAGAAGTTTTTGGAGAAGGGGATCGGGGTCACCGTCTGCGACAAGCGTTCGGCGGAGCAGATGGGGGAGACCTACGAGAGCCTTTTGAAGCAGGGAGCGAAGTTCCGGCTGGGAGAGGGGTATCTGGAGGCGCTTGACGACGCCGACGTGATCTTCCGGACGCCGGGGATGTATTTCAACTCCCCCGCCCTCAGCGAGGCGAGGAAAAAGGGAAAAGTGGTCACCAGCGAGATGGAGTGTTTTTTCGACCTCTGCCCCTGCAGGATTTATGCCGTGACCGGTTCCGACGGGAAGACCACCACCACTACGCTGATCTCCAAGTTCCTGGAGGCTCAGGGGAAGCGGGTGTGGCTTGGCGGCAACATCGGCAAGGCGCTGCTTCCTGAGATCGAAGAGGTAAAAGAGGACGATGCGGCGGTGGTGGAGCTTTCGAGCTTCCAGCTCATCTCCATGCGGCGGTCGCCGGACGTGGCGGTCATCACCAACGTGGCGCCCAACCACCTGGACGTCCACAAGGATATGCAGGAGTACATCGACAGCAAGAAAAACCTCTATCTTCACCAGAACGCCTTTTCCCGGACGGTATTGAATCTGGACAACGATGTGACCCGTTCCTTCGCAACGGAGGTCCGGGGGGAGCTTTCCTTCTTCAGCCGCCGGGAGATGCCGGAAAACGGCGCCTTCTTGGACGAGGACGGCGTTCTTTACGCCGTTCATCACGGGAGGAAAGAAGCCCTTCTGAAAAAGGACGAGATCGTCATTCCGGGGCTTCACAATGTGGAGAACTATCTGGCTGCCATTTCCGCCGTGGACGGGGAAGTGGAGCCGGAGAAGATCGTAAAGGTCGCCAGGACCTTCGGCGGAGTGGAGCACCGGATCGAGCGGGTCCGGGAGCTGGACGGGGTGACGTGGTACAACGATTCCATCGCCAGCAGCCCCAGCCGCACCATTGCGGGGCTCAACTCCTTCAACCAGAAGATCATCATCATTGCCGGCGGATACGATAAGAAGATCCCCTATGAGCCGCTGGCACCGAAGATCATCGAGAAGGTGAAAGCGCTGGTGCTGATGGGCACCACCGGACCGAAGATTGAAGCCGCTGTCCGGGCCTGCGAGGGCTTTGAGGAATCCGGGCTCATCATCGAGCACGCCGGGGATATGGAAGAGGCGGTAGCCATCGCCCGGAGGCTGGCAAAGCCCGGGGACGTGGTGAGCCTTTCCCCCGCCAGCGCCAGCTTTGACAAATACCCGAACTTTGAGATTCGGGGAAGACATTTTAAATCCATCGTGAACGGTTTGAAATAAGGGAGGAAGAATGATGACAACTCTGGAGACCCTGCGCCGTCTCTGCGAAGCCGACGGCGTTTCCGGCGACGAAGGCGCTGCTTCCAAAGCAGCGGCGGAGCTGCTTGCGGCTTACACCAGCGATGTGAAGATCGACGATTTCGGCAGCGTGATCGCAAACATCCCGGCGGAAGACCCCAATGCACCGCTCCTGCTTTTGGACGCCCACATCGACCAGATCGGCATGATCGTCACCCATATCACCGATGAGGGCTTTGTCCGGGTGGACCGGTGCGGCGGCATCGACCGGCGGCTTTTACTGGCGCAGGAAGTGGTGATCCACGGGACGAAGCCCATCACCGGCATCGTTGGCACGCTTCCGCCCCATCTGACCTCCGGGGAGGACACCAAAAAGGTGGTGGAGATGGACGAGGTCGCCATCGACACCGGCTATTCCAGAGAGGAGCTGCTCCGGTGGGTGGCGCCCGGCGACCGGGTCACCTATGTCAGCGATTTTACAGAACTCCAGAACGGGCGGGTCACCTCCCGGTCTTTGGACGACCGGGCAGGGGTGGCGTCCATCCTCAATGCGCTGGAGCGGTTGAAGGGCAAGCCCATGGGCTTTTCCCTGGCGGTGGTCTTCTCCTGCCAGGAGGAAACCGGCCGCTTCGGGGCGGCTTCCACCTCCTTCCGGGTGAAGCCGGACGCCGCCATTGCGGTGGACGTGAGCTTTGCCCACACCGCCGACGCCGACGAGAGAAAGTGCGGCAAGATGGGAGAAGGCGCCATGATCGGTATCAGCCCCATCCTCAACCGGGGGATGTACGACGAGCTGGTGAGCATCGCCCGGACCCGACGGATCTTATGGCAGCCGGAGGTCATGGGGGGCCGCACCGGAACCAACGCCGACGAGATCACGGTTACGGCCGGGGGGATCAGGACCGCCCTTCTGTCCATCCCGCTGAAATACATGCACACGCCGGTGGAGGTCGTCCAGGTCTCCGACGTGGAGGCGGTGGGAGACCTCATTGCCCAGTACGTCTTAAGCTGCGGCGAATAAGGAGGGAAAAGCCATGGAATTTCATGAGATTTTGGAAACGCTCTGCAACGAATACGGCATTTCCGGAAACGAGAGCGCTGTAGCCAGCCGGATCATCGGGATGATTGAGGACTACGCCGACTCCTACCGGGTGGACGATATGGGGAACGTGATCGTCTTCAAAAAAGGCGCAAAGGCCCCGAAAAAGAAGATCCTGATTGATGCCCACACCGACGAGGTGGGCATGATCGTCACCGGCTTTGCCTCCGACGGAGGAATCTGCTTCACTACCGTAGGCGGCGTGGACGCCCGGGTGATCTTGGGGCGGAAGGTGCTGGTGGGTGAGGACCGGATCCCCGGCGTCATTGGCACGAAGGCCATCCATATGCAGTCCGAAGAGGAGCGGAAGACCGCCGTATCGGTGGATAAGCTCTACATCGACATCGGCTGCAGCACGAAGGAAGAAGTGGAAGCTTTGGTGGAATACGGTGACGAGATCTGCTTCCCGGCGGATTTCGGGGCTTTCGGAAACGGCTGCTGGAAGGGAAAAGCCATCGACGACCGGTTCGGCTGTGCGGTGATGGTGGAGCTGATCCGGTCGGAGCTGCCTTGCGACTGCTGGTTCAGCTTCAGCGTCCAGGAGGAAGTGGGCTGTCGGGGTGCGGCAGGCTCTGCATTCAGTGTGGCGCCGGATTATGCCATTGCGCTGGAAGCTACGACGGCGGCGGATTTAGCAGGTGTGAGCGAGCCGAAAAACGTCTGCTCCCTCGGAAAAGGGGCGGTCGTGGGCTTCATGGATCGGGGGACGATCTATCCCCGGGATCTTTATAAGCTCTGCCACCAGCTGGGGGCGGAAAAGGGGATCCCCGTCCAGACCAAGACCATGGTGGCCGGCGGGAATGACGCCAGAAGCATCCATCAGGCGGCGGGCGGTGTGAAGACCATCGCCATTTCGGCGCCCTGCCGGTATCTGCACTCGCCTTACTGCGTGGTGAAGGACAGCGATCTGACGGCGGTCAGGGATCTGACCCGGGCGCTGATCGAAAAGCTGGGCGAGATGGAATAAGGGTTAAAAAACGGCGGAGCGGATCCCTTTTGTCAGATCCGCTCCGTTTTTTGCAAAAAGGAGAAAAAGATGATCGATTATACAGGACTTTATGAATTCAGCCCGGAGCTTATCCGGCTGGCTGAGGAGGCGGAAAAGCAGTGCCGGGAGGTGTTCCGGCGGATCGACGGGATCGCCGAATATAACGAAGCCAAGGTGCTGAAGGCGTTCACCGACCATCGGGTGTCGGCGGCTCATTTAGTCGGAACCACCGGTTACGGCTACGACGACATGGGACGGGACACGCTGGATGCCGTGTTCGCCCAGGCGCTGGGGGCGGAGGACGCCATTGTCCGGCACAACTTCGTTTCCGGAACCCACACCCTGACGGTGGCGCTGTTCGGCGTGCTTCGGGCGGGGGATACGGTGGTCTCGGTGACTGGGGCGCCTTACGACACCATGGAGGAGGTCATCGGCATCCGGGGCGGCGGAACCGGCTCTTTGAAGGAGTACGGCATCCAGTACCGTCAGGTGGAGCTGCTCCCTTCCGGTGAGCCGGATTATCCGGCTATTGAAGAGGCGGCAAAAGGGGCGAAGATGGTCTACATCCAGCGCTCCCGGGGGTACTCCCTGCGGCCTTCTTTGACGGTGGAAACCATTGGAAAGATCGCCCAAGCGGCGAAAAAGGGAAATCCCGACGCCGTGGTGTTTGTTGACAACTGCTACGGAGAATTTGTGGAGAAATCCGAGCCGGTTTCCGTAGGAGCCGACCTGATGGCAGGCTCCCTCATCAAGAACCCCGGCGGCGGCATTGCCCCCACCGGCGGCTACATTGCCGGGCGGAAGGATCTGGTGGAGCTGTGCGGCTACCGGCTGACCTGCCCGGGGATCGGGCGGGAGGCCGGCTGCACTTTGAATCAGAACCGGGGGATGTATCTGGGACTTTTCCATGCGCCTTCGGCAGTGGCGGCTGCGGTGAAGACCTCCTGCTTCGGGGCGGCGCTGTTCGGGAAGATGGGCTTCAAGGCAAACCCCGCCTACGACGCCCCCCGGACGGACATCATCGCCGCCATCGAGCTGGGGAGCCCGGAGAAGCTCTGCGCTTTCTGCCGGGGAATTCAGAAGGGATCGCCGGTGGACTCCCATGTGACGCCGGAGCCCTGGGCCATGCCCGGATATGAGGACCCGGTCATTATGGCGGCGGGAACCTTCACCATGGGCGCTTCCCTTGAGCTTTCAGCGGACGGGCCCATCCGTGCGCCTTACTCCGTCTGGATGCAGGGGGGGCTGACCTACGGCACCGGGAAGCTGGGGCTTCTGCTGGCGGCAGAGGAAATGGAGCGGTGTGGAAAATGATAGGGGAACGGACCTTTTCCCTGTCCGCTACGATCGTTCTGGGAGGGATCTTCCTTTACCGGGTGATCCGGACGGGGATGCACTTCTTTGAAGTGTTGGATTTTTACGGCGTGGGGAGAGGAATCGATTTCTGGTGCCTTTTCCTGATCCTGCCCTTTGCCGCCCTTTTATTGACGGGAGCGGGAGCGTGGCTTTCGGGTAGAACCCGGATCGCTCTGGGAGCGGCGGGAGCAATTTTGGCAGGCGTGTCGTTTCTTTATGAGGCGCTGGTCGCTTTTGCGAGGATGATGAACGGGAACACCGGTTACGTTGGAGCTTCTCCGGTGGCGGAGATCCCGGTGGGGTTCTTCGCTCTGGCTCTGGTGATCGTAGGAGTTCAGGAGCTTCAAAAGAGCAAAAGCAAGTAAGGAGAGGATGTATGACAGAACCGTTTCTCCCCGGAAATCCGGCGGCATTCAATGCACGGGCGCTGCAGCGGCTCTGCGACAAGGGCGGGCGGATTGTGATCGACGTGCCCGGCGTTTATGAGCTGGATCGGACGATCTTCCTTTCCTCGGATACGGAGCTGATCTTTGGGGCGGGGACAGCTGTCAAGCGTCTTCCCAATGAGGACGGGGCGGAAAACAACTACGCTTTTGTGAACAAGGGCGCACTGACCCGTAGCTGGGATCACGACATCATCATCCGGGGGCTCCGCCTGATCTGCAACGGGCAGCAGCGGGGGAGCAGCACCCCGGTGGTAGGGCTTGCAGGGGAGCTTTCCTTTTTCTATGTCAAGCGGGTGCGGATCTTCGATTTTGTCTGTATGGATCTTCCGGCGCAGAGCTTCTGCATCCACATCTGCACCTTTGAGGATGCCGTCATCGAGCGGGTCCACATCGAGGGGCGGAAGGACGCCGTCCATTTCGGGAAAGGCTCCAAATTCGTGGTACGCCACGGGCTGTTCCGGACGTTTGACGACCCCATTGCCCTGAACGCCCACGATTATGTGGGCTCCAACCCTCAATTGGGGTGGATCCGGGACGGGATCATCGAGGACTGCTGGGACTTGGACGACAAGGACACGACCGGGTACTTTGCCCGGATCCTTGCCGGCTCCTGGTGCGACTGGACGGAAGGGATGATCGTTCGGCGGTCGGACACGGTGGTGTCGGAAGGCCGGCTTTACCGGGTGGCAACGGAGCCGGACGGGACGGAGTACCGCTCTGCGATCCGGCCTACCCATAAAGAAGGCGTCCAGGTGCTGGACGGGGACATCCGGTGGGCCATGGTGCAGGATGACGACCCCATTTACAACTGCGGCTGCGAAAACATCGTTTTCCGGGACATCCGGCTGCAGAAAAAGCGAAGAGCGGCGCTGTCCATCCATTTTGACGACGACTGCTGGTCTCACAGCTACTATCCCGGTTCTCCGGCGCCGGTACAGAGGAACCTTACGTTTGAAAACGTCCGGGTGGAGAATCAGGTGGACGATCTCATTTCCTCCCATACGGCGGTGGACTGCGTACGGCTCATAAACTCCGACATCGGGAGCAGCCGGATCCTATTAAAGGAGCGGCCTTATCCGGAGCTTTCCTATCCGGAGACGAAGATCCTGCTTTCCGGGACGACTTTTTCCGGTGGGGAAGCAGAGCTTCTGCGCTGCACGGAAAAGCGTTCGGCGGCACTCTGCATTCAGGGGAGCCTTTCTCTGGACGATGCGCCCCGGAAGATCGCCGGAAAGGTGCGGGTCATAAGCTCGGACCTTTCACTTGAAACGATCGAATAAAGCAAAAACTCCCGCAGGGAACTTCCCTGCGGGAGTTTTTCTGTCTTCGGTCAGATCTCATTCCGATAGTAGCGGGTGAGAAATTCGGTTATGTTTTTTGCCACAGGCTTCCAGCAGCAGGGCTCGCCGATCTCTTCATGATCCCAGTAGAAGATGGTCGTTTCATCGGGGACGCCTTCCGGGGAAAGGCGATAGCCGTAAAGGTCACCGCAGCCGTTTTCGGCGAAGAAAAGAAAGCGCTCGATCCGGTCACGGTACTCCTCCATGGTGAAATCTTCTTCAAAGAGAGGAAGGTAGGCTTTCCGGTTCTGCTCGGCATTTTTTACGATGTCGGAGGCGGATAAGAGCAGCCATTTGTCGCCGTTCAGCTCCCGGAGAAGGGCGCGAAGCTCCGGCGGAAAGGGGCAGCCCAAGGCTTTTTCGGCTGCGGCGATTTCCGCTTCGGGGCAAGGGGGCTGGGGACGCACCCAGCCGTATCCTTTGGACAATTCAGCGAGCAGTTCTCGGTACATAAAAGCTGTTCCTCCTTGGAATTTTGGGGTAAGAAAAGGATAACAGAAGGAAAGGGAAAAGTCAAGGCAGGGAGGGGAAGCCACCGGCAAAGAGCAGAGCCCATTGCCGGAAAAGGGGTTCAAAGACACACGGATTTTTTATTTTGCTCACATCACTTGCTCCACAGTCCGGCTTGCTCTCCTATCGGAAACTTTTTATTGAGGGAAAAAATTTCAATCAGCGGCTCGCCTTACTCGATGCTTGAAGCGAAGGCTTTCACGGGACACCTCTGCCGGTAGAGTCGGTGGTTTTTATGATCAAAAAAGAAAGCGGCAGAAAATCTGCCGCCTGTCGGAGAAGACCTCCAAGGATGAGAGAAGAAACCGTATGGTAAGAGGATAGCAAAAGAGGGGCGCCGCTGCCGGAGAGTTTCCGGCAGGGCAGAGAAAGGAGAGAAGAAAATAGAAGAAAGCAAAATTCAAAAGCCTGCAAAGAGCAGCTTTAAAAATTGCGGGGCATTCAAAAGAGAGCGCCGCTGCCGGAACAGGTCCGGCAGCCGACGGGCGGAAGATTCCGCCGGAGAAGAAAAGAGAGAAGAGGGAGGACCGGTAGGGAAAACCCTCCGGTAAAAGAAGAAAGCGAAAGGTT
>USLH01000030.1 GCA_900555435.1 uncultured Oscillospiraceae bacterium | reverse complement strand
GGCTGCGACATATCTGCCGTCGAGTTCTTTTTTGACTTCTTCAAGTGTTCTCATAATAGTTCTTTGCCTGCCTCGCCGATGATGTTTTTCAGCGACGCCTTTGCCCTGTAAAGCAGATTGTCTATTTGCTTTCTGCTTTTCTTCCCACTCCTGCAGGATCTCTTCAATTTTCATCTGTCCGCCAAGCAGAAGTTCTTCTTCCTTCTCAGCCATTGCCTTGAAGCCCTCGCCTCGCACCTCGGAGGAATCCGAAACGATCATAAAGGCGTCGGGATCCAGATTCTGGACAATGGTCTTAACGGTATGATACTCGTTCCGCCGCAGGGCGCACATCAAGACCCGCTTGTCCTCGCCGGTGTAGCCGCCCTCCCCTTTCAAGAAGGTGGTGCCCCGGTCCAGCGCCTTCATTACGGCGTCGGCAATCTCCCGGGAACGGTTCGAGATGATATAGACCAGCTTTCCCTTGTCGCCGCCGTAGATGATCGTATCCATGACCTGCGAGCAGACAAAGATGGTGATGATGGCGTAAAGCGCCGATTCGATGCTGTGGTACACAAACACGGAGGCCAGAATGATCACGGCGTCTGTCGCCAGCGTCACCCGCCCCAGCGGCATATGGGGGAACTTCTTGTTGATGATCTTGATGATGATGTCCGTACCGCCGGTGGAGCCCGACCGCAGGAACACCAGCCCGATGCCGATGCCCCAGATCACCCCGCCGAAGATGCAGGACAAAAGCCGCTCTCCCTGATACACCGGGAAAAAGCTGAGCACATAGTCGTAAAATACCGTAAAACTGGCGATGGACAGCAGCGTCTTCCAGATAAACTCCCGCCCCACGAACCGGTATCCGATCAGGATCAGCGGGATGTTGATGGCCGCACTGACGATGCCGATGGGCGCACGGGTCAGGTAGTTGATCAGCACTGCAATGCCGCTGACGCCGCCGGGCGCAATGTTGGCCGGTTCAATGAAAAAGTAAAGCCCCGCCGCATAGATAAAGGTTCCCAAAAGGACCAGAAGGACATCCAGAAACACGCTCATCCCACGATGCTGCTTTTCCATAGAGACCTCCCAACTTATTCGCCAATCGCCTGCCAGACTGCTTCAAAAAGCTCTGCCTCCCGCTGCTTGTCACCGCAGAGATGCAGGTATCCGAAAAGCGCCTCCAGACCGGTGGCGCTGCGGTATTCCGACGGATCGGCATTCTTCGGAACACTGCTGTGGCTGTTCCGTCCCCGCTTGTAGATGGCCGTCTCCTCTTCGGTGAGAAGCGGAGCGATGGCTTCTGCGGCGACGCACTGAGCCTTGGCGCAGACCACGTTGACGGCTCTCCGGTGGAGAGCGCCTACAGGCGCGCTGCCTTTTTCCGCCAGCTTTTCCCGGACTCGCAGCTCAAACACCGCGTCCCCGAGAAAAGCCAGGGTCAGGGGGCTCATCTGCCGGGCGTGGGTCTTCTCGTCCAAAAACGTCCCCTCCCGTCAGTGTACATACTCAAAGCGGAAGCCCAGAATGTCCACGGTATCGCCTTCCTGCACGCCCATAGCGTCCAGCTTATCGATGATTCCGGACTCTCTCAGGACTCTCTGGAAGTACTGCAGGGAAGAGTAATCCTCCATGTTGACCATGGAGAGGATCCCCTCCAGCCACGGGGCGTCCACATAGTAGACCCCGTCCTCCACTTCCACAGTGAAGCTGCGGTCGTTCCGCACCGCATCCGGATCCGGCCGGACGAACTCCGGCTCGTACCGCTTCAGAGGTGGCAGCTTCTGGAGCTGCTCCGCCACATAGCGGATCACCTCCGCCGTTCCTTTCGTCATAGCGGCACTGATCTCAAAGAAGGGCAGTCCCTTCCCCTCGATGTACTTGCGGAAGGCCTCGATCTGCTCCGGAGTGGCCAGGTCGCACTTGTTGGCAAGCACTACCTGAGGCCGCTCCGCCAGCTCCTCGTTGAAGTTTTTGAGCTCGTAGTTGATCTTCTCGAAATCGTCGATGGGATCCCGTCCCTCGGAGCCGGAAACGTCCACCAGATGCAAGATCAGCCGGCAGCGCTCCACATGCCGCAGGAAATCGTGACCCAAACCGACCCCTTCGCTGGCGCCTTCCACCAGACCGGGGATGTCCGCCATAACGAAAGAGTGCTCGTCATTGATCTTTACCACGCCCAGCACCGGGCTGAGGGTCGTGAAGTGATAGTTTGCGACCTTCGGCTTTGCGGCGCTGACCACGGAAATGAAGGTGGATTTTCCCACATTTGGAAAGCCCACCAGCCCCACGTCTGCCAGGAGCTTCAGTTCCAGCGTCACTTCAAAGCTCTCGCCCTTGGCTCCGGGTTTGGCGAACCGGGGAATCTGCCGGGTCGCCGTGGCGAAGTGCTGGTTTCCCGCACCGCCCTTGCCCCCCCGGGCCAGGACTGCCGGTTCTCCCGAAGACAGGTCGGCCATGACCTGTCCGGAGGCCGCTTCTCTTACGATGGTGCCCAGAGGCACCCGGATGATCAGATCCTCACCGCTCTTTCCGGAGCAGCGCTTGGATCCGCCGGGCTGACCGTTCTGGGCCTCAAATTTGTAACGGTAGCGGAAGTTCACCAGCGTGTCCACGCTTTTGTCCACGACAAAGACCACGTCGCCGCCTTTTCCGCCGTCGCCGCCGTCCGGCCCGCCGGCTGCCACATACTTCTCCCGATGGAAAGAAACTGCGCCGTTGCCGCCGTCGCCGGCTTTGATGAAAATTTTTGCCCGATCGATAAACATACTGAAAAAACCATGCCTTTCCGGCCGAAACCGTAACGGAACTTCTAACCCCCGAAAGCGTGTTTCACCCCACGGCAAAACACGCTTGAGCCAGCAACTTTAGTATCTGCCGGCAGGAGGAAAAGATACGACCGCTGCGGGCAGAAAACGCAGCACTCAGATCGAGAACGAAGGGCCGCATCAAAAAACCCCAAGCGGATCGCTCGGGGTTTTCGCTTTTACTGAACGGTATAGACGCTGACCTTTTTGCGGTCGCGGCCTAAGCGTTCGAACTTCACGACGCCGTCCACCAGAGCGAACAGGGTGTCGTCGCTGCCGATCCCAACGTTGGTGCCAGGATGGATGTGAGTGCCCCGCTGCCGGACCAGAATGTTGCCGGCTAAGACCTTCTGGCCGTCGGCACGCTTGGCGCCGAGACGCTTGGACTCGGAATCACGGCCGTTCTTGGTAGAACCTACACCTTTTTTATGAGCAAAGAACTGAATGCTGAGCTTTAACATGACTTACACCTCCAGGATATGGATTTGAATGAATTGCGGGAACTGCTCCTCTAAGACCTCCAACTGAAGCCGGAGGGAATCCAGCAGGGCGAACACCCTCGGATCCTGACACTTCCCATTGGTCTGCAAGGTCACGGCATTTTCCTCCACCCGGAGTTCCGGCTGGTAGAAAAGGATCTCAGTAATCCCGTTGGCCGCAAGCTGCATGGCCGAGGTAACGGCGGCGCAGACAATATCCTTTCCGCTGTCCTCATATCCGGCGTGTCCGGAGATCCGAAATCCCGCCGTATGGCCGTCAGCCGTCCACAACGTCACGTCGATCATGACGTTATGCGTTGATGGAGTCGATTCTCACCTGGGAGTAAGGCTGTCTGTGACCCATTTTCCGCTTCGAGCTCTTTTTGGGCTTGTAAGTGAAAACAGTGATCTTCTTTGCCTTGCCGTTTTTCAGCAGAGTAGCAGAGATGGTTGCGCCTTCCACATAGGGAGCGCCGATCTTGGTCCCGTTCTCGTCGCCGACCAGTGCGATCTTGTCAAAGGTCACGGTAGACTGAGCGTCTCCCTCGATCTTCTCGATGAACACCACGTCGCCGGGCTGAACACGGTACTGCTTTCCGCCGGTTTCCATAATTGCGAACATTTTATAAGGCACCTGCCTTTTCTTTAATCTCGCTGTTTCTGAGGCGCAGTTACCTGACTTAAGGAGCCCAGAACATGCGGCTCATATAGTATACCACAAAACGCAGCTCCTGTCAAACATTTTTTAACAGGAACTGCGTTTTTCCTTTATTCAGGGAATTCTTCCGCTAAGATCTCCGCTGCCAGCCGCACCAGCTTCGGACAGGGACGCTTTTTATAATAGTCCGCCGTCCGTTTTTCCGGCGTGGAAACCGACACCGCTCCTGCCGGCAGCCCCAACAGCTCCCGGCAGACGATGCTGCCCGTTTCCTCCCGGAATTTTTCCGCCAGCTTCTGGATCCGTGCATAGTGGGCGGCTTTCTCCTCCGCCGCCTTCGGGTCGCTGTAGCCGCAGAGGGCATTGGCAACGAACGTCATGCCCGATACCGCCCCGCAGACCTCCCGCAGCCGGCCCATCCCGGCTCCGAACCCGGAGACGAGCTTTACCGCAAGCTCCAAAGGCAGCCCGATCCGGTCGGAAAAAGCGGCTGCCACCGCCTGACAGCAGTTATACCCTTCCCGGAAGGCGTCCTCCGCCATCTGTCCCCGGTCTTTCCGATCGAGGTTCACTTGCCAGCCCTTTCAACAGCGTCCGCCGCTTCATCCAGCCAGTCGCCCTCAAAGAGTTCAATGACCCCCTGATCGCAGAGCTTTGCCAGCTGCGGATCCATCGGCAGCCTTCCCAACACCTTCAGCCCGTGCTTTCCGGCTTCCTCCTCCACGTGGCTCTCGCCGAAGATGGAGATCTTTTTGCCGCAGTCGGGGCAGACCACATAGCTCATATTTTCCACGATGCCTAAGATCGGGATATTCATAGCCTGCGCCATCCGCACCGCCTTGGTCACGATCATGGAGACCAGCTCCTGAGGAGAGGTGACCACGATGATGCCGTCCAGCGGCAGGGACTGGAACACCGTCAGCGGCACGTCGCCGGTTCCGGGAGGCATATCCACAAACATATAGTCCACGTCATCCCAGATCACATCGGTCCAGAACTGTTTGACCGTTCCCGCAATGACCGGACCCCGCCAGATCACGGGAGCCGTATCGTCCTCCAGCAGGAGGTTGACGCTCATGACTTCGATTCCGGTCTTGGTTTTCACGGGATAGATGCCGTTCTGGTCGCCGGTGGCTTTTTCCTTCAGGCCGAACACCTTCGGGATGGAGGGGCCGGTCACGTCGGCGTCTAAAACCGCCGTATGGAAGCCCCGGCGCTGCATGGTCACACTCATCAGAGAGGTGACCAGCGACTTGCCGACGCCGCCCTTGCCGCTGACCACGCCGATCACCTTTTTGATGTGGCTTAAGGGGTGGGGTTTTTCAAGAAAATCTGCCGGATTGCTGCCTCCGGAACGGGAGGGACAGTTCTCGCCGCAGCTTTCACAGTTATGCGTGCATTCGCTCACGAAAACGCTTCCTTTCTGAAAAGAGAATCCATCCGGATTTGGTGGATTTTCTCTTATTGTAACACAAATGCTCCCGACTGTCAAACCTTGTCATTCCACGGATTTCAAAGATTCCACCATGTCGATCTTCTTCAGCTTGAAGTGCAGAAAGAAGTTGACCGCCTCCGCAAAGACCAGCGTCAGAAGCCCCGCAAACACAAAGCAGTCCCACGTCATATCCGGTGCGAACATGACAAGATCCACCTCCGCCGTATGCACCACGAACCGCTCGAGGAAAATGCCGCCGATGAGCCCCAGCCCCATTCCCAGAATAGAAGAAACGGTGTTTTCCCGGGTGATATAGGCAGTGACCTCCCGGTCGTAGAAGCCCAGGACCTTAATGGTCGCCAGCTCCCGGATCCGCTCGTTCACATTGATGTTGGCAAGGTTATAAAGCACCACGATGGCCAGCGCCCCCGCCGAAAGGATCAGCACCCAGACGATGTTGTTTAAGCTCTTCAGCATCTTTGCAAAGCTGCTGTTGATCCCGGAAGACTGCACGACCCCCTGTACGGCGGGGAGCTTCATGAGCCCGCTGGAAATGGCAGATTCGTCCGCCCCTTCCGCAAAGTTCAGAAGCAGTTCGTTGCCCACCGGCTCCGCCCGGAAGCACTTCTTATAAAGCACCGGGGTCATATAGACATAGTGAAGGGCGTAGTTTTCACAGACCCCTGTAACCGTCACCGGGATCTCCCGCCCGTCGGGACTGATGAGCTTCAAGGTGTCCCCAGCTTCCAGCCCTAAGAGCTTCGCCAGCTTTTCGTTGACGATCACCCCCTCATCGGTAAGCGTCAGCTTCTCCCCGCTGCCACGCTCATGGAGGTTCACATAATCGGGAAGGGTCTCCACCTCCGACGGCACCATCAAATTCACCGTCCGCACGGTGGAACCGACGCTCACATCCATGCTCCGGGTGTAGAAAAGCTGCCCCTCCGTAATGCTCTCCACCCGCAGAGCGTCGTTCAGCGCCGCTTCTGCCTCCTTCTCTGACGTCCCGTCTTTTAAGGAAGCAAGGGTATCATAGACGAAGATGCTGCTGTACTGCTTCTCCCCGATGGAAAGGATGGAATACCGCAGCCCGAACCCCGTCAGCATCAGCGCCGTACACCCGGCGATGCCCACGATAGTCATCAGTGCCCGTCTCTTATACCGGAAGAGGTTCCGAACCGTCACCTTCTGGGTGAAGTTGAGCCGCTTCCATATAAAAGGCACTCGTTCCAGAAACACCCGTTTTCCGGGTTTGGGCGCTTTCGGCCGCATCAGCTGGGCGGGGAACTCCCGCATGGTGGCCATGGAAGCTCCCAAAGCAGTCAGCCCCATGCAGACCACCGCCACCGCCGTACACGCCGCCCCGAATCCCCAATGGATGGGCGTTAAAGGCGCGGGAAGGTTATAAAGAGCCTTGTACGCATTGATGATGACCCACGGGAAGAGCTTGAACCCAACCCCCAGGCCAAGCACAGCACCTATAAAACTGGCCAGCATGGCATACGCCACATATTTCGCCAGGATCGCTCCTTTGGAGTAGCCAAGCGCTTTCAGCGTGCCGATCTGCGTGCGTTGTTCCTCTACCATCCGGGTCATGGTGGTCAGGCAGACTAAGGCCGCCACCAGAATGAAGAACACCGGGAACACAGCCGCTACGGCGTCCACCTTCCCGGCGTTGCCGTCATAGTCGGAATATTCCGGATTGTTGTTCCGGTTCCAGACGTACCACGTCGGCTCTTTCAGATCCTGCAGATCCCGTTCGGCGTCGGCGATCTTCTGTCTCGCTTCCGCAAGCTCCCCATCGGAATCGGCTTTAGCCTTCTCATATTCGGCTTTTGCTTCGGTAAGGGCTTCCTTTCCGGTGTCCAGCTGCACCTTCGCCTCTGAAAGCCGTTTCTGTCCCGTTCGCTTGGAGGAAGCCAGCTGCCGCCAGCCTTCGTCTAATTCCGCATCCTTTTCATCCAGCGTCTGCCGGGTCTCGTCAAGCTGTGCCTTTGCCGCATCCAGCCGTGCTGCCGCATCCGCAAGGCTTTCTTCCGCTGCAGCGATGCCCGCATCCAGCTGCCCGATCGCCTTTTTCGCCGGAGCCAGCTGCTCTTCGATGGGGCTCAGCGCCTCATCCGCCGCCGCTGCCAGCTTTGAAAGCTGCCGGGAAAGACTTTGCTTTGCATTTGCCCCCGCCCCGACGTATTGGGTCAGCAGCCCGGATACCGTGACTCCCTCCGGAAGGCTCCCTTCCGGCAGCAGGACGGAAAGTCCGTCCGCCGCTCGGATCTGCGCTTTGGTCTCTTCCGGCAGTTCGCTTTCCGGAACGCTTTCCTCCCTGTAAGCGGCAAGGATGGCGTTTACCCCGTCGATCCCCGCCCGGGCGGCATCCGCTTGGGACAACGCTTCTCCGTACTCGTTTGTCAGCTCTTCCCTCTGGGATTTGTACCCGTCGATCTGCGCCTGGGCATCCGGAAGGGCGGCATCGTATTCCGCTTTCTTCCCTTCGTATTCCTGCAGGGCGGCTTCATAAGCCGTCTCCCCTTCTGCCAGCTGATTTTCCCCGTCGGCGAGCTTTCCTTCCGCCGCAGCGATCTGATCCTCAAACCGGGTCATGGAACGCTCATACGCCGCCTCGTTGGCAGAAAGCTCTTCCTCCGCCGAAGCGATCTCCGCCTCCGCCTTGGAAAGCTCCTCCTGCTGGGTCTTTTCCCCGTCGGCCAGCTCTGCCTTAGCGTCGTCGATCTTCTGCTGGGCTTCGTCATAAATTTCATCGTACCGGGCTTCCCCCCGGGCAGCCGCCACGGCTTCAAACTTCCCGCTCATCTCATCCACGGCGCCGGTATACCCGTCGCTGAAGGCGGAAAGCCCTTCCGTCCCCTCCAGCGTCAGATACACGTCCGTGTAGACTGAAAGGGTGAAGTCTTCCTCCGGGATCATGAGGAACGCCACCACCTTGCCGTCGCCGATCGTGCTGTGCCCCCGCTCATAGCCTAAATACATGGCGCTTTCCACCACGCCTACGATGGTGTATGTATCGGTGGCAAGGGTCTCGGAAAGATCCGTATCTTCCGTCCCGGGAAGGAGCCGGATGGTGTTCCCGATCTGAAATTCCTCCGGCGTGTGATAGTTCACCTCCACCATGCACTCCCCGGACCTCTCCGGGAACCGCCCTTCCACCAGCCGGGGACGGTTCAGATAATTCTCGTCCTCCTCCGACCGGTTTTCCGGCAGGGAGTAAACCTTGACGATGGTATCGGAACCCCCCCCCGTCTCCAGGAAGGCGTCCAGCGAGTATCCGGGCATCAGTCCCCGGACGCCCTCCACCTCCCGGATGGCATCCATATCGTTCTCATTGAATCCAAACGTAGAGACCAGGTGCAGATCCATCAGCCGGCTCTCTTCAAAATACTGATCCGCCGTCTGCTTCATATCCGGGCAGCTTGCCTTGACCCCGGCAAAAAAGCCGCAGCCGATGGCGACGATGGCTAAGATGGACAAAAACCGGGTGCGGGTCCGCCAGACGCTGCGGATCATCTCATGCACCAGCTGATTGCGTCTTTTTTTCATCGTCCCGCCCCCGTTACCATTCGATCTCTTCCACCGGGGTGGGACGGTCGTTTAAGGTGATCTGGCTGACCCGGCTGTTCTTCATCCGGATGACCCGGTCGGCCATTGGGGTGATAGCCTGATTGTGGGTGATGAGGATCACCGTCATTTCGTTCTGCCGGCAGGTGTCCTGTAAGAGCTTTAAGATCGCTTTTCCGGTGTTGTCGTCCAGCGCACCGGTAGGCTCGTCGCAGAGCATCAGCTTCGGCCGCTTGGCCAGCGCTCTTGCAATAGACACCCGCTGCTGCTCGCCGCCGGAAAGCTGCGCCGGAAAATTCTGGAGCCGATCCCCCAGCCCCACATCCTGCAGCACCTGTTTTGCGTCCATAGGGTTTTTGCAAATCTGGGTCGCCAGCTCCACGTTTTCCAGCGCCGTCAGATTGGGCACCAGATTGTAAAACTGGAACACGAACCCGATATCGTACCGCCGGTACTGGGTCAGCTGCTTCGGGGTATACTTTGCAATATCCTCTCCGTCCACCAAAATGGAGCCTTCGTCGCAGCTGTCCATTCCGCCCAGCATATTGAGCACCGTGGTCTTTCCTGCTCCGCTGGAGCCCACCACCACGGCGAACTCTCCTTTCTCGATCTCGAAGGAGACCCCGTCGGAGGCGGTGATGGTTACTTCCCCCATATGATAGCGTTTGTATACATCCTTTAACGTCACGAAACTGTTCATAGGCGTCCTCCGTTTCCACTGTCAAGCCCGGATTTCGGGCACTATTTATCCAATTTCTATTATACTTCCGAATCGGATGGAATGCCTGAATAAATTGGGGAAAATCTGTGAATTTTTGTAGGTCTCACCGGCAATCCTTTGGTCCTCCCTCTTTTTTCGCCGGCTCGAAATAGCAGCATCCGTCAACCTTCCCCTCCCCCGGAACCGCACTTCCGCTTCGGGTGCAGCACCCATCCTTCTGATACGCACATTCCTTCCCACAAAGTACAAGATTCATGGTTTTACCTCCTTCTTTTTTCTTATTGTGAAGGATTTTAAAGGCTTTATGCGCCGGTTTCCTGTTTTTCGGAATTTCTTTTTTCCCTGATATTTTTCTTTCTTTCAGCCACACTAGCTTTAGCCGCAAAAACGCCTGAACCCATTCCACCGCAAAGGAGTTCTGTCTCTTGAAAAAATACATCCTCCTTACCTCTCTGACCCTCGCCGCCATCCTGTCCCTAACTGCTCTCCCGTCCCTCGCCGAAGCCACCCGGCCTCAGGTGGAGGTCATCACCCCTCTGGAATACGATTTTTCCCCTACCGTCTCCGTTTCCGGCCGGGTGGAAGAAAAAAGCCGGGCAGAGATCACCCTCCCCATGCCTGCCGTCCCGAAGCAACTCTTTTTTGAGGTAGGGGACACCGTTTCTCCCGGCGACGTTCTTGCCTCCCTTGACCCGGACGCTGCCCGAGAAGCCCTTCTTTCTTATGCTTCCCGCTACGCCGACCTCCTCCCCTCCCTCTCCCTTCCGGAGGAACTGCAGACTGCCCTCACCTCTGGGAATGCGGAAGCCCTTTTAAAACAGATCCCCTTCCCGAAAGCCCTGATTGCCACCGCCGGTGGAACCCTCACCTCCCTTTCCCTGCAAGAAGGCGTTTTATCCTTCCCCGGAACTCCCGCCGCCGTTTTGTCGGATCTGTCCGAGCTCCGGCTGCGACTGACCGTCCCGGAAAACAACGCCGGTGTCCTTGCCCCCGGCCAGTCTCTTCTTTTCACCGTCTCCGCCTTAAAAGAAGGACTTTTCTCCGGAACCGTCACCCGAGTCCTCCCCACCGCCCACCGGAAACTGAACGGTCTTTCCTACGAAACGGTGGTGGACGTTTTTGCCTCCATCGACGACGATTTTAACGTCCTACGCCCCGGCTACTCCGTCCGTGCCGAGATCACTGCCGGAGAAACCGAAACTCTTTCCCTTCTCCCCTACGAAGCCATCCTGCAGGATCCCGACGGAACCGAATACGTCTACGTTTTTGAAAACGGTTTCGCCCATCGCCGCAACATAAAGACCGGCCGGGAGCTTTCCACCTCCGCCGCCGTTGCATCCGGTCTGTCCCCTTATGAGACCGTTGTCTCGGACGGAAGCTCCATTCAAAAAGACGGCCCCGTCCGGCTGAAAAAACCTGCTTCCTGAGCCTTCACTTTTTCCGTCGAATGCGCTTTAAGAAAGGAGCCCGCATGAACCCTCTGAAAGCCGCCTGGCGGGGCATCCTCCGCCAGCCCTCCCGCTCGCTTCTCACTGCCATCGGCGTTGCTGTGGGCGTTTTTTCCGTCCTTTTGATCGGCACCGTCAGTTCTCTGGGCGCCGCCTCCGTCCGCAGCGAGATCCAAAGCCTTGGCCTTACCGGCATCACCCTCCGCTCCGAAGGGCAGCCCCTTACCGAAGACGCTGCGGCAGCTGCAGAGTCCCTCCCTTCCGTGGAACAGGCTGCTCCCCTCCTTTGCCGCACGGCGGAGATCTCCGCCCGGGGGAACACTTCCTCCGCCATGGTCTGGGGCGTCCCTCCGGAGATCGGGAGGATGGTCTCCCTAACGCTCCTGTCCGGCCGGGAGCTTGACCGCAGCGATCTTTCTGCCGCCCGCCGGGTCTGTCTGTTGGATCGTTCCCTTTCGGAAGCTCTCGCCCTTAAGGGAAAGGTTTTGGGATCCGCCCTCTCCCTCCGACTGAATGACAGGGAGGAGACCTACACCGTCATCGGCATCGTGGAGACCGGCGGCGGTCTCCTCCAAAGCCTTTTGGGACAGGAGATTCCCGGCTTCGTCTATCTGCCCTATACTGCCCTTCAATTGGACTTAGGCACCCGCAGCTTCGACCGCATTGCCGTCCGTTTAAAGGATTCCGCCGACCCGAAGCGGGAAACAAAGCTCCTTCTCCGGACACTGGACCGTTTTTTCGGGCAGGAGGGCACGACTGCCGCCGACGGGTTTGAGCGCTATACCGATCAACTCTCCGGCGTTCTCGACGCCGTCACCCTCCTTCTCTCCCTGATTGCCGGGATCAGCCTTTTGGTAGCGGGGCTTTCGGTAATGACGGTGATGCTCTCCTCCGTCCGGGAACGCACACGGGAAGTGGGGATCCGGAAAAGCATCGGTGCCTCCCCCGGAGCCATTGTAGCGGAATTTTTAGCCGAAGCGCTTCTTCTTTCTCTGGGCGGCTGCCTGATGGGGACGACGGCAGGATTTTTGGCAGGATTTGTCGGCTGTCTTCTTCTGGGAAGAGCCTATTCCTTCCCTGTCCGCCTTTTTCTGATCTGTCTTCTCTCCTCCCTGCTGACCGGCGCCCTCTTCGGAGCCTACCCTGCCAAAAAAGCTGCCGCCCTCCCGCCGGCGGACGCCTTGCGCCGGACGTAGTTGATTCGTTCATACCATTCTGGCATTTTAAAAGAAAAACCGTTCAGGAGGGATTTTATGGACGCCATTTTTCACCGGATCAGCGTCCGGAAATATCAGCAGAGACCCATGAAACCGGAAAAGCTCCGTTGAATTTTAAAGGCCGCCATGGCTGCCCCCTCTGCCGGGAACCAGCAGCCGTGAGCGTTCTATGTTGTAACGAATCGGGAGGCCATCAAAGCTCTCGCCGCTTCCAGCCCCTACGCCGGCTGTGCCGCAGACGCTCCCACCCTCATTGTTTCCGCTTACCGGAAGGACGGCCGCTTCCCCGCTTACGCCCCCATCGACCTGAGTATTGCAAACGAAAATCTCTGGCTGGAAGCCGACAGCTTAGGGTTAGGTGGCGTCTGGCTGGAGATCGCCCCGCTGGAGGATCGCTTCGATGAAAGCCGCATCCACCTTGTCCCCTGACCGAAAGTAAAAAATCGGGACGCTCTTTCAAAAAGCGTCCCGATCTCTCGTTTGGATTCAATGAAAAACGAAGCCTTACAGTTCCTCGCTCATGGAAACGACCCGATTCTCCTTCAAAGCCTTCGTACCCGCCAGCACAATCCGGAAAGCCTCATAGGCTTCATCCAGCGTGGGATTGGGTTCTTCCTTCCCCTCAATCATCCCGATCAGGCAGGAGAGCTGCCCCCACATATTCTTATAAACGCTGGGGTTGTTGATGATGTGATAGGCCTTGTTCTCGGCGTCGTAGTATTCGATCAGATCCCCTTCCTCCCGGTCGGACATCCGGTCGCACTGCAGAATCAGACGGATCCGCCCCTTGGTGCCAACAAATTCCTTCCGGTTCTCGGCGGCTACCGATTCCGCCCAGCCGGCTTCGTAATAGGCTTTCGCCCCGTTTTCAAGAGTCATGGTCAGCAGGCCGTAGTCAAAGTGCCCCTCCGGGATCTCCTTCCCGATCCGGACGCCAAGCCCCCCGATGGAAACGACGTTGCTGCCGGTGAACCACCGGATCACATCTACATAATGGACGCCACAGTCCACGAAAGGCGGGCAGTCCTCCATCAAACGGTCGTATCTTGCCTTATTCATGATGTGATGGTTCTGCGCCATCCGGATCAGCTTCACCTCGCCGATGGCTCCGTCGTGGATCATCTGCGCCACCCGGTTATAGGTGCTGTTGTGCCGCAGGATGTGGGCGATGAGGATCTTTACCGGGGCTTTTTTCGCAAGCTCGTAAAATTCCCTCGCCGCTTCCGGATCCGCCTTCGTCATGGGCTTTTCACAGAGGACGTGCTTTCCCGCCGCAATGCAGTCCTTGACGATCTGCAGATGGGTGGTGGCATAGGTGGCGACGATGACAATATCCACGTCCGGCCGCTTTAAATATTCGTGATAATCCGTGCTCCAGGACTCCGCCCCGTATTTCCGGGCGAAGAGCCGGGCCGTTTCCTCGTGATAATCCACCACGCCTACGATCCGCACCGGATCCCGATAATAGATGTCTTCGATATGCGCCTGGCCGATATGGCCGCAGCCAATCAGGACGACTCCGTATTTTTTCTCCATCAAAAGCAGAACCCCTCTTACCGATTCCGAAAAACCCAATCATTCTGCTCCATTTTACATGATTCGCCGCAAAAAAGCAACGCTTTCTTTTCTGTTTCGCTGGTCTTCCTTTGATGTTTGTAACGGATTCCAAAAAGCCGGAAGTTTTCTCCTCCGTCCTTGTTGAAAACGATTTCAGTTTTTCCCGCTCCCTCCCCCGGGGAAAAATCCGCAAAGAAATTGAAAGCCGCCGCTTTTTCGTGTATAATAAGAATGGATCGAAAATTACCGGGATTTTCCCGTTTGGAAGTGAAGCTATGGAACGCTGGTTCCGTTTGGATAACGCCGCCAAAATTTTTCCGGCGGTCACCAAAAATGAAAACTCCTCCATTTTCCGCATCGCCTTAGAGCTGGATCGCACCATCGACCCCGAGCTGCTCCAAAAAGCCGCCGACCTGACCCTCCGCCGCTACCCGCTTTTGCAGGTAAAGATCCGGCGGGGCGTTTTCTGGAACTTTTTTGACCAGAACGAACGGCCCTTCTTAGTCCAGCCGGAAACCGTCTACCCCTGCGCCCCCTTGGATCCCCGGACGGGCAACGGTTACTTCTTCCGGGTGCTCTATTATCAGAACAACCTGTCCGTCGAAATGTTCCATTCTCTGACCGACGGCACCGGTGCGCTGGAATTCTTAAAAAGCCTGACCTATCAGTACCTCCTCCTTTCCGGCGAGACCATCCGGGACGAAGGGCTTGTCCTCCGCCCCGACGATGACCCCAGCCGCTACGAATTGGAGGACAGCTTCAACCGCTACTACCGCCCGACCAAGGCAAAGCACGAAAAGGAGCCCAAGGCCTTCCGCCTGGAGGGAACCCCCTTTGAGCCCTTCGGAAACAACGTGGTCACCGGAGACCTTTCCGCTTCAAAGATCCACGCTGCCGCAAAAAAACGGGGCGCCACCATTACCGAATACCTGACCGCCGTCCTGATCCATTCCATCCGGGAGTCCCGGATGGAATACGGTTACTTCCAGCAAAGGCGTCCCGTCACCGTTTCCATCCCTGTAAACCTTCGGAGCGTCTTCCCCTCCAAGACCCTCCGGAACTTCTTCGGCGTGGCCAACGTCTGCGTCCATCTGGAGGAGGGCATGGACTTTGAAGCCATCCTCTCCGCTGTCTGCCGGGAACTGAAGGAGAAAAGCGCCAAGCCCCGCCTGGAGGAAATGATCGCCGAAAACGTCCGGCTGGAGAAAAACCTTGCCGTAAAATTCGTCCCGCTGGTGTTAAAAAAGCTGGTTTTGAAAGAAGCCTTTATCTTCCGGGGGGAAAACTTAAAAACCATCACCATCTCAAATTTAGGCCGGTTAAAGCTCCCCGAAGACATGGCTTCCCATGTGCGGCGCTGCCAGCTGATTCTTTATCCCACGGTCAAAAGCCCCGCCAACTGCGGGGTCTGCACCTTCGGCGACCGGCTCACCTTCTCCTTTACCCGGACCATCTTAGAAAACGACTTCATCCGGGAATTTTTCCGCTTCCTCGAAAAGGACGCCGGGACGGAGATCGAGATTCATTCCAACAACTGGGGGTATCCCAATGAAACTGTGTGAAAACTGCCGTGTTTCCCTGCCGGACAGCCAGCTCTGCTGTCCTCTCTGCCACCGTCCTCTGCCCCAAGGGGAGGGGGAGCCGATCCCGAACCCCTACTTCCCCGCCTATCCTCAGGCGGAGCTGAAAAAAATCCGCACCCTCCTTTTCCGCATTGCCCTTTTCCTCTCCGCAGCCACCGGGATCCTGACCCTTTTCATCAACTGGATGACCTGGGACGCCTGCCCGAAGCTCTGGTCGCTGTTCGTCATCATCCCGCTGCTTTACCTTTGGCTCTTAGTGGGGAACACCATCCTCTCCCGGATGCGGGGCGGGGCGAAGATCATTCTGCACGTTCTGGGGCTGTCCTGCGTGCTGGTCGCCATGGATCTGCTCACGGGCTTCCACCGATGGTCAGTGAACTGGGCGATCCCCATCCTGACCGTTGTCGCCACCCTGCTGCTCACTGTGCTGGTCTTCGCAAAAAAGATGCTCTGGAACGCCTACATCGGCTATGCCATTGCCATGGTGCCCTTAGGGTTCCTTCCCCTGCTCCTTTACGCCTGCAAGGCAGCCACCCTCCTCTGGACCTGTGCGGCCCCGGCGGTCTGCACGGCACTGTCCGTCCTTGCCATGGCGATCTTCTCCCGAAAGAAATTCAAAAGCGAAGTGATCCGCCGGTTCCACTTCTGACCCCAGAAAGGATTTTCCCATGAACGAAGAGACCCGTCCCATGAAAACCGTCGCCGAATCCCGCACCGAACAGGTGCAGATCCTCCTCCCCGAACACATCAACGGCTACGACCGCCTCTTCGGCGGCCAGCTGATGCAGTGGATCGACGTAGTCGCCGCCGTGGTGGCACGCCGCCACTCCCACTGCAACGTGACCACCGCCTCCATCGACAACCTCCAATTCAAAGCCGCCGCTCACGTCAACGATACCATCGTCCTCTTCGGTCAGATCACCTATGTGGGACACACCTCCATGGAAGTGCGGGTGCAGACGTATGTGGAGAGTATGGATGGAATGCGCCGGCTCATCAACCGGGCATACCTTGTGATGGTCGCCCTGGACGAAAACGAAAAACCCACCGAAGTTCCCGGCATCCTTCCCGAAACGATGGAGGAAAAGCTGGAATACGAAGCGGGGCAAAAGCGCAACGCCCTTCGGAAACAGCGCCGGGCAGAGCAGTTCTGACCTTCCGAAAAAGCGATCCCTTCGATGAAAAAACGGTGTTTTCCACCCCGTCCGTCCTTGACATCGAAGGGATTCTGTTTTATAATAAACAAGGTGAATTTGTATGGTCTGTGGTTTTTAACGCAGCAGACTGTATTTTTTTGTATAGTTTCCTACCATTTTCTGTATAAAATTCAAGCATTCCAATTGCCCCCTTCGGGCAGGAAAGGACGCAGCAAATGATTACCAAAATCCGGAAACGAGACGGCCGGGAAGTCCCCTTCAACATTGAAAAAATCGCAAACGCCATCTTCAAGGCGGCACAGGTTTGCGGCGGACGGGACTATCAGACGGCTTTCTCTCTTGCACAGGAGGTCGCTTCCTATGTAGAGGATCACTGCGGTGGCGAGGTCCCTACGGTTGAATTTATACAGGATGCCGTGGAAAAAGTTCTGGTGGAGCGGGGACACGCCCGCACCGCCAAGGAATACATTCTCTATCGGGCCGAGCGGATCCGGGAAATGGACACCCGGCTTATGAAGGTCTATGAAAACCTGACTTTCCGCTCTGCCTCGGAAAACGACGGAAAACGGGAAAACGCCAACATCAACGGCGACACCGCCATGGGCTCCATGTACCGCTACGGCTCCGAGGGTGCGAAAGAATTCAACGAGCTGTTCATTTTAAGCCCTCTTCATTCCCGTGCCCATATCGACGGGTACATCCACATCCACGACATGGATTTTCTCACCCTAACCACCACCTGCTGCCAGATCGACCTGAAAAAGCTCTTCAATGGCGGGTTTGAAAACGCCCACGGCGCTGTCCGGGAGCCCAGATCCATCACCAGTTACGCAGCCCTGGCGCAGATCGCTATCCAGTGCAACCAAAACGACCAGCACGGCGGTCAGAGCGTCCCCAGCTTCGACTTTTATATGGCTCCCGGCGTTGCCATGAGTTTTGAAAAAGCCTACCGGAAAAACCTCCGAAAGGCGCTGGAACTACTACTGGAAGGCACAGAGGCCTCCGTAATCGGTGTTATCCTTTCCGAACCTCTGACCATGGAGAATCTCCTTGCCTATCAGGAAGCGGAAAAGGAAGCCCTTCTCGATTTGGGGCTGCCTGAAGCGGATGTGCAGAAAGCTCAGTCCTTCGCCGCCCGGAAGGCAGGCGAGGAGACCCGGACGGAAACCTATCAGGCCATGGAAGCTTTCCTCCACAACCTGAACCTTATGAATACAAGAGCCGGCGCACAGGTGGCCTTTTCCTCCATCAACTACGGCACCGACACCTCCCCTGAGGGAAGGATGGTCATGGAAGCCCTGCTGAAAGCCACACAGGCCGGGCTGGGCGAAGGAAAGACCTGCATCTTCCCGGTGCAGATCTTCAAGGTCAAGGAAGGCGTCAACTACAACCCCGGCGACCCCAACTACG
>USLH01000029.1 GCA_900555435.1 uncultured Oscillospiraceae bacterium | reverse complement strand
ATATTCTGAACCGGCAGCACCTCGCTGAGGACATGGATCCCCCGCTCCAAGCAGGCAATGGCGAAGGGAGCATGTTCGGTGGCATAATTCGCCAACACCACCGCATCCAATCCGTGCTCTAAAAACTTCTCAAAGGAAGTGTAATAACCAATTGAGTCGTCCTGCAGCTCTTCCTTCTTTCTCCGGAGCCCTTCTTCCCAGCTGTCACAAACCGCCACCAGCTTCGCCTTCTCCGACTGCTGGCAAAACCGCATCATGGAAGACCCTCTTCCGACCCCAACGACACCGATCCGAACCTTTTCCATCCCAAAACCATCCTTTCCTGCCCTTGAAATTGCCTCCATTATAACCGGATGTAATCCACTTGTAAATGGAATTTTTCCATAAATTCATGGACAAAACTCCGACTGGACATTTTCTCTTTCTTCCGCTATACTAAAAGAAACATCCTCTTGAAACCAAAAAGGCAGGAGCTTTCCCATGACCAACGATCAAAATGTCTGCCGCTTTACCCCCGTTAAAACCGGCAGCAGCGACATTCAGACCCTGAATTTCGTCTATGAAAAGACCGACGTTTTCCACGACCGCTTCCGAACCCTTTCCGCCTATACTCTGGGGCTTGTTTCGGAGGGAGCCGGTGTTCTTCACTCCCTCCACGGATCGAATTCCCTGACCCCGGGAACAGTTTTCCTCACCTTTCCGGCAGCTCCCTTTCGGCTGGAGGACACCGGAAATCTCCGCTACCTCTATGTGACCTTTCTCGGGATCCGCACGGAACAAATTCTGGAGCGGCTTTCCATCAGCCGCAGCCACCCGACCCGCTCCGGATTTTCCTATCTGATTCCCTTCTGGAAGGACTCTCTTTCCCTTTCCCGTCCCCAAACACTGGATCTTCTGGCAGAAGGTGTCCTTCTCTATACCTTCGCAAACCTAGGTGCCGACCTCTTTCCGGAACAAGAGCCTTCCATTTCCCCTTTGACTCCCATCAAGCAGTATCTGGACGAACACAGTGCCGATTCGGAGCTTACACTGGAAGCCGTCAGTCGCCGGTTCTCCTACTCTCCCAAATACCTTTCCAATCTTTTTCGGGAAAGCCTGCACATCGGCTTCAGTGAGTATCTCCAAACCCTCCGGATCCAGCGGGCCTGTGAATTGATGCAGCAGGGCATCACCTCCGTTCAGAACGTCGCCGCCCTTTCCGGCTACCGGGATCCCCTCTATTTCAGCCGGGTCTTCAAAAAGAAAATGGGTGTCTCCCCCACTCAGCACATCCGCCAGCTGAAAGCCCAGCAAGCATAGCAAAATCCCCCTCTGCCGCTCCCGGCAAAGGGGGATTTTTTCGCTTAATAACGCACTTTCACCGTCTTGATCTCAAAGGGACGGAAGGTCAGCCGGAAGGTTTCCGCAGCGGGAAGCTCCGCCTCTTTTTCTTCCAGCATGTTGGTAAGCTCCACGCTCTTCGGACGGAAGGAAAGCGCCACATCCGTATGGGTCATGGTACCCTCGGCCTCATAAAGCCGCAGGATGAAGGCTCGCTCCCCGTCTTCGCAGGGTTTCACTGTTTCGACCACGACGTTTTCCGCACTGCAGCGAACCAGAGGATCCATCGCACGATTGCCCTCAACTACAATGGGATGATAGTTGAACGCATACGCCGGCTGAATGACGTTTTCCGCCGAGAAACCGCCTTCGTGGGGCAGGAAGCCATATTCACAGTAATGCTCGCCCTTGTCGCCCCGGAAATCCGGACGCATACCGCCCTTATGGAGCGACAGCCGCAGCTGCCCGCCGCAGACGGAGATACCGTACTTGCAGTCGTTCAAAATTGAAACGCCGTAACGGGTCTCGGAAAGATCGGTATATTTGTGATTCAATACCTCAAATTTGGCCTGATCCACCGAGTTGTTCCGGGTGGTCGGCCGCTTTGAGTAGCCGAACTGGATCTCCTGCCGGGCAAAATCGCTGAAGACAGAGGTGTCGAATGCCGTTTTGAGGAACCGATGCTCTTCCTGCCAGTCCATCATAGTCTCAAACTTGACCAGCGGAGAATCGGCATAGAAGATCATGTCCTGGGTAATGGTGGATTTCTCCGAAATCTGATACCGGTTCCGGATCCGCAGCTCCACAGCACCTCTGGAAACCATCTGGGAAGAAAGGAACCTGCTGCAGTCCTTATAACGCAGATCCATATCCGCATCCACATCCCAGTTGTCCCACTGAGCCGGAACATCCTCCGCCATCAGGAAGGTGTTGAAGGGGTACCCTTCGCCTACCAGCTCCCGATCGGCAGCCGTATCCACAAAGGACTTGATGAAGCCCCGCTCGTCAAATACCACTTTCGCAAAAGGAGTTACCAGTTCTCTTCCGCTGACGCCGAAGGGAGAACGTTCATCCGGTATGCCCTCTTCCCACTCCAGAACAACGCTGCCGTAAGGCGGAAGGGTGACACCGGTTACCGCCAGCTTCTTTCCGCCGGCCAGGGTCTCGGTGAACTGCTGAGGATAGCCGCCGGCGATCCGCATCCCTTCTCTGGGCTCCAGATAGATCACGTCGTTCCGCAGAAAAGAAGTGGGATTCACCACAGTGACCTGCCCGCTCCCTTCCGAAGCAAGCAGGCTGAGGGTTTGAACGTTGGCCTTTTCAATCACTTCGGAAACCTGTGCCTTCGCCTCGTCATGGGCTCTGGGGATGCAGGTTCCGGGAAGGATGTCGTGGAACTGGTTGACCAGCAGCGTCTCCTGCAGATCCCGGTAAGCGCTGTCGTCAGCTGCCCGCTTTTCCTCCAGCGCCTTTGCCACTGTGACAAACTCCAGATCATGCAAAGCAATCTCCGCCAGACGATTGTTCCGCTTGATGGGGTGCTGATTGGTCAAAGTGCCCCGGTGCAGCTCCAGATACAGCTCCCCTTCATAGGTAGAAGGATTGTGGATGTTCTGTTCCAGCTCCTGCATAAAATGGCTGACGGTGGTGTGCTCCGTCCGGGGGCAGCCTTCCAGATCCCGGCACCGTCTGGCCATTTCCACCATCTCGTACTGAGGTCCGCCGCCGCCGTCGCCGAAGCCGTAGGAAATGAGCTTCCGGTCGGAAACGTATTTTTGCCGCACCGCATCCGGGCTCTTGATGTCATATAGATACTCATAGAAAGCCTTTGGCTCCGGCCAGACGTGGGTCTTGTTGAGATGCGCCAGAACCTGCGTCCCATCGATTCCCTTCCACCAGAAGGTATCATAGGGGAACTGGTTGGTGTCGTTCCACGCCATCTTGGTGGTCAGGAAGTACTTGACACCGCAGCCCTTCATGATCTGCGGGATCGCCGCAGAATAGCCGAAGGTATCCGGCAGCCAGAAGGCGTCGGACAGATAGTTATAATACTTTTTCGTGAATCGCTGCCCCCACAGGAACTGTCGGATCATGGACTCGCCGGAGGTGATGTTGCAGTCGCACTCCACCCAGACGCCGCCGTTGGGTTCATACCGACCCTCCTGCACCTTTTTCCGGATCCGCTCAAAGAGCTCCGGATAGTGCTGCCGGATCATCTCCCCGTGATAGGCGGAGCTCTGAACAAACTTGTATTCCGGATACTGTTCCATCAGGTTCAGCTGGTTGGAATAGGTCCGGGCGCATTTTTTAATGGTCTCGCCCACATGCCAGAGCCACGCCGTGTCCATGTGGGAATGCCCGATCACTCCGGCCTTGGGGGCGCTCAAAGGGGCCCGCCGTGCCAGAGCCGGCGCCATGATCCGCTGCCCTTCCAGAAGAGAATTTTCAAACTCCTCCCGGCTGATGCAGGAAGGATCGTAGTAAACCGTTTCATGCAGCGCTGTCAGGACGTTGATCAGTTCCGCCTTCCGATAGCTCCGGTCGTCCAAAACCTCCGCCAGTTGGTTCAAAGTCCGGAGGTTGAAAAGGAAGTTTGCGACCTTCTCGTTTTTGACGCAGATCTCCATGGATGCGTAAACAAAGTCGTAATCCGTCCGCCCGGTTTCCTCAAAGGGAAAACAGCCCCGGACAAAATGGCCGGTGTAAAATTCCAGATCAATGGCGATCTCCTGTCCGGCCTTCGGATTTTTCACTACCATGTCGCAGTAGTGGTTCCCGTGACCCGTTACCACGATTTTGGTGGCAAAGGTGCCGAAAGGCTTTCCGTCGACCCAGAGCAGCGCCTCATAGCCGCCCACCTTTGGCCGCAGGAACAGCGGCCTTCCCGCCAGCTCCTTCGGAACCTGCCAGCCGGTCCGGAACCAGCCGTATACCCCTTCTCCACCCCAGTGACTCCCCACTGCCATGGGTGCAAAAAGGCTTTCATCGGGGATCTCATAAAGGGATTCCCCGGTCTGATAGAAGGAAACGGGAAGATCGGCGACCTTCTCGAAAATCATTGCGTCCAAAGTGTCCTCATATCGCTTCAGCTTAGAAAGCATCCGGTCAATCTGTTTTTCGTTGAGCATAACTACCTCCTGTGTACCGTTTTCTTTAAGAATACAACAAAAGAAACCCATCCGTCAAGGGATTCCTAAAAAAAGAGAGCTGCTCTTCTTTTTCCCCGGAAAACCGACGAAAAGCTCCCGCCGATTCTGACATTTTTTCCTTCTCCTCTTCCGTATAATAAAAGCGGACAAGCAAATAGAAAGGTTTGGTGAATCGAATGCTCAGACAGCAGTTTTCGACAGCTTTTCGTTCCCGCAGAAAAAACGTCACCCGATGGATCCGATACGGAGCAGCGGGGATCTGTGCCTTTTTGGCGGCAAACGTTCGGATTTTAGGAGGGTTCTCCCCTTTTGGGACAGCCTTCGCCGCAGCCCTTCCGCCGGATCTGTCTCTCGCAGCTGCTATAGGCGGACTGTTGGGCGGGTTGACCGGCAGCCCTTTTGCAGACAGCCTTCCCTATCTTGCATCGCTGCTTTGTATTCTGGCCTTCAAGCTCCTTCTTGCCGGTCGCCAAACTGCGAAAATTTCCACCCCTCTGCTCTGCGTTCTTTCGGCTGTCTCTTTGGGCGGCTGCCTGACTGTATCCGACATCTTAAATCACGCAAGCGGGATCGGGATCTGCTTAAGCCTCGCCGAAGGACTCCTCTGCGGGGCTCTGACCTGGTTTGCCGTTCAGGGCATCCGGACGTTTCCGCTATTCTTCGGAGAAAAAGCCCGCACTTCAGCCCCCAGCCGGATCCAATCGGCCAGCCTTTGGATCGCCGCACTCTTCCTTTTTACCGGGCTCTGCGGGATCTCCTTTTCCGTTTTTCATCTGGGACGGATCCTGTCGGCGCTCTTTCTTCTGTGCGTTTCAAACCGCCGGAAACCGGAAACTGCCGCCGCAGCGGGCCTAACTCTTGCCGCTGCCTTAACTCTCGTTTCCCCGGAGCTTGCTTTAAGCGGCGGAGTTTTGGCCTTTTCCGCCCTCCTCGCCGCCATCTTTTCCCCTTTCGGGAAAGCCGTCCAGATAGCTCTCTTTCTCTTGGGGAACACCGCCGGAACCTTAGTGACCGGCGGCTCCCCGGAAACGTTGACTGCCGCCTTTGATGTTCTGGCAGCATCCGCCTGCTTTCTTTTTGTCCCGGAACGGCTCTTGAAAAAGTTCGCCCCTGCAGCCGCTCCCTCCCTCTCCGGACAACCCCTGTCCGAAAGCGGCCACATCGCCGCCCGGCTACGGTTCGCCGCCGGGACAGTCTCCGACATCCGGGAGTCCGTCGACGCCGTGTCCCGCCGCTTGAGCCAGGTAGGAACCGCCGATATTTCCGACGTTTACTCCAAAGCCTCCGACCGGGTCTGCCGCCGCTGCGGACTGAAGCTCTATTGCTGGGAGACCGCCTACAATCAGGCAAATGACGCCCTGCAGAAGCTGACGCCGAATCTCCGGAAAAACGGCCGGATCACCAAAGAAGACCTGCCGCCCTTTTTCCGGAGCAAGTGTCCGAAAACCGACGAGCTGATCCGGGAGATCAACGGGAACTACCACGCATTCCTCTCCCACGAAAACGCCGGTCGAAAAGTCTTAGGGGCAAAGCAGGTGGCATTGGAGCAGCTGGAGGGTGTAGCGGAAATGCTGAAGGACGCCGGCAACGAAATTGCGGAGGGCGAGCTTTCCGACCCCGCCGGAGCCGCAAAGGTCTGCGCCCTGCTGGAGGAATTAGGCGAGGATCCCGGCGAGGTCTACTGCGTTTTAGACCGATTCGACCGCCTGCGGATAGAGATCTACCGAAAAGCGCCCTTTTCTCTGGATCAGTCGTTCCTGACCCGGCAGCTTTCGGACCGCCTGAACCGGCCCTTTGATAACCCCTGTATCGTTACAGCCGGATTACTTACAAAGATCTGCTTTTTTGAGGAAGCCCAGTACACCCTCCAGTTCGCTTCGGCGCAAAAAATCGCCGAAAACAACCGTGTTTCCGGCGACTGCTGCGAATATTTTGCCGACCCCAGAGGCTATGCCCACATTCTCTTAAGCGACGGCATGGGCTGCGGCGGACGGGCTGCCGTGGATTCCGTCATGACCTGCAGCTTTGTGTTAAAGCTGGTCAAGGCAGGCTTTGGCTTCGACTCCGCCTTAAAATTCATCAACTCCGCCCTTCTCGTCAAGGCAGGGGACGAATCCCTCGCTACTCTGGACATTGCCTGCATCGATCTGTACGCCGGAACAGCAGAGTTTTTAAAAGCCGGAGCCGCCAGCTCCTTCCTCCTCCGGGACGGGAAGGTCGTCATTCTCTCCGGGAACAGCCTCCCCGCCGGGATCTTACAGGGCATCTCCTATGATCGCCGCTCCATCCCTCTCAGGGAGGGGGACGTCTTAGTCCTGGTCACCGACGGCGCCCTCCCGATCTCGGAACAGTGGTTCGCCGATGAACTGCAGGCGGTAGGTGCCCTCCCGCCGAAGGAAGCGGCGGAAAAGCTGGCGCTTTTAGCTAAACGCCGCCAGCAGCAGCCGGAAGACGACATCACCGTAGCCGTAGCGAAGGTCTGCCGCACCGCCTGATCAAAGCTGCCGGAACAGCGGCTCGTCGGTTTTCGCCCGCTCGAACTGTACTTCCGGGAAACGCTTCTCCAGATATTTCGCAATGGGCTCTAAAATGATCTCTTCCGTTTCATAATGCCCGGCATCGATCAGAGTCAGCCCCGCATTGGCAGCTGATACGACCACATCGTGCTTGATATCGCCGGTGATGTAAGCGTCGGCGCCGGCTGCGATCACTTCTTTTAAGAAGCTGCCGCCGGAACCGGAGCAGACCGCCGCTTTCCTCACTAAAAAGCCTGCATCATAGACCCTTAAGGCTCCAAGCCCCAGCTTCTCCTTCACGCTGCGGGCCAGATCCAAGCCGTTCACCAGCTCCTCCGGCTCGCCGATCTTCACGAACCCTTCCCCTCCGGGAAGATCTTCCACCTGGATCAGTCCCAGCTTCTCCGCCAGCACATCGCTGACGCCGCCGTGGGCTTTATCCATGCAGGTGTGGGTGGAGATCACAGCGATCCCTGCCTGCACAGCGTTATAAACGACGCTTTCCGCATCCACCCGCCGCAAGGGGTCGAAGATTACCGGATGGTGGGTAATCACCAGTTGTGCCCCCCGCTCCGCTGCTTCCTCGCAGACCGCCTGAGTCAGATCCAGCGCCAGCAGGCAGAAGGAGACCGACTGCTCCATCCCACCAATGAGAAGACCGCTGTTGTCAAAACTCTCTGCCGTGGAAAAAGACGCCCATTGATCCAGCACCTTGTAGATCTCTCCGACTGTGCTCATTCGATCCCCTCCTCTATGGTATGGACGGCTTCCGCCAGCCGGGAAAACTTCTCCGTCCCTTCCGGATCCTTTCCCGACTGCTTCATGCCGTAAGCGATCACCTGCAGCTTCCGATTCAGGAGCTTTAAGTATTTTTTCGCCGCTTCCCGTTTTTCCGGATCTTTTGCGGCTTCCGGGATCTTCCCCACATGGGCGAACAGCTCGCTGCAGGCCATGGCTTTTCCTGTATAGTACGCTTCTATGACTGTATAGCTTTTCCCGCCTGCTTCCGCCGGCGTTTCCGACCGGATCTCCAGGCCGTTGGTGCAGAGCCACTGCCGCAGGAAAGGTGCCTGCGTCATGGGCTGTAAGATCAGACGGATCCTGTAAAGCTCCGGCAGCCGCTTTTCTAAAATCTCCGCAATGAGCATTCCGCCCATCCCCGCAAGGACCAGATCGGTCACACCTTCCAAAGAAACGCCGGTAAGCCCATCCGCCAGCTGGGTCTTCACCTTTTCCTCCACTCCGGCGGCGGCAATGTTTCCTTCCGCCGACTGAAGGGGCTGAAGATTCACATCGGTGGCCAGCGCCCCTCGGATCTTTCCCTCTTTTGCCAGATAGACCGGCAGATATCCATGATCCGTCCCCACATCCACCAAAAAGCCGCCCGGCGTTACCAGCTCCGCCGCAGCGGAAAGCCGCCCGTCCAATGCCATCATAAAAACTCCTCCTGAAACGTCAAAATGGGGACGCCGTCAAGCGCCCCCATTTTCGGATTCCTTACTTTGCGGCAAGAAAATCATTGATCTCTTTGACCAGCTCATCGGGATCCACGCCATGAACGGCGCAGGCATCCTCAATGGACTCGCCCCGGGCGGAAGGACAGCCTAAGCAATGCATCCCCATGCCAAGGAAGAACTGTGCCGTGGTGGGAGCTGCGTCCAGAACATCGCCGATAACGGATTCTTTCGTAACAACCATGATTTTTCGATCCTTTCTGTTGGACTTTACCTTATGATACCCGGATTCTGTCGAACCATCCCCAAAGCTCAGCTCCGGGAGCGATCCATTTCCTCCAGATTAAAGGGCGTTTGCTGATATACAAAATAATTGAGCCAGTTGACAAACAACAGATTGGCGTGCCCCCGCCAGATGAATTTCGGAGACTTTTTCGGGTCGTCGTCTTCAAAATAATGAGCGGGGATATGGATCGGAAGACCTTTTTTCAGATCTCTGAAATATTCCGCCGCCAACGTGTCCCGATCATATTCCGAATGGCCCGTAACAAAGAACTGCCGCCCGGAACGATCCGCCACGATGTGAACACCGGATTCCTCCGACCGGGTCAGAATCTCCAGCTCCGGGTGCTTCAGAATGTCTTCTTCCCGCACTTCCGTATGACGGGAATGGGGAACGTAAAACAGCTCGTCAAAGCCTCTCAGCAGCTGATGAAACGGCTGCTCTACCGTATGGGGGAAAATGCCGAACATTTTCTCCGGCAGGTCGTATTTGGGAATGCCGTAATGATAATAAAGCCCCGCCTGCGCCCCCCAGCAGATGTGGAAGGTAGAATAAACGTTGGTCTTCGACCACTCGAACACCTGACAAAGCTCCGACCAGTAGTCCACCTCTTCAAAGGGCATCTGCTCCACCGGTGCGCCGGTAATGATCAGCCCGTCAAACCGCTGACCCTTCACGTCGTCAAGGGTCTTATAATACCGGAACAGGTGATCGTCGTCAGTATTTCTGGAAACGTGAGATCTCATCTGAAGCAGCTCCAGATCGATCTGCAGCGGCGTATTGGACAGCAGCCGCAGCATCTGCGTCTCCGTCTCCACCTTCTTCGGCATCAGGTTCAGGATAGCGATTTTCAGAGGACGGATATCCTGATGATCCGCCCGCTCCTCGTCCATGACGAAAATATTTTCCCTCTGCAGGACGGAGTTGGCCGGCAGCGAAGCCGGTATCTTAATGGGCATACCCTGCCCTCCCTTTCTTCTTTAGATCCTTTTCATCATATCACAATCCGCAGAAGTTTGCAAGGGCTTGTCCGCCGGAAGCAGACAGCTTACTTTGCCTCTTCGTCAAGCGCTTCCTGCATGGCTTCCGCCAGCTGAGCGGGACAGGAGGTGGTCTTCATGCCGCAACGAATCCCCTTCAAAAGAGGAATCAGCTCTTCGGCCTTCCTGCCGATGCACAAAGCAGCCACTCCTTGAGTATTGCCAATGCACCCACCGGTGAAGCGCACATTTTTCACGATCCCATCCTCAATGGTCAGGTCAATCTTCTGGGAACATACCCCGTGAGGGCGATAACTGAGAGTCATAGTCACATTCTCCTTTTTCCTCTTTCGTTTTATTGTACACCATTTGCGTAGGGTTTTCAACCGATTTTTTATGAACAAACCCACACTTCAAAACGGCTCCGGATCACCCCGGAGCCGTTTCAGTTTTTCCTTACTTCTTTAGGAATTCCTGAAGTGCCAAACCCAGGATCTTCGTTCCCTCTACGACCTTCTCGTCGCTGGGAGTGGAATAGTTGATGCGGAAGCAGCGGCTGGGAGTGTCCTCTTCCACATTGAAGGCGATGCCCGGCACCACGGAAACGCCTTTCTCCTTGGCAAACTTCACGAACTCCAGCATATCCGCCCCCTCCGGCAGGGTGCACCAGAGGAAAAGCCCGCCTTCCGGACGGGTGTAGCCCACTTCCTTCGGGAAGTATTTTTCGATGGTCTCCAGCATCAACCCGCTCTTTCGACGATAGATGGTGCGGATCTTCTCAATATGGGCATCAAAATCGTAATTCTCCATATACTCGGCAATGAGCATCTGGAAGAACTGGTTGGTGTGGACGTCGCTGGCCTGCTTGCCCACGGTCATCTTTGCAATCACCGGCTTGGGCGCTAAAACAAAGCCCACCCGGATGCCGGCACTCATAACCTTGCTCATGCTGCCGCAATAGATGACGATCCCTTCGGTGTCCATGGATTTCAGGGTGGGAATGTCCTCCCCGGCAAACCGCAGCTCGCCGTAAGGGTTGTCCTCCAAAATCATCACGCCGTATTTGACGCAGATGCGGTACACCTCCTTCCGCTTCTCCAGACTGGTGCAGATGCCCAGCGGGTTCTGGAAGGAGGGAATGGTGTAGAGGAGCTTTACGTTAGGAGTCTCCTTGAGGATCTGCTCCAAACGAGCCGTATCCATGCCGTCCTCCTCCATAGGGACGCCTTTCAGCTTCACGGCATAGGAACGGAAGGTGTTCAAAGCACCGATGAAGGCCGGATCTTCGCTGACCACCACGTCGCCCTCGTTGCAGAGGACCTTGGTCGCCAGGTCGATGGCCTGCTGGCCGCCGCTGACGACGATCAGATCATCGTTTTCGCTTCCCATGTGGAACTTGTCATGGAGGCGTTTCTTCAAAAGCTCCCGGAGCTTCGGATAACCTTCGGTGATGCCGTACTGGAAAGCAACGCCGGGGTTTTCGTCAAAGATCTTGTTGGCAATCTCCTGCATTTCGGCAATCGGGAAGGACTCCACGGCAGGGTTTCCTGCGGCAAGAGAGATGATATTCGGGTCGCTGTTTTTTAGGATCTCCCGAATTGCGGAAGGTTTCAGGTTGTTGATGCGGTCTGCGAAACGATACTCCATTTTTTCCACGTTCTTTCTTTTTAAGGATTACTTGGTGCTTATTTTTTCCACGGTTTCCCGGATTGTCACCATCTGATCGGGAATGCGGATGTGCTGGGGACATTTTTCCATACAGGCGCCGCAGGCTTGACACTGATCCGCCCGCTGGCTTTCCGGCTGCGCCTCGTAGGCTTCCAGATAGTCCTCCCCATCCCGATCCAGCACATAGTGGTTATAGAGAGAAAACATCTTCGGAATGTCCACACCGAAGGGACAGTCCATGCAGTACCGGCAGCCGGTGCAGGGGACGGTGTCCTTCTTCCGATAGGCTTCCAGCGCCTCATCGATTACTTCCCGCTCCCGATCCGTCAAAGGCTCAAAGCGGGTCATGGTGTCCACGTTGTCCCGGACCTGCTCCATGTTGGACATCCCGCTTAAAACGGTCAAAACGCCGGGAAGGCTGGCAGCAAACCGGATGGCCCAGGAAGCCACGCTCTTGTCCGGACGTTCTTCCCGGAACAGAATATCCGCCGCCTCACAGGGACTCGCCAGCGCGCCGCCCCGAACCGGCTCCATCACGATCACCGGGATCTCCCGGTCGTTCAGGATCTGGTACTGGGTCTTGGCGTCCTGCATTTCCCAGTCCAGATAATTCAGCTGGATCTGGGCAAAATCCCACGGATAGGTGTCGCAGATGTGCCGCAGCACCTCCGGCGTATCATGGAAGGAGAACCCCAGCCGCCGGATCTTCCCCTCCGCTTTCATCTGCGAAAGGAACTCGTAAACACCGAACTCCTGACATTTCTGAAAATTCGCCGCGTTCTGGGAATGGAACAGGTAAAAGTCGAAATAATCCGTCTGGCACCGCTGGAGCTGCTCGTTGAAGATCCGCTCCACGTCGCCTTTTTCCTTGACGCACCAGATGGGCATCTTGCTGGCAAGGAAAAAGCTCTCACGAGGATATTTTTTCAAAGCTTGCCCCACGAAAAGCTCCGACTGGCCGCCGTGATAACCGTAAGCGGTGTCAAAATAATTGACCCCGTTAGCATAGGCGTAATCGATGATCTCCTGCGCTTTTTCGTAGTCGATGTCTTCCTTTTCCGGATCCGCCTTCGGAAGCCGCATACATCCCATCCCCAGTAGGGAAACTTTGACGTCGGTATCCCGATACTGACGCATTTCCATAGTCTGTCCTCCTTATTTTCCATATGCTCTTTTATTATAACGCCTTTTTCCCGCAGAATCAAGGGATTTCCGCAAAAGCGCTTTCCTTCTTTCTTCCCTTTTCCCGCAGATTCCACAAAGTTTTTCTCCCGAATCCCCCGTTTCCTGCAAAATAGAAATTGACGAATCGAAAAAAATCCGGTACAATAGAACTATATATTGAATCATCGGAGGTATCTCATGAATACAAGGATCTCGCCTTCCCTCTTGGCTGCCGATTTCTCAAGGCTGGACCGGGAGCTTGCGGGCGTTTCTTCCGCCGACGCCATCCACCTGGATGTGATGGACGGCATCTTCGTCCCTAACCTCTCTTTCGGCCCTCCCGTACTTCAGTCCATCCGGAAGGTGACCGATCTCTTTTTTGATGTGCATCTGATGATCGCCCGCCCCCTTGATTATGTCGAGACCTTCGTCAAATGCGGCGCCGACTGCATCACCTTCCATCTGGAAAGTGACTCTGAACCCGGCGAGACCATCCGGAAGATCCATTCCTTCGGAAAAAAAGCCGGCCTCGCCATCAAGCCCGGCACCCCGGCGGAAGCAGTCCTCCCCTACCTCTCCGAGCTTGACATGGTGCTTGTCATGAGTGTCGAGCCCGGTTTCGGCGGCCAGAAGTTCATGGAAAATGCCCTTCCGAAGCTCACATTCCTTCGGAAAGCCGCACCGGAGATCCTTTTAAACGTAGACGGCGGCATCAACGCCGAAACCGGCCGCCGCTGTGTGGAAGCCGGCGCCAATATGCTGGTGGCAGGCTCTTACGTCTTCGGCGCTTCCGATCCTTCCGCCGCCATCGCTTCCCTGCGGTAAGGGAACGGCTCCCCAAACTCCACGGCTGCTGCCTGAAACAGCACACCCCGGCCGGCATACCGTCCGCCCGGCAGGGTTCGAACAAGCTCCCGGCTGTCCTTTCCCCATAAAAGCAGCCGCCACCCCTCCGGCATCCGGTAAATTGCCATTCGCCGAACACCTTTTTCCCGGAGAAACTCCGCACCCCGGCAAAGGTCTGCCCAACTTTCAAAGTCCGCTGCAGCCGGTTCCGCTTCCCTTCTTCGGTGCTTCTGTCCCCTTTTCCGTTTCAGAAAAAGCCGGCACCCACCGTCCAGAGGAAACGCCCGGATCTGCAGCCCGCTGTGAAAAAGGTCGAATTCCGTCTCTTCCCAGACCCGGCTCAGGATCTCTCCCATCATTCGCTCCATCTTTTGAGAGCCGGGCTCCAGTGCTTCAAAGGTAAGCCCGTACCCCCGCATCTCCTTCCGGTCAACCCGGACTTCGATCCAATTCCTTTCTTCCCGGATCTCCATACTGCCCTCCTATGCAAAATCAACGAAGGATGTGTTGCTCTTTGTTCTCCCACGCCCAGTACCGCCGCCAGATGATCGACACCAGCATTGCCCTCCTGCCGATCCTTGTGGTTTCCACCTATTTTTATGGGCTGCGGGTTCTGATCTTAGCGGGGATCGGCATCGTTTCCGCCGTCGCCGCCGATTATCTCTGCCTTCTTTTTCAGAAGGAGTACCGCTGGAAAAAATACGATTATTCTGCCTTCATCGCAGGGCTTACTTATGTACTGATGCTTCCTGCCTCCGCCCCTTATTGGTTGGTGGTTTTCGGCGTTGTTTTCGCCGTCGTCGTTGTCCGTCACCCCTTCGGCGGCCACTATAACACCTTGTTTAATCCCGCCATGACGGCGTTTGCCTTTGTCACTATCTGCTGGACGGATCTGGTCACCCACTATCCCACTCCCTTTCAGAAGCTGCCCTTGACTGCAACGGTGGACGTTCCCCTGAACACTTCCCCTGCCTACCGCCTAATGCTTGGCGGTGCCAATAGTATCGACCTGCTGAATGCCCTTTTAGGAAACTTCAACGGCCCCATGGGCACCACCTGCATCGCCGTGCTTCTCTGCTGCGGGCTTTATCTGGCTGTGCGCCGCACCATCATTTGGCAGATCCCGGTGGCAACTCTCGGTCTTGTCGCCCTGTCCGGCTGGCTCTTCCCCCGGGTCAACGCCAGCCATACCATCTCTATCCTCATGGAGCTTACCTCCGGCGTTCTGATCTTTGCGGTGATCTTTGTCGCCGCCATGGACAACGGCGAGATCGAAACCGCCGCCGGAAAATGGATCTGCGGCCTGATCCTCGGCGGCCTTGTGGTCCTCTTCCGCCAACTGAGCAAGATCGAGCTGGTGGCCCCCTTCGCCATCATCATCACCAACACCATCGACCACCGCTGCGACGCCTATGCGAGACACATCAAAAACGGATTCCTTTTCTGCGTCAAAGCAATGGCTCACGGCGTCCTGCTGGCGCTGACTTCTTTGAAAAACGGCGTGGTCTGGTGCTTTAAAAAGATCACCGGCCCCTGTGAGTCCTTCGTAAAAAAAGACGGGAAGGGGGAAAAGAAGAAATGATCCGACGGTTTTATCAGAATCACCGCGCCACCATCGAAAAATACGACCAGTTTCTTCTCAATAACCCTGTCCTGGAGCGGGGGCTGGTCGTCGCCCCCATCATCGTCACCTGCAACACCTTGGGAAACGCCTGCGCTCTTTCCATTGCCTTTGCATTCATTACGTTCTTAGCCGTAGCGCTGACCTTTTTCATTCCCCGGAAGATCCCCTATACCCTCCGGGTCATCGTCAACGCCATCCTCGCTTCCTTGCTGTTCATTCCGGCTGTTTTGCTGCTCCAGCGCTTCTTCCCGGAATCCATCTTTAATTTAGGCATTTACCTCCCACTGCTTGTCACCAATTCCCTGATCGTCCAGAAAAGCGAGTCCCGCTATCATCAGGAAAAGTTTTCCGTCATGCTTTTACAGCTCCTTGCCGCAGCCGCCGGCTTTGCGCTGGCCGCCTGTCTGGTCGGAGGCTTCCGGGAAGCATTCGGAAAGGGCACGCTGATGGGACGCCCGCTGGAGGATCTTTCCTTTACGATCCCAGCTTTGTCCTTACCCTTCGCCGGCTTCCTGATCGTGGGATTTTTAGCGGCAGGGCTTCAGAAGCTTCGGAACTTTCTGCGCCGCCCTGTCCCGAAAAAGGAGGATGACCGCCATGAATAATTTCTTAGTCCTCGTAAAAGATACCGCTATGCAGATCGCCTCTGTAGCCGTCATTTCCATTTTCGTCCAGAACATCATCTTTACCCGGGCTTTAGGCACCAGTGCTTCCCTCTTCATCATCCGCAAGCGCTACAGTGTCTGGCAGTTCGGCCTGATCCTGACTGTCATCACCACTCTCTCCTCCATCCTCACCTACTTTGCGGACAAGCGGATCCAGCGTCTTCGCCATGCTTATTATATGATGCCGCTTTTCTACGTTATGATCGTCGGCGCTGTTTATGTGGTAACGCTCCTGTTCTGCTCCCGCTTCCTGCGGAAATACAACGAACAGATCCAACCCATGATCCACCTTTCCGCCTTCAACGGCGCTGTATTCGGCGCCTTGTTTTTAAGCAGCAAATATAACCTCATCGGGCACATCGCCTTCGGTTTGGGAGTCGGGATCGGCTTTATCCTTGCCTCCTACCTGATCTCCCTCGGCTATGATCGGCTCAACAGCGACAAGATCTCGCCCTCCTTCCGTGGATTTCCGATCACCCTGATTTATGTGGGGATCCTTTCGCTGGCCTTTTACGGACTTATCGGACACGAACTGTCCATCTAGCAACTATCTTCCAGATACGGAGGTTCGCCATGGCAAAGCAACGAAAAATCAAACACTATCGCTACGGATACTCCAGCAAACGGCAGCGCCGCTCCCGATTTTTTAAGGGGCTTTTCTTTGCGTTGCTTCTCGCTTTGCTGGTCTTCTTAGGCTACTGCGGCACCCGAGCCGTGAAAAACCTCATGAACCGCCCCAAAGGACCTTCGGAGCCGACTTCTCAAACGGAAAGCCTTCCGCCGGAATCCTCCGACTCCTCCCTCCCGGAAGAAAGCTCGGAGCTGGAACCGGAGCCAACGGTCCTCCCGATTCGAGCCGTAGCCGTCCCGAAAGAGAGCATGACTTCTCCAGATGCCGTTTCCGCCTTCTTAGATACCGTAGACAAGGAGCGCTATAACTGCGTTGCCGTGGAGCTGAAAGATAAAACCGGCGTGCTCTATTATCAATCTGCCGTAGAGCTTGCAGCTACCTGCAAAGCCATCTCCCCCAATGCCTTTGACGCAGCGGCTTTGGCTACTCTCATCCGTGAGAAAGGCTTCACTCCCGCCGCACGGATCTACGCTCTGGAAGACGACATTGCCTCCCATGCAAGCTATAACACCTCTTACCTCTATCAGAATCAGGACATCACATGGCTGGACCGAGCCGCCGATCAGGGCGGACGCTCCTGGCTGAACCCCTATATGCCCGCTGCCGTAGAATACCTCTCCGACCTGACTCAGGAAATCACTGCTGCCGGCTTTGAAGAACTCTTCGTTTGCAGCATCCAGTACCCCGACAGCCGCTACCGGACGGAAATGGGCTTAGGCCCCAATCAGAACTCCATGACCGCCACGGAAGCCCTCCAGAACGTCTTAGATCGGATGACTGCCGCAGCTGCCGTTTCCGGCGGATCGGTGATCCCCGTTTTCCGTGGCGAAGGGTACTTGGAGGAAGAAAACCTCTTCTATTCCGCTAACGCCAATTTCTTCCAATCCCAACAGCTTTCCCCCATCCTGACCGCCGGACAGGAATCGGAAATTCTCGCCACTGTCGCTGCATCGAAAGACACCTTGATCCCCTCCCTCACCTCCGAAGACCAGCTTCCCCTGCTCACCTCCGCAGGGATTGAACAATATCTCATCGGCTAAATAAAAAAACAGAGCGCCCTCGAAATTGTCTTTCAGGCAAGCGAGGACGCTCTGTTTTTTCGTAACTTTTCAGACAAATCATGCGAATTTGCCTGGCTGCGGATTTCTTTCCCCTGCAAGATCCTTCTGCGACTCCTTCCCGTTCCTTTTCTTCCCCTTCTTCTCCCCTTTGTCTCCATAAAAAACATCTTTTCCGAAGGCGGACTAAACCACCGAAAATTCGGACGGCAATCCCCCCACTCCATGACCTCATCGCTCCGCTTTGGTAAAGCCGCCTTTCCCTTACCCCAAAATGATCCGGCTTAAAAATACCCGACAAGGATCCCCGGCATATAAAAAATCCCTGCAAATCTCAAACTGACTTGCAGGGATTTCGTTTTTCTTTACTTGATGACCTTTGTCTTGTTTCCGCCGCTCTCTTTCTTCTGCATCGGAACTTCCTGAGAACCAATATCAGTGAAGATGGGTTCGTCGTCCTCATCGTCCTCGTCATCCTCGCCCCGTTCGGCACGAAGCTGCTGCTCCTGAGGCTCCACAATGTACTTCACAATGTAAGGATAGGAGTTAAACACCGCAATAAACCCGATGGTCGAAAACGCCAGCAGTGCGAGAACCGGTACCGTAATGGGGAAAAACAGCGTACAGGGCACAGCGATCAGCAAAACGAAAAACGCCGTGATCAGGTTGGTTTTCGCTCCCAAAAAGGCGAAAATAAACGCATTTTTGATGATATACTTGAGCTTCAGCTCCACGGTGACCGCCATCAGATACACATAAAACTGCATGAACAGCAGCACCAGACAGAGCAGGATGCATAACCCAAACGGGATCAGCATCAGCCAGGAGCGAGCCGAGTTTGCAAAATACCAGAAGAAAGAAACACCCGCCAGCACTGAGATTGCTGCAAAGATGGTGAAAAG
>USLH01000028.1 GCA_900555435.1 uncultured Oscillospiraceae bacterium | reverse complement strand
GGGGTCTACGGCGTCCTGAACCGGAATCCGGCAGCCGGACGGGAGGCCATCCCCATTTGCCTGCGGCAGGAGGTGAAGGAAGGACCGGTGCAGATCTTGACCACGATTTCGGGGACAGAACCGGCGCTTTACGATGCGGTGATCGAAAAGGTGAGTTTGGGGGATCATACACCGACCAAAAACCTGATCCTGCGGATCACCGATCCGGAGCTGCTTTCAAAAACCGGCGGCATCGTTCAGGGGATGAGCGGATCACCCATTCTGCAGGACGGAAAGCTGGCGGGAGCGGTAACTCATGTGTTCGTCAACGATCCCACCCGAGGCTATGGAATTTTTGCGGAAAATATGCTGGATGCCGCCCGGTGAGAAGACGGTTTGACAGAGATCTTACTGGAAACAAAGGCATCCTTTACGAGAGAAACGAAGGAGCATTTGTTTCGCTATTATCAGCAATATTCCGATTATTTTCGGTTTTTCCCGTTAGAAAATCTTACAGAATTTACAAAAACATTTTGTGCAGAAAAAGCGTTGAAAAATTGAAAAACTTGTGCTAAAATATGAATAAACCAAGAACGCTGCAGCAGATTGATAAGAATGGAGGAATTCGGTTTGGATTTGCGTAAAAAGGTCCTGATCGGCGATGACAGTGCCGATTTTGGAGCAATTTGTCAGAATGCTTTAAGGGAAAAGGGCTACGAAGTGTTGCTCCGCAAGAAGGATGGTTTCGAGATCCTTTCTGCGATTTCTTCCGAAAAACCGGATCTGGTAGTCATGAGCGCTCTGATGATCCATGTGGACGCACTGGGGATCATTCGGAGCTTCAAAGGCCGGACAGACACGCCACGGTTCATCGTCACGTCCGCTTTTGATAATCCGCTGATCTCCCGGGAAGTGATGCAGTCTTCCAACTGTTCGTATATGCTGGAGCCCTTTGAGCTTCCGGAGCTTTACGACCGGATCGATATGCTCTTCGGCTTCGATATGCCCAAAGCCAAGGCACTGTCCCGGAAGAGCTATACCGATCACGATCTGGAAGTGATGATCACCGAGATCATCCATCAGATCGGCGTCCCCGCCCATATCAAGGGATACCACTATCTGCGGGAAGGGATCCTTCTTTCCGTGAAGGACATGGGGATGATCAATTCGGTGACGAAGCTTTTGTATCCCACGGTGGCAAAGAAGTTCGGCACCACGGCTTCCCGGGTGGAGCGGGCGGTGCGCCATGCCATCGAGGTCGCATGGGACCGGGGCGATGTGGATACGCTGGATTCCTATTTCGGCTACACCGTTCAGAACAGCCGGGGCAAGCCCACCAATTCGGAGTTCATCGCTATGATCGCCGACAAGATCCGAATGAAGATCCGCAGCGACGGGGCGGACCGTCTGGTTCAGTAGCTTTTTCTTCTGCAGGTGCTTCCTTCCTTTTTTCGGGAGGGGTGCCTGCTTTTTGTTTTGAGCGGCGGTAAGAATCGGAGCGAAAGGGCAAGAATTGTGAATAAAAAATTGAACAAAAATCATTTTTCGCATTTTAATTCTAAAAATCTTCAAACTTTAGGCTGAAAATTTTGACGCTGATTTTCAAAAAGGGCTTTTCTTTCTGAAGAAAATGTGCTAAAATAAAACAATACACTCTTGCCGGTACATTTTACCGGAGAGACGGAAGGGAGGATCCGGAATGGAAACGAAGCGGAAGATCTACCTGATCACCGGCCACTACGGCAGCGGGAAAACCAATTTTGCCGTCAATCTGGCACTTTCTGAGCGGAAGCTGGGAAGAACGGTGACCTTGGTGGATCTGGACATTGTGAACCCCTACTTCCGCAGCGCAGACTTTGCTTCCCTGCTGCAGGAGGAGGGGATCGGGCTGGTTTCGCCGGTTTATGCCAATACCAATCTGGACATCCCGGCTTTGAGTGGGGCGGTGGATGCGGTTTTTGACAACGGCGGAGAACGTGTTATAATAGACGTAGGCGGAGACGACGCCGGAGCCATCGCTCTGGGACGGTATGCGCCCGCTATCGCACGGCATGACTACGAGCTTTTGTATGTGGTCAACCGCTGCCGTTATCTGACCCAGACACCGGAGGAAGCCCTTTCGGTGCTGCGGGACATTGAAGCGGTGTCCCGGCTCCGCCCCACCGGTGTGGTAAACTGCACCAACCTAGGGGAGGAAACGACCCGGGAGCTGGTGGAGCAGTCGGCGGATTTTGCCGCACAGGTGGCGGAGCTTGCCGACGTCCCCCTGACCTGCACGGCCTTCGACCGGCAGCTTGGGGAAATAAAAGCGCCGAAGCCGTATCCGGTGACGGTCTATGTGAAAAAGCCGTGGGAGGATCCCGCGTAGAGAGAAAGAAGGAATCAGTATGGCAAAGGTTACCATCAATCAGGACCGCTGCAAGGGCTGCGGGCTCTGTGTGTCGGTATGTCCGAAGAAGGTTCTCGCCCTGGATACCGGCAAGCTGAACCGCAAGGGTTACAATCCCGCCGCACCGGTCCATCCGGAGGACTGCATCGGCTGCGCCATGTGCGCCATGATGTGCCCGGACTGCGTTATCACGGTGGAGAAATAAGGGAGGAAGAGAAGCATCATGGGAGAAAAATATCTGATGAAGGGGAACGAAGCCCTGGCAGAAGCTGCGATCCGCAACGGCTGCAAGTACTTTTTCGGCTACCCCATCACCCCTCAGACGGAGGTCGCCGCCTATATGGCCAAGCGTCTTCCCAAGATCGGGGGCACCTATCTGCAGGCGGAAAGCGAAGTCGCCGCCATCAATATGGTTTTAGGCTGCGCTTCCACGGGGACCCGCTGCCTGACTTCCTCCTCTTCCCCCGGAATCAGCCTGAAAGGCGAGGGAATCTCCTATCTGATCGGTTCGGATCTTCCCTGCGTCATCATCAACGTCATGCGGGGCGGCCCCGGACTGGGCGGTATCCAGCCTTCCCAGGCGGACTACTGGCAGGCCACGAAGGCTCCCGGCCACGGCGATGGGCAGGTGCTGGTTTTTGCGCCTTCCTCCGTGCAGGAGATCGTCAACCTGATTGGACAGGCCTTTGATCTGGCGGAGACCTACCGGATGCCGGCTATGATCTTAGCCGACGGCATGCTGGGTCAGATGATGGAGCCGGTGGTGTTCCCGGAGACCGCTCCGGCGGAGCACGACAAATCCTGGGCGCTGACCGGCACGAAAAATGAGCGGAAGCCCAACATCATCAACTCCCTTTACTTACAGCCTCAGCAGCTGGAAGACACCGTCGTTGCCCGGCAGAAGCGCTATGACGTCATCAAGGAGAAGGAAGTCCAGCTGGAGACCCAGTTCATGGACGACGCTGAGTTTGCGGTAGTCGCTTACGGCGCTACCTCCCGTGTGGTGAAATCGGCGGTTGCCAAGGCCCGGGAAAAAGGCATCAAGGTCGGCCTGATCCGGCCGATCACCCTGTGGCCCTTCCCCATGAAGGAGATCGGGGAAGCCGCAAAGAAGGTCAAAGCCATGCTGACCGTGGAAATGAGCATGGGCCAGATGGTGGAGGACGTCCGTCTTGCCGCCAACGGAGCCTGCCCGGTGGGCTTCTACGGACGCACCGGCGGCATTGTGCCGACCCCTGCCGAAGTTCTGGCGGAGATCGAAAAAATGGCAGGAGGTGCCCGATAATCATGGCCATCGTGTTTCAGAAAACCAAGGGTCTGACCGATAAGGAGACCCATTACTGCCCCGGCTGCACCCACGGCATCATCCACCGTCTGGTGGCGGAGTGTCTGGAGGAGCTGGGCGTGCTGGGCGACGCCATCGGCGTTGCGCCGGTAGGCTGTGCCGTTATGGCATACGATTACTTCAACTGTGATATGGTGGAGGCCCCCCATGGGCGTGCTCCCGCCGTCGCCACCGGCATCAAGCGTGCCAAGCCCGATAATGTGGTCTTCACCTATCAGGGCGATGGCGACCTGGCCGCCATCGGCACCGCCGAGACCGTCCATTCCGCCACCCGGGGCGAGAACATTACCGTCATCTTCGTGAACAACGCCATTTACGGCATGACCGGCGGCCAGATGGCCCCCACCACCCTTCCCGGACAGGTGACCCAGACCACCCCCTATGGCCGTGACGTCAACTATTCCGGCTATCCCGTCCGGATCTGCGAGATGCTGTCCACTCTGAGCGGCGTCGCCTACGCCGAGCGGGTGGCCGTGAACAACGTCCCAAATATCCGTAAGGCAAAAGCCGCCATCAAAAAGGCTTTGACGGCTCAGATCGGGAAGAAGGGCTTCTCCATCGTAGAAGTCCTTTCCGGCTGCCCTACCAACTGGGGCATGACGCCGCAGGAGGCGCTGCAGTGGATTGACGACAAGATGATCCCCTACTACCCTCTGGGTGTGTATAAAGACGAAACGGAGAAAGGGGTGCACGCACAATGATCCTCAATATGCTGATTGCCGGCTTCGGCGGACAGGGCGTTCTGTTTATGGGGAAGGTGGCGGCTTATACTGCGATGGTGGATGACCGCTGCGTTTCGTGGCTTCCCTCTTACGGCCCGGAGATGCGGGGCGGCACGGCCAACTGCTCCGTCTGCATCGATAACGATCCTATCGGCTGCCCCATGGTGCTGGAGCCGGAGACGCTGGTGGTATTGAACACTCCCTCTTACGATAAGTTCGTGAATACCGTCCAGCCCGGCGGGCAGATCTTCATCGACAGCGCCCTGATTGATGCCAAGTGCCCCCGGACCGACATCAAGGCCCACTACATCCCCTGCACCCAGATGTCCAAGGACGAAGGGCTTTCCGGCCTTGCCAACATCATCATGCTGGGCAAGGTCCTGCGGGAAACGCATTTTACCTCCTTCGAGTCCCTCTGCGAGGCCATGCGCAAGTGTATCCCTCCGAAAAAGGCGCATCTGACCGATGCGAACCTGAAGGCTCTGAAGTTGGGCTACGACTACGCCGACTGATAAAAACCGCACCGTTTTCTTCGGAGGACGGTGCGGTTTTTCTTGTCTCCCCCGGACGGAAAATTCCGCCTTGACAAAAAATAAGGGGTGTAGTAAAATGAATCTAATAGGGAATCGTGAAACGCCGCCGTTGTCTTGACAAAGCGGTGTTTCGTGGTATTTACAGGAAAAAGCCGCTGTGGCGGTCTTTTGTGAAGTTGATACAAAAAGGGGTAATTGAAGTGGCATTTTATTTTTCAGAACCGTCTCATACCTTCAGCGAGTACCTGCTCGTTCCGGGCTATTCCTCTGCGGAGTGCATTCCCGATAACGTCAGCCTGAAGACGCCGCTGGTGAAATTCAAAAAGGGCGAAGAGCCTGCGATCTCCATGAACATCCCCATGACCTCCGCCATCATGCAGGCCGTCTCCGACGACAACATGGCTGTGGCGCTGGCAAGAGAGGGCGGCATCTCCTTCATCTACGGCTCCCAGACCATTGAGAGCGAGGCGGAGATGGTGGCCAGAGCCAAGTCCTATAAGGCGGGCTTTGTGGTCAGTGACTCCAACATTACCCCCGACGGCACCATGGCCGATGTGATGGCCCTGAAAGAGCAGACCGGCCACTCCACCGTTGCCGTTACCGACGACGGCACCGCTCACGGCGTTCTGCTGGGCATCGTCACCGGCCGGGACTATCGTGTGAGCCGGATGGACCCCTCCACCAAGGTCCGGGACTTCATGACCCCCTTCGACAAGCTGATTTACGCCCCCAAGGGCACTACCTTAAAGGAAGCCAACGACATCATCTGGGAGCATAAGCTGAATTCCCTGCCCCTGGTGGATGAAAACGGCCATCTGGAGTACATGGTTTTCCGGAAAGACTATGCTTCCCACAAGGAGAACCCCAACGAGCTGCTGGACGCCAACAAGCGGTATGTGGTCGGCGCCGGCATCAACACCAGAGACTACGAGGAGCGGATCCCTGCTCTGCTGGCTGCAGGCGCTGACGTGCTCTGCATCGACTCCTCCGAAGGCTTTACCGAGTGGCAGAAACGGGTTCTGACCTTCGTTCGGGAAAAATACGGCGACACCGTGAAGATCGGCGCCGGCAACGTGGTGGATAAGGAAGGCTTCCTCTTCTTAGCCGAGTGCGGCGCTGACTTCATCAAGGTCGGCATCGGCGGCGGTTCCATCTGCATCACCCGGGAGCAGAAGGGCATCGGCCGTGGACAGGCTACCGCCCTGATCGAAGTGGCCGAGGCACGGAACGAGTATTATGAGAAGACCGGCATTTACATTCCGATCTGCTCTGACGGCGGCATGGTTTACGACCACCACATCACGCTGGCTCTGGCTATGGGTGCAGATTTCATGATGCTGGGACGGTACTTCGCCCGGTTCGATGAAAGCCCCACCCACAAGATCAACATCAACGGCAGCTATGTAAAGGAATATTGGGGCGAAGGCTCCGCCCGTGCCCGGAACTGGCAGCGCTACGACATGGGTGGCGCAAAGAAGCTGTCCTTCGAGGAAGGCGTTGACTCCTACGTTCCTTACGCCGGCAGTCTCCACGATAACGTGACCCTGTCCCTCAGCAAGGTGCGCTCCACCATGTGCAACTGCGGCGCTCTCACCATTCCCGAGCTGCAGCAGAAAGCAAAGCTGACCCTGGTTTCCGCAACCAGCATCATCGAGGGCGGCGCCCACGACGTTATGCTCAAGGAAAACGGGGCTTCCAAGGCAAAATAAAGAGTGCAAAAGACCGGCTGGACTTTCAGCCGGTCTTTTCTTGCCGATTTAGCTAACACGATGGTCGATTGAATACTGTAAGTATTTTACAGGCTCGCTCCAGGTTCCGCTGATCTCTTCAAAGCCCATTCCAGTCGGCCCAAATTGGCGAACGGCGGTATAAGTGCCTTGATTTTCGTAAAATTTGATTCGATCTTCACAAGAGTTAGCAGTGGAATTAGCTTCGAGCGAAAACGTTGTGGTCGAAGACAATTGTATCGTTTGTCCTTTTGCCACAGAGATGATGAATTCGTTTTTAGTCATAACATTGTATTGAGTTGTAGTTTTGTTTACTTTGCTGATTTTGTCAACATACTGTGGTGCAATTTCAGGGACAGTTGGCTCGGGAACTTCATAGTATCCGTATATTGTAATCTGCACTGCATCTGGATATTCGTTTTGAAGCTCTTCCAGAATGTTTTCAGGAATTTCAGCGTCTGAGTCAATTACAATATCAGGGAGTGTGTGATTGAATGTTGATTCGTGAGCAGATACGGGAGAAACAAAGAAACAACAAGTAAGTACGAGAGAAATTGTCAAACTTAAAAACTTTTTCATAAAGAGCCTCCTTCATACAGACGATAGTGAATGTTAATTTTGTAAATGATCCTCCTTTCATCTGCATTGCAACACAGTTTATTCGAAAATAAAATTAACAATTTGGACAAGATTTCAATTTTAATATTCTGTATAATATTTATACAATCAGTCTATCTGGAGGCGAAAAATATGTTGAAAAGAAAGACAACAATCATTGTCTGCACACTTGCAACAACGTTAACCTGTTTGTTTTCTTCCTGCGGGCAGAAAGCGGAAGCGCCTTCGGTCTGCGGCTACAACGCCCGGATTCTCTCCGTCGACTCGGCGGCGGGGACCTGCACGCTTGCTTCGGAAGACAGCACGAAGCTGACGGCGGAGGTCTTTACGGCAGACTGCTCCGACGCCGTCCTGACGGAACTTTCGAAGCCGGAAGAACCGGATCCTTCCCAGCCGGACGACGTTCAGGTGGAAGAGATCCCGCTTTCCGATTTTGCACCGGGGGACAAGGTCGTGCTGACCTTCCCCATTCCGGAAGAAGGGAAAGACGAATGGGTCGACGTGACCCAGATGCAGAAGACCTATCTTGCAGAGGAATAAGCAAAAGGGGACAGAGCGGATCTGTCCCCTTTTTTTGAAAGGAGTCGTTTTTATGACGGACATTTCCCGGCTGATCACAGCCATGAGCGAGTATGAGGCGGGCTGCCCCCGACGGATCCACCACTTTCTGAAGGTCTACGCCTTTGCCAAGGCCATCGGGGAACAGGAAGGGCTGCCGCCGGAAACCCAGCGGATCTTAGAGGGGGCGGCGGTGGTCCACGATGCGGGGATCCGGCCGGCTCTGGAAAAATACGGTTCCCCGGCGGGGCCGTATCAGGAAAAGGAAGGCCCGGCAGTGGTGAGGGAGATGCTTACGAAGCTGGGAAACTGGATGCCGGAGGAGACGGAGCGGATCTGCACCCTGGTCGGGCGGCACCATACCTATGAAGGGATCGACGGCTTGGACTGCCAGATCCTGATCGAAGCGGATTTTCTCGTGAACCTCTACGAAGAAGGCGAGACTGCCCAGGCGGCGGAGCAGGTGAAGCAGAAGATCTTCCGGACGGCGGCAGGGATCCGTTTTCTGGAGGAGCTTTTCCTCGCCGATCCGGATTTCCTCAAAAACTGATCTTTTTTATGGAAAAGGGTGACAAAACCCGAAAAGTATGGTACAATCAAAAAGACTTATCCGGAAAGGAAGCGAAACGATGAAACGATTTTTAAAAAGAGCGGCGGTGCTTGCGCTGTGCCTGACGATGATCTTGGGTCTGACCAGCTGCGGGAGCCTTTCAAACCTGATCAAGTCCGGCTTTGACGCCAGCGGATACGTAGAAGGCATCCTCGACTGCACCTATAAGGGCGAGTATGAGGAGTACCGGAAGCTGACCAATGCCACGGAAGAGGAAGCACAGTCTGCATATGACAACGGCATCGACGTGGAGGTGCAGACCTTTATGGACTGGTGCAGCATTGATGCGGATCTTGCCTCTGATGAGTTTGTGGAAGATCTGAAGGATTTCTACAAGCGGGTCTATCAGAAATCCAAATACGAGGTCAAGGACGCTGCCAAATCTGACAACGGCTATTATGTAGAAGTCATCATTGAGCCCATCGACATCTTTACGTTGGCAATGGACGATATGAAGGCGTTCGTGGACGATTTTGTGACACGGGCGGAAAACGGTGAGTTTGAGGATTACACCAAAGAGGAGTACGAAGCCGAATACGACAACGGCCTTCTGGACGTCTGCAAGAGCTATGAAAGTAAGATGGGCTATCTGGAGTCTGTCAGCATCGTGGTGACTGTGGCGGCCGATGAGGACGGCGTTTACAACGTGAGCAACGAAGACTTCGCCCGCCTGGACGCAAAGATCATCCAGTATCCGTAAAACCATAGGACCGCTGCAGCTTTGACCGGCTGCGGCGGTTTTCTTTGGTTACGGAAGCCACTGGCTCTGCCGGCGGAGGTGTCCCGCAAAAATGCTGTTGTTTCAAGTATCGAGCGAAGCAAGCTGATAATCGGAAGTTTTTTCCACAACAGAAGGCTTTCGACAAGAGGACAACCGCCCATTTGCAGGCGGTGGGACAGGCAAAATAAATTCCCGCGCGTCTCGAGACGTTTTCCGGCAACAGGCTCTTATAGGGTCGGCAGTTATGACCTTAGGAGGGCAAATGGAATTCCGGGAGCTTTTTGATCGGACGCCGGAACAAATCCGGGAGCTGACCGAGGTGTGGGTCGATCCCTCCGGGCGACCCATGGCTTCTTGACGGAAGCGGAGATCCGGCGGATCCGGGGATATGTGCCCCATGCGCTGGCGGAAGTGCCCCATCTGGTCGCGGCGGAAGAAAAAGGGCGGTATCTGGTATTTTTAGGGACGTCGGAAGGGATGCTCTTCTTAGCTTCGGAGGAGCGGGGAAGGGGATCGGGCGGCAGCTTTTGGAGCTGGGGATCCGGAAATACGGCGTCCGGGAGCTGACGGTCAACGAACAGAACCCGAATGCGGTGGAATTTTATACCCGCATGGGCTTTGTCCCGTATAAGCGGACGGAGACCGATGAAGAAGGCGGGCCGTCCCCGTTTCGCTATATGCGGCTCTAAGAAAAGGCTGCCTCGGAGGGGTGAACCTCCGGGGCGGCTTTTTCTGTGGACTTCCTGCCGATTCGCTGTGGAAGGGCGGAAAAAGGAGGTTTCTTTGGGTGGGAAAAAGGGACGTTTCAGGGAACGAAAAGGTATTTTAAGGGAAAAGGAAAGGTTCTCAGCGGCGTTCAAAAATTGTTTTTGATTTTCATCAAACTTTCACTTTCGCTTCAAATGACTATCACAAGCGGGGGGTATTCTAGAAGCAAGGAAATCACCGGACCTTGAAAAAGAGGTTTCCGGATCCGCTTTTTAAAAAGGAGCGATTGATATGATGAACGATTACAACCAGAACTTTAACAGGAACCCTCAGCCTCCGAAAAAGGAGCGTTCCCCTTACCTGACCAAAAAGATGGGTGCTATTCTTGCGGCCCTCTGCATTTTGGCTTCGGGCAGCGCCGGTTTTGCCGGCGGCGTGCTGATGAAGAGCAGCTCCGGCGTGCAGGCTGACAGCGCGTCTTCCTCCGCCAGCAGCGAAAGCGTTTCGTCTTCGGACAGCGCTTCTTCCAGCGGAACCGCCAGCACGGTGGGACATTCATCCCTGACGGTTTCTTCCGGGTCTTCCACGGACGGGGATCTGACCGTGAGCCAGATCGCTGCACAGACCGCCAACTCTGTGGTAGAGATCACCACCGAAAGCACGACTTATGATATGTACATGCGCCAGACCGTCAGCGAGGGCGCCGGCAGCGGCGTGATCCTGACCAGCGATGGCTACATCGTTACAAACAACCACGTCATCGAAGGCGCCGAAAAGATCACAGTGACCTTGAAAGACGGCACCAGTTATCCCGGCAAGCTGGTCGGCACGGATTCTCAGGGCGACATCGCCGTGGTGAAGATCGAAGCCACCGGGCTGCAGCCGGCAGTGATCGGCGACTCCTCCACCCTGCAGGTCGGCGACATGGCAGTCGCCATCGGAAACCCCTTAGGGCAGCTGGGCGGCACCGTCACCGATGGCATCATCAGCGCTCTGGATCGGCAGATCGACTTGGATGGCAAGACCATGACCCTGCTTCAGACCAACGCAGCCATCAATCCCGGTAACTCCGGCGGCGGCCTCTTCAATGGCAAGGGTGAGCTGATCGGTGTGGTCGTGGCAAAATCTTCCGGCAGCGGCATTGAGGGCTTGGGCTTCGCCATCCCCATCAACACCGCCAAGGATCTCATTGACCAGATCATGGAATACGGCTATGTAAAAGGCCGCATCGACTTGGGCTTTACCACCGTGGATGTGACCAATGCGCAGATCGCCATGATGTACCGCCTGCCCAGTACCGGCGTCTATATTGACGAAGTGACGGAAGGCTCCAATGCGGCTGCCGTCGGCTTCCATGCCGGCGACCGCATCCTCTCCTTCAACGGGGAGAAAATCGCAAGCGGCGACGACCTGACCAAGGCAATCCAGAACTGCAAGGTCGGCGACACCGTAGAGATCATCATCGTCCGCAACGGTCAGAAGTATTCGGGTGAGCTGACTCTGGAAGAATCCAAGCCTGCCGCCGCAAACTGAAACCTTGCAAATATCACCGGTTCCGGCTGCTCCAGAAGGGGCGGCCGGAGCGACCGGACAAACTTTGCCTTCTCCTCCCTCTTTTTTCTGATAGAGCAAAAGCCCTGACGGAGCTTCCGCCGGGGCTTTTGCGTTTTTTGTTTTAAAGAAACAGGCGGAGAAAGACTCCGGCGGTGAGGATCACCGTCAGATCTCCGATCAGGGAGCAGAGCAGGGCGTGGCGGCTCTTCTTGAGCTTGGCGGCGGAGGTATAAAGGGCGATGGTGTAAAAGGTGGTCTCCGAAGCGCTTTGGATCACGCTGGCAACTTGGCCGGGAAAGCTGTCGGGGCCGGAGCTCTCCAAGATCCGACGGAAAACGGAGAGGGAGGCGCTGGCGGAGACGGGACGGAGCAGGGCGAGAGGGACCACCTCTTCCGGAAGTCCTACGGCTTTTGCCAGAGGGCGCAGGGCGTAAGAAAGCACCTCCAGTGCGCCGGAGGCCCGGAACATTCCGATGGCGGTCATGAAAAGGATCAGGGAGGGCAGGAGGGAGCGGGCAGATTCAAGTCCTCGGGCCGCCCCTTTTGCAAAGGCGGAGAGCAGATCCGTCCCCTTTAAAAGTCCTGCAAGCAAGATCCCGGCAGTCAGGAGAGGGATCGCCCAGACAGCGGCGCTCATTTCTTCTCCTTTCTACGGGATAGTCGGGAGAGGAGGGCGGAAAGGCTCAAAGCGGCGAACAGGGCAGCTCCGGAGGAAGCGAGGACGGGAAAAAGGATCGCCATAGGTGCCCCGCTTCCGGCGGCAAGGCGGAGGGAAGCGGCGGTGGAAGGAATCAACTGCAGAGAACAGCTGTTTAAAAGCATCAGGGTGACCATTTCATCGGTAGCCGTATCAGGGCATCCGCTGCGGGCGGAGAGGGCTTCCATGGCCTGCAGCCCCAAGGGAGTGGCGGCGTTTCCCAGCCCTAAGAGATTGGCGGTAAGGTTCAGACAGAGAATGCCGGACAGCTCCGGATCTCCGGCGGCATTTGGGAAAAGCAGGCGAATCACCGGCCGGAGGAGCTTTGTAATCCATCGGATGACGCCACCTTCCTTTGCGACTTCCATCAGGCCGCTCCAGAAGCAGAGGGAGGCCACCAGGGTCAGAATGAGCTCCACCGCCCGGACGCCTTCAGAAAGGGCGGCGGAGCTGACGGCATCCATTTTCCCCTGAAAGGCGGCGAACACCACTGAAAGGGCAGCCATGGCCGCAAGGATTCCGTTCATCGTCCCACCTCCGTTCCCTATCAGTGTATCCGCCGGGGAAAAGAGATAGAACCGGGAGGCGGGAGGGAATTTCGGGGAAAAGAAGTGCTTTTTCGGGAGAGGTATGGTATAATAACCTCAAAGCCTTTTGCTGGCGCAAAAGAGAAGGGTGCTTCGCACCTTTCCGAAGCCGATCGGCTTCACTTTCAGAACCTTGTACCGCATCCGGCTTTGCTCTGCAAAGCTCCGGCGGCATCCGCCGCCTCCTGAAGCCTTCGGTTTCAGCGGCTGGGGTATAATAACCTCAACGGCATTTGCTTTTATCAAAATGGTGCCGGGGACGCTTACAGAATAGAAAAGGTGGCTCTTGTTTATGCGATTCAAACGGGTCTACATCGAGATCAGCAACATCTGCAATCTGCACTGCTCCTTCTGCGTGCCGTGTACACGGCCCCGCTGTTCCATGGATGAGGTGCAGTTCCGGCACGTCATCCGGGAGGTGGCGCCGTATACACAGTTCGTTTACTTCCATGTGAAGGGGGAGCCGTTGATGCACCCGCTTCTGGGCATCTGCGAGGAAAACGGGCTGCAGGTGCATCTGACCACCAACGGGACGCTGCTTTATAAGCAGGAAGAGATGCTTCTGAACAAGAGCGCTCTGCGGCAGGTGAATTTTTCCCTGCACAGCATCCCCTTCCATGAAGGCGGGGACGAGCCGGAATTTTATAACGATCTGGATCTGACCGGGGCGGAGACCTATGTCCGCTCTATTGTCCGGTTTGCCAAACGGGCAGCACGGGAGAAGAAGAAATACTCGGTGCTGCGGCTGTGGAATCTGAACGGCCAGCGGGAGGTGGATTCCCAGTCCCAGGCGGTGATGCGGATCCTGGAAGAAGAGTTCCCCAATGTATCCGGGCTTGCGGAGACGATGAAGGATCACCGGAGCCTGATGCTGGAAAAAGGGATCTTTTTGAGCTGGGAGGAGGAGTTCGTCTGGCCTTCCATCAAGAATCCGTATGTGTCCGATGAAGGGATCTGTCAGGGCACCCGGGGGATGATCGGGATCTTAGCGGATGGGACAGTGGTGCCCTGCTGTCTGGACGCCAACGGGGAAGCGCCTTTGGGAAACATTTTCCGGGAGCCTTTAAAGGATATTCTGGAAAGCGATTATTTCATCCGGATCTCCCGGAATTTTGACCAGCGGCATGTGACGCTGCCGCTTTGCCGGCACTGTTCGTACCGCACCCGGTTTGACAAGGCGAAGCGGGAGGAATCGGAGGAAATTCCCGGGGAAACGGAGCAATTTTCGGAAAACCCTTGACAAAATCGCGCGATGCTGCTATGCTTTAAACCATAACGGTTTAAACTGCGAAAGTGGAGGCGGCGGTAATGAACATTCAGGTCGTGGGATTGGGGCTGATCGGCGGATCCCTTTGCAAGACCATCAAGCGAAAGACGGCGCACCGGGTCTTCGGCATGGACCGGGATCCGGAAACGGTGAAAAAAGCGCTGGCATCCGGAGCCATCGATGAGGAGGGGAATCTCGAAACGCTTCCAAAAGCGGATCTGACGATCGTTTGCCTCTATCCGGAGGGGACGGTGGATTTCCTTCTGGAGCAGCGGGAACGGTTCCGGAAGGGGTCGCTGGTCATCGACGTCTGCGGCGTCAAGGGGACGGTGGTCTCTGCAGCTGCGGCGCCTTTGAAGGAATGCGGCGTCCGGTTCGTAGGGTGTCATCCCATGGCGGGGCGGGAGTTTTCCGGTTTCGATTATGCAAAGGACGATCTTTTTGAAGGGGCGTCGTTTATCTTAACGCCGGTGGAGGAAACGGATCCTTCGGCGGTGGAGGAAGTCCGGGCGTTCGCTTTGAGCTTAGGCTTCGGGAAAGCGGTGGTATCCGATCCGGAGGAGCACGACCGGATCATCGCCGCCACTTCCCAGCTGGCGCATATCGTGTCCAACGCCTACATCAAAAGTCCTACTCTCCGGCATCAGGCTGGATTCAGCGCCGGGAGCTATCAGGATCTGACCCGGGTGGCAAAATTGAGCGAGGAAATGTGGACTTCCCTTTTCCTGCTGAACCGGGAGGCGCTGCTGTTTGAGGTGGAGACCATCATCGGGCACCTGTCCCAGTACCGGGACGCTTTAGCGGCAGGAAATGCACCGGAATTAAAGGAGCTGCTCCGGGAGGGACGAATCCTGAAAGAGGAAGACGTCGAACGGACGGCAGTTCGGAATCAGAAATAAAGGAACGACCTCTGCAGCGAATACAGAGGTCGTTTTGCTTCAAAAAGAGAGCCGCTAATAGAAAGCTTCCGATAGAGGAGAGGTCGCCCGTTTACGGGCTGCAGGGCAAGTGGACAAGCAAAATAAATTTCCGTGTGCCTTAAAACGCTTGCCTGGCCCTTATAGGGCTAGCTTAAGCCACCGGCTGTCCGGCGGTTATGATTGAATTTGGGAGATTAGAAGAGTTTTTTTCGTAAAGCGGTGTTTTGAATGCAGGCGCTGAACAGGTCCCTATGCAGGCGGCGGAGTATTTGTTGCAGAGGGAAGAGATGACAGTTTCTGGATGCCGGTCGGTTAAAGTCTTTTCGAGGAGGGAAGACTGCTGCTTCAACGAGGGACTCTTATATAGCAAAAAGGGAAAGCGCCCCGGCGGTATTCCGGAGCGCTTGAGGGAGAGAAGAATGTGGCGTCAAAATCCGCCACGGTTTAAGAAGAATTCACGGGTAGCGAAGGCGGAACCTGCCAAAAACAGGTTTCCCTCCGTTATGGGGCAGGAGAAAAGGGGACAGTTTTCCGAGGAAAGCGCCGCTTGCAGACTGTTTTGCAGACCGGTGAACAGGGCGTCTGGGCCGGAAGGGCCTTCCATCAGGATCACAGCACCCGGATCGTAAAGGCGGACGGCATCTAAGACTGCCTGCTTGCGGTGAAGCAGGAAAAGCTCCAATGCAGACTGAACCGACAGATCCAGAGGGATCCCTTCGGAGCGGCGCAGCTCGGGGAGGATCCGGTCGGGGGTTCCGGCGGCGGAGATCCAAAGCTCCGGCGTCCGTTCTTCGGAAAAAAGACTGCGGCAGGCTTCATCCAAACAGCGTTCCTCCGTGTTTTCCGGCATGAGAGCGGCTTTTCCGTGGATGCCCCGGCGGATCTCCGCAGAGAGGATCGGGGTGCAGGAGAAGGTTTCTCCGCAGCGGAAAAGCAGCAGATCATCGGGAACGCCTTCCGGATGCCAGTAGTCGCAGACCGCCAGAGCGGCTCCCTCCGTGACGGCGCCGAAGGCTATGGGAAGGGAGACAAACTCCTCCAGCATGGAGCGGAGCCCCGACCAGTCAGGGCGTCCGTCAGAAGCGGCGATATGCAAGGCCTCCCAGTATTCCGGGGCGATGCAAACGCCTAACCCGGTGATATGGGCGGGAGACAGATCGTTTTTATAAAGCAGATCCTTGTAGATCCGCTGGATCAGTTCCATTAGGGTCTCGGCGGATTCGCCGGCAGCGATGGGAACGGTGTGTTTTTCCACCGGATCGCCGTGAAGGGTGCAGATACCGAAGGAAAGGATCCCGCTGTCCAGAACCAGCCCCATGTCCATTTTGTGGGCGGGGTCGATGTCCAGAAGGATCTTTTTCCGTCCCCGGCTGAGTTTGGTGCCTTTGGGAGCCTGCTCTCCTTTTTCGTAGAGGATCCCATGCTGGATCATTTCGTTCGTGATGATGGTGACGGCGGCTTTGGTAATGCCTACTTCTCGGGCAATATCGATGCGGGAGGTGGGGCCGCTGCTGCGAAGCAGACGGATCACCTGCATTCGGTTTTGCCGTTTCAAGTCCAGCTTGCTGATACCGGCGACGGCCAATGGAATCCCTCCTTTCGGGAAAACAAAATCCTCTACTTATCATTATAGCGAAAATCTGCAAAAAATCAAGTAGATATTTGTCGTATTTATGTATGAGAAAAATGTTACTCTCTTCAATTTTTATGACGGATTTTGTGGCCAAAACCTTCCCTGCCAGTCGGATACAGAGAAGGTGGGAGAAAGGTGAGATTTTCGTTAAAAATCGGTGGTGAAGCAGAGGTTCAGATCCACGTTTCCCTGAATCCCGTCCACGGAGCCGGAGCTGGTATACTGCCAGATCTGGAACTGATAGGGAAAGAAAGGGGTGCGGTAGTATTGCGCCAGCCACTTGCTGTAGCCGTCTAAGCGGGAGAAGTCCATCTGGGAGACGAACCAACGGGTGTTGGCGTAGATCATGGGATTGTAGCCGCCATCCTTCACGGCGTCGCAGAAGGCAACGGCAATGTCCGAGGCAGTGGAGGGATCTAAGTTGTCGGTGCGGGCGTCCGCTTCGTAGATTTCCTCCTGATCGAAGACCACGGGGAAGTCCAGCTCCCTCCCATGCAGGGTGTCCAGTACCAGCTTTGCCTCCTCCAAGCCTTCTTCCACGGTGATGGCTTGGGAGAAGAAGTAAACGCCGACCTTTAGCCCGGCTGCTTTTGCACCGGTCAGGTTTTCCTCAAAGCGGTCGTCCAGCTTTAAGACACCGCTTTCCCCGTAGCCGCGGAACCCTAAGCGGATCATGGCGAAATCGATGCCGTCGGCGGCCACCTTTTCCCAGTCGATGGCTCCCTGATGGGTGGAAACGTCGATGCCGGTCAGGGCGCCGGGGCCGGTTTCCGGGTAGTAGTGGATCCTGCCGTTTTCCCGGGCGAGATTCTGCCAGTCGTAGGAATTTTTGGCGAGGGTATCGTCGATGGGCTGGTAGACGATGCCGTTGCTGTCCTTATAGACGATGACGTCGTCAAAAAAGCGCTGGATGAATTCGGAGCCGATGCCGTACTGCTGGGCGTAGCCCTTGAAGGTCTCGATGGGGATGGTGGTCGCCTCCAATTCGTCGATGTGGGACTGGGCTTCCTCCAGCTCTTTCTGGAGGTTGTCCGCTTGGGCCATGGCGGCGGCTGCCCGCTGGTCCTCCCGCCGCTCGGAGCGGAGGGTGAGGAAAACGGACGCTGCCAGCGCAAGGCAGAGGAGAAGGTTTGAGAAGATCAGCAGGGCGGTGAAGCCCCGGCTGCGTTTTTTCCGTTCGGGGAGCTCTGGTTTCATATCTGCCTCCTGTGGAGAGTGGAACAATCCTATTCTGTCATTATACAAAAAAATCCGTCGGATTGCAACGAATATTGTCTGAACATTCCGCAAATTTCGGGCAACTTTTGAAAAACGGGCAAAGTTCCCAAAAAGAACCCCGGTTATTCACAAAAAATTCATAGCAAACTTTCTGTTAATTTTCTATCGAACTCTTGTTATTTTTCGAAAGATGGTATAAAATAGAGACAGAATCAAACAATTGGAGGTTTATCATTATGGCAGTTAAAGTTGCAATCAATGGTTTTGGCCGCATTGGCCGTCTTGCGTTCCGTCAGATGTTTGCTGCGGAAGGCTATGAAGTCGTTGCGATCAACGACCTGACCAGCCCCGAGATGCTGGCCCACCTGCTCAAGTATGACACCGCTCAGGGCCGTTACGAGGGCCACACCGTCGAAGCCGGCGAGAACTATATCGTCGTCGACGGCAAGAAGATCACCATCTATGCAATCAAAGACGCTTCCGAGTGCCCCTGGGGCGAGCTGGGCGTTGACGTCGTTCTGGAGTGCACCGGCTTCTACACCAGCAAGGAGAAGAGCATGGCTCACA
>USLH01000027.1 GCA_900555435.1 uncultured Oscillospiraceae bacterium | reverse complement strand
TTGTCCGGCCGTTCTTTCGTCCCCATGCTCATCGGCTTCGGCTGCAGCGTCCCTGCCATCATGTCCGCCCGCACCCTTTCCAGTGAACGTGACCGGAAGATGACCATCCTCCTGACCCCCTTCATGTCCTGCAGCGCCAAGCTCCCCATCTACGGCATGATCATTGCGGCATTTTTCCCGCACCACCGGGCGCTGCTGATGATCTCGGTCTACATCATCGGTATGCTTGTGGCCGTCCTTTCCGGCCTGCTTTTGAAAGAGACCGTTTTCCGGGGCAATCCGGTTCCCTTTGTCATGGAGCTTCCTGCTTACCGGATTCCCTCCCCCAAAAGCGTCCTCCTTCTGATGTGGGAAAAAGCAAAGGATTTCCTCCATCGGGCGTTCACCATCATTTTCATGGCGTCCATCGTCATCTGGTTCCTCCAGAGCTTTGACCTGGGCTTCAATATGGTTTCCGACAGCTCCCAGAGCATTTTAGCAAAGCTGGGCTCCCTGATCGGCCCCATCTTCAAGCCGCTGGGCTTCTCGGACTGGAGAGCTTCCACCGCCCTGATCACCGGCATCACTGCCAAGGAATCCGTAGTCAGCACCCTGACCGTTCTGACCGGAGCCGCCACCGATGCGGATCTTTCCGCCGCTCTGGGGACCATCTTCACCCCCTCGAGCGCCTTCTCCTTCCTTGTGTTCACCGTCCTCTATATGCCCTGCGTGGCCGCATTTGCCGCCAGCCGCCGGGAGCTTGGCTCAACCAAAGGAGCGATCCTCACCGCCGCCTATCAGACCGGTGCCGCCTATGTGGTCGCCCTTGCGGTTTATCAGATCGGTGCCCTGTTCCTTCACTGAGGAGGCGTTCTTGTGACCCTGCTGGATCTCATCGTTCTGGCGCTGATCGCAGCCGCAGTTCTTGCGATCCTTTTCGGAAACCGCCGCCGGAAGAAAAAAGGCGGCTGTTCCGGCTGCTGCAGCGGATGCTCCGGCTGCGCCAATCGAAAAAGCCGACCATAAAAACCTGCCGCAAACGGATCTCATTTCCGTTTGCGGCAGGTTTCTTTTTCGATGTGAACGTACATCCGAAAGGGTTTCTCTTCCCCGCCGCAGCCCTTCCGTATAGACGGCGCAGACGTTGGGTGCCAGATCCTTCCGAGGGTGAAAGTCGTTTTCGATGACGCCCATCCCTCCGATGAGCTTTTCCCCGCAAAGGCAGAGATACCACTCCGGAACCCCTATCTTTGAAGCGCCTTCCATGCTCTCTCGATAGGCGTCCTCCGGAATCCCCCACTTTTCATGGAACCATCGGAAACCTCATCGACCCGAAAAGGCTCGTCGCTGATTTTAACGATCCGGGTTTCCATTTCATTCCTCCGAAAACAGCTCACTTAGCATATGCGGATACCGGTTTAAGAAATCCCGGGTGATCCGGAAAAGATCCGTTTCTTCGTAGGCCTTCTTCCGGATCCCCTCCCCGGAAAATTCGTAAATCGTACTCTCCGGAAACGCCGCAAGGATGGGCGAGTGTGTAGCAATGATGCACTGGGAGCCATGATCGGTCAGCTCCTTTAAGCGCCGCAGCATAGCAAGCTGCCGCAGGGGCGAAAGAGCCGCTTCCGGTTCGTCGAAGAGATAAAGCCCCTTCCCACCCAGCCGGTTGTTCAGCAGTGCAAAAAAGCTCTCCCCGTGGGAGCGTTCGTGCAGATTTCCGCCGTAGCTGGCGCTGATGGGTGCGCCTAACCCGCCCTGCGCATCCAGCTCTTCGATGTTGGTCGCTACGTTATAGAAGCTCTCCGCCCGGAAAAAATACCCGTCCTTCGGGCGCTCGATGCTCTTAATCAGCCGCAGGTACCCGCTTAAACAGGAATGGGAGGCATAGGTGGAAAAGCGGAAATTCCGGCTCCCCCCTTCCGGGTTAAAACCGAAATTCACCGCTGCCGCTTCCAATAAAGTGGATTTTCCCATGCCGTTCTCGCCGATAAAAAACGTCACCTTCGGATCCAGCTTCAGCGTATCCAGCTTCCGGATTGCCGGGATTGAAAAGGGATATGCTTTAAAATCCGGAACCTCCTCCCGCTTCAGGCGGATCTCCTGCAAAAAGCCGCCCATCAGAAATCAAAGGTCAGGCGTTTCCCGCTGGGCTGATAGGTGCGGCAGGTGACCCCTGCCAGCTCGAACATCCGCTTGGAAGCCTGCACCGCCGGCGTGTCGGCGTATTTGTCGTGCCAGTAGACCACTTCCCGGATGCCGCTCTGGATAATGGCCTTGGCGCACTCGTTGCAGGGGAACAGGGTCACATAGATAATCGCCCCTTTTAAAGAACCGCCATCGTTATTGAGGATCGCATTCAGCTCCGCATGACAAACGTAAAGATATTTCGTGTCCAGCGGGCTGCCGTCCCGCTCCCACGCCATCACATCGTCGCTGCAGCCGGTAGGCATCCCGTTATAGCCCACTGAAAGGATCTTGTGATCCCGGTTGGCGATGCAGGCGCCCACCTGGGTCGAAGGATCCTTGCTCCGCTGAGCGGAAAGCATAGCGACCCCCATGAAATATTCGTCCCAGCTCAGATAATCCATTCGTTTCATTCTCGTTCCTTCCTTTCCCCTTCTCCGCTGTAACGTTCCCGATACTCCCGGGGCGTTACGCCGTATTCATTCCGGAAGACCCGGTAGAAAAAGCTGGTGTTATCATACCCCACCGCCGGAATAATGTCTGCCACCGGCAGATCCGTCTCACGGATCAGCTTGGCCGCCCGGCTCAGCCGCTTCTGCTGCAGCAATTCCTTGAAAGTAGAACCAGTCTCCGCCTTCACCAGCTTGCTCAACGCATAGACCGGCTGGTTCAGCTCCTCGGAAAGATCCGTCAGGCTGCCATCCCGGTAGTTTTCTTCGATGTAATGAAGGATGGTCATGACCGTCCGGCTGCGGTTTTCCTTTCCGCCTTCCAAGGTGTCGATGTGGTTTAAAAGCTGGAGCAGCAAAAGCCCCATGGTGAACTGGTTGGTCCTTCGCTGATCCGGCTGGTGATAAACCAGCGACCAGATCATATTTTCCGCCAGGTTCTGCACCGGCAAAAGCCCCGCCGCCCGGAAGTGGAGGTACTCCCCCTTTCCGCCGTCTTTACAAAGGGTGCTGACCAAAAAGCGGGAAATGGCGTTGTCCTTTCCCACCATCTGGAACGCCGTATCAAAAAACTCCGGCAGCACCATAAAATTGACGGCGATGTCGTCAGGTCCTGCCGGCAGGATCTCATGACTGGTATACTGGTTCAGAAACAGCAGATCTCCAGCCTCCAGCGTCACGGTCTGAGTCCGGTCGATGATGTGGGTGGACGTTCCCTGACAGATGAAGATGATCTCCACATAATTGTGCCGGTGCTCCGGAAAATGGATGAACCGGGTGTGGGGCCGCACATCGATGAGCTTTCCCCGCTTCAGCATCCGACTGCTGTCGATGGTGAAGTCCTTGGCGCCGGTATAGAGGGTGCGGTCGATGTCTGTGCTGCCGTCAAGAATTTTCTGCTCCTCATCGGTGATCTGACGAAGGGTCGCCATGAGCTTTACGTCCATACAGCGCCTTCCTTTCTCCAAGTGTTCCCAAGGGGATCCAATTTCCAGCAGTCCCCTTTCATATCCGCCCTTTTTCCGCACATGATAACTGCAGCGAAAGAAAGGCGGAAGAATCGATATGCTTCAAAAAATCCGGGATTACAGTGTCATTTGCCTCATCGGCTCCGTAGGGTACAGCCTGCTGGAGATCCTGTGGCGGGGCTTCACCCACTGGACCATGGCGGCCACCGGCGGGCTTTGTCTCACCCTTCTCTACTGGCTGGATCAGAAGCACAGCCGGGAAGGGCTTTTTCTCCGCTGCCTGAAAGGAGCGACCCTGATCACTGCCGTCGAATTCCTCGTCGGCTGCCTAGTAAACCGCCTTTTAAAATGGCAGGTCTGGGATTACTCCAACAGCTTCGGAAACCTGCTGGGACAGGTCTGCCCTCTTTATTCCCTGCTCTGGTTTTTCTTATGCATCCCTGTCTACCGTCTGACCGGAAGCCTTCGGCAGTTATTCCGGCGAATCTGAATCCCGCTTATTCGTCCTCTTCTTCCTTTGGAATGGCGTCGGGCAGGATGGTGATCTGCACCTTCATGACCCGTTGATCCTCCACCTCCCGGACGATGACCTGCAAAGGCCCATCGGTGAACTGCTCTCCGGTCTCCGGAATCTTGTCCAGCTCTTCCATGACCCATCCGCTGACGTTCCGGGTGTCCTCTTCGTGGAACTTTTTATTCGGGAAAAGCTCCCGGTAAAGATCTTCCACCTTCATGTCGCCGCTGACCAGATAGCTGCCGTCGGCTTCTTTTGCAAGCTCCGTGACGATCTCTTCGTCTTCATCCCAGATCTCGCCTACCAGCTCCTCCACAATGTCCTCCACCGTGACGATGCCCAGCGTCCCGCCGAACTGGTCGGTGACCACCGCCATCTGTGTCTTGCTTTTCTGGAAATCCTTGAGCATCTCGGAGATCCGCTTTTTCGGCGGCACGAACAAAACGTCCTGTAAAATCTCTTTCAGCTCAAAATTCGAACGTTCTACATAAGCCCGGAAGAAATCCTTGTCATTGATGATGCCTAAAATGTTGTCGATGGTGCCCTCATACACCGGAAGCCGGGCGAACCGCTCGGTCAGAAAGACGTTTTTCACCGTTTCCGCCGTATCGTGGATGTCCACTGCCACCACGTCCACTCGGTGGGTAATCACGTCGCTGACCGTAAGATCGTTAAAGTCCATGGCCGACTGGAGGAGTTCGCTTTCGTGCTCCCCCAGTACCCCTTCATCGCCGATCTCCTCGATCATGTACTTGGCTTCTTCCTCCGTCATGGCAGGAGCCTCGCTCTTGGTCTTAAAGAGCTTCATCACCAGATCCTTCAGATGAACGAAGAACCACACCAGCGGTGAAAGTACCGTCATGATCCCCCAGAGAAGCCCGGCGATCCGCAGGGTCAGCGGCTCTGCATACTCCTTTGATATGCTCTTGGGCAGGATCTCGCCGAAGGTCAGCACCAATAGAGTCATGACGATGGTGGACAGCGTAGGCCCCAAGCTGCTGCCGAACAAGGTGGTGAAAACTACCGTCGCAATGGCGGTGGCAGCGATGTTCACGATGTTGTTGCCGATCAGGATCGCCGAAAGAGCTTTATCAAACTGATCGAGGATCTTCAAAGCCTGCTTGGCCCGACGGTCGCCGTTCTCCGCCCGGAACCGCAACTTGATCCGGCTGACAGTGGAAAACGCCGTCTCCGTGGAAGAAAAAAATGCAGAAGCGGCAATCAAACAAACCAGAGCAACGTATAAAAGAGGGTTAACCAAAATCCGTACATCCTTTCTTATTGAAAAGCGGCGCCATCCGCCAGCATACTTCGGGCAGTCTGCCGCATTAAATCGCTGACTGCATCGGTAGACATGATCCGTGCAATCTCCTCCACCCGTCCGTCTTCATCCAGCGGCAGGACTTTCGTCCGGGTGCGCCCGTCGGAGGTTTCCTTCCGGATCAGGAACTGCGCCTCCCCCAACGCTGCGATCTGCGCCGAATGGGTCACGCAGAGCACCTGCCGGGATGCGGCTACCTCCCGGAGCTTCCGTCCGATCTTCTGAGCGGCCTTTCCGCTGACGCCGGTGTCGATCTCATCAAAGATCAGCGTCCCGATGTCGTCCTTGTCCGCCAGAGCGCTCTTGATTGCCAGCATGATTCGGGACAGCTCGCCGCCGGAAGCGATCTTTGCAATGGGCTTGGGCGGCTCCCCCAAGTTTGCCGAAATCAGCAGCTCCACCGCCGCATCTCCGCCGATACCCAGCTTCACCGGTGTGAACCTCGCCTCCATCCGGAGGTTCGGCATTTCCAGAAACCGGGCTTCCTCCGCCACCCGGGCGGTGAATTTCCGGGACGCTTCCTTCCGGTGTGCCGTCAGAGCCTGCGCCAGTGCCGCCGTTTCCTTTTTTAGAGAAAGGGCAAGGCTACTGAGCCTCCGGATCTCCTCTTCGGAAGAACGAAGCTCCGAAAGCTCCCGTTTTGCGTCCTCCAGATAATCAAGGATCTCCGAGACCGTGTTTCCGTACTTCATTTTCAAGCTCTGGATCTCGCTCAGCTTTTCCTCCACCCGATCAGCTTCCTGCTGATCGTAGTCAAGGTTTGTGAGCTGATCGTGAAGGCTAGAAGCCCATTCCTCCGCTTCGATGGAAAGCCCCTCCAGCCCTTCTGCAGCCTGAGAAAACTCCGGAAAATCCGAAAGGCTTTGAACCCGTTCCTTCGCTTCAGAAAGAAGATCCACCGCCCCGGAGTTTTCGTCGTCCCCAAGCAAAGCGCCGCAGGCTTCCTCCAACGCACGGGCAAGTTTCTCCACGCTCCGGAACCGCAGGGACTTCTCCTGGAGTCGTTCTTCCAATCCGGGGCTCAATCTGGCCGCCGTGATCTCCTCGATCTGGAACTTCAAAAGCTCCTCCCGGCGGTTCCTCGCTTCCTCGTCCCGGGAAACAGAGCGCAGCTTCCGGATCGCAGCCGAAAGCTCCCGGAATTTTGCGTGATAGGCTTCCCGTTCTTCATTTAATCCGCCGTAATTATCAAGGATCGTCACATGCCGCTCCTGGGAAAGGAGGATCTGGTTGTCATGCTGTCCGTGGATGTTCACAAGCATGGCACCCATCTCCCGCAGGAAACCCACCGTCGCCGGCCTTGAGCCGATCCGTGCCGCACTCCGCCCATCGGCGTGGACGTCCCGGGACACCATCAGCTCCCCGTTGTCGGCCTCATACCCGTTTTCGGAAAGGAGCCGGGTCACCGATTCCGGGATCTCTTTAAAAACCGCCGAAACGCTGGCTTTTTCCGCGCCGGTCCGGACGATCTCCCGGGAGGTGCGCTGCCCCAGACAGGCATTGATGGCATCGATCAGGATGGATTTTCCTGCGCCGGTCTCGCCGGTAAAAACGGAAAAGCCCCGGGGGAAATCCACATACGTCTTCTCGATCACTGCCAGATTTTCAATGTATAACGCTGCAAGCATAACGTGCTCCTTTGCTCAGCTTTCTACCAGCATGCTCCGGATCTCCTCGGTGATCTCATGAGCCAGATCCTCCGTCCGCATCAGGACGAAAATGGTGTCGTCTCCCGCAAGGGTGCCAACGATTCCCGGAAGCCCCATGGTGTCCAGAGCGGCACAGGCGGCGTTAGCCATGCCGGTGTGGCACTTGACCACCACCGTGTTCTGGGCATAGTCCACCAGCATCACCGACTCCACAAAAACGGAACGGAATTTCTTTTCCAAATTGTCGTTTTGCTTTTTGCGACTGGTGGTGTACTTATATTTGCCGTCCTCCGTGACGCTTTTGACCAAACTCAACTCCTTGATGTCCCGGGAAACGGTAGCCTGCGTGGTAACGAAGCCCTCTTTCGCCAGCAATTCCAGCAAATCCTCCTGAGTGTAGACCTCGTTTTTCTCCACCAGCTCGATGATTTTCGCAAGGCGCAGCGCTTTCATCTTGATTCCTCCGTTTTATTCATATGCTCTTCCCAGCAGCTTGTTGTTCAGCACTTCATAGAACCGCTTGCCCATCAGGTTGATCAGCTGCACCGATGTGCGGCTCTTCCGGATCCGCAGCCGGTCGCCTTCCCCTACCGGAAGCCCTTCTTCCCCGTCTACCGTCAAAAACAGCGGAGAAACGTCCGCCTCCGCCGCCCGAACAGCGATCTCCTGGTTCGGGCTGAAAAGGATCGTCCGACTGAACAGTGAATGGGGACAGATGGGCGTCAGGGCGATGCTCTCCAGAAGCGGATCCACAATCGGCCCTCCTGCCGACAGCGCATAGGCCGTTGATCCCGTCGGCGTCGCCGCAATGATCCCGTCGGCACGGTACCGGCTCACCGGACGCCCTTCACAGGCAATCTCGATGTCCCCGATCCGGGAGATCTGGCCCCGGGAAAGAACGGCGTCGTTTAGAGCCTGAAAGCTGCGGGATCTCCCGCTTTTTTCTTCTAAAGTCACTTCCAGCATCATCCGATTCTCCACCTGATAGTCGCCGCTGACCAGCTTTTCCAAAAGCTCCAGCTGATCCGGCTCCAAGGAAGCCAAGAATCCCAGCCGCCCCAGATTGATCCCCAGCACCGGCTTTTCAAAAGAGACCGCCACTTTGGCTGCATGAATGATCGTTCCATCCCCGCCGATGGCGATGCAGATGTCGCACCGCTCCATCGCCTCTTCTGCGGGAAGAAAAGTTGCCCCCGGGATCTTAGCCAGCTCCTCCCGGAACCCATCCTCCAAAAAAAGCTCCGCCCCCATTTTTTCAAGAATGCAGCAGACCTCTTTCGTACAGATGTCGGCGTTTTTTCGGCTCAAATTTGGCTTAATGAGCAGTTTCCGCACCATTTTCCCTGCCGTCCTTTCGATCCAGCGCCTCATGAGACCGCACCACCAGTTGGGCCAGATCCTCCTCTGTAAAAACGCTGGGTTCCGGAGATTTTTTAAAGTAAAACAGGTATTCGATGTTCCCTTCCGGGCCTTTTATCGGTGAAAAGTGGATCCCCTTTACAGAAAGCCCCACCTCTCCGCAGAAGGCAAAGATCTTTTTGAGAACCTCTAAATGGATCTCCGGCTCCCGGACGACACCTTTTTTTCCGACCTTGCCTTTTCCCGCTTCAAACTGCGGCTTCACAAGACAGATCCCCTCGCCCCCGTCCCGCAGCAGCCTATAAAGCACCGGCAGTACCAGCGTCAGCGAGATAAACGATACGTCGATGGAGCCGAAATCCAGCAGCTCCGGGATCTGTTCTTCCGTGACGTAGCGGATGTTCGTCCGCTCCAGATTCACTACCCGTTTATCCGTCCGGAGCTTCCACGCCAGCTGCCCGTAGCCTACGTCGATGGCATAAACCCGTTTTGCTCCATGCTGGAGCATACAGTCGGTGAACCCGCCGGTGGACGCCCCGATGTCGGCGCAGACCGCCCCGGTCAGATCCAGCTGATGGGCCTCGATGGCCTTCTGGAGCTTCAAGCCGCCCCGGCTCACATAGGGAATGGCTTCCCCCCGGACTTCCACGGCTGCGTCCTCCGGAACCATGTCCCCGGCCTTTTCTGCCTTGACACCGCCGATATAAACGGTCCCCGCCATGATGAGTGCTTTCGCCCGCTCTCTACTGGGAGCAAGCCCCCGATCCGTCAAAAGAACGTCTAATCTGGTTTTCGACACAGCTTCGTTTCCTCCTCGGCCAAGATGGTTTTCATGGATCCCCGATCCAGATGGTATTTCTTCAAAAGCTCCGGCACCCGCCCCTGGGGGATGAACCCGTCCGGCAGCGATACCTCCCGGAACCCGCCGGAAAATCCCGCTTCCGCAAGGGAAAGACAGAGCCGCTCTCCCACCGATCCGGAACGTTCCGCTTCCTCAAAGACGATGATGCGCTCATAGCCCGCTATCTTCCGGATCAACTCCATGTCCAGCGGGAACAGCCGATTGAGCTTCAAAAAATCCGCTTCCGGGACCTCTTTTACCGCTTCGTAAAGCTCCGCCGCCGTCCGCCCGTAGGAAACGGCCAGCAATTTCCCGCCTTTTTCCTGCAGCCAGTAATCCGCCGCCGGATCCGGACCGTATTCCGTAAGCTCCGGATCGCAACCCCTGGGATAGCGGATGGCCGTCACCCCCTCCGTGCGGTAAAGCGCCCGGGAAAGCTGCGCCTCCAGCTCCTTGTTGGTCGCCGGAGCAAACAGCGTCACGCCCGGGATACTCCCCAGAAACGCCACGTCGTAGATCCCCTGATGGGTCTCTCCGTCATCGCCGACCAACCCCGCACGGTCTACGGCAAGCACCACATGGAGCCCGCCAATGGCGGCGTCATGGAGGATCTGGTCGTAAGCCCGCTGTAAAAAGGTGGAGTAAACCGCCACTACCGGCAAAAGCCCCTGAGAAGCCAGCCCCGCCCCGAAGGTCACGGCGTGCTGCTCGGCAATACCCACATCGTAAAAGCGGTTCCGGTGCCGGGAAGCAAACTCCGAAAGCCCCGTTCCCGCCTTCATGGCGGCCGTAATGGCGCAGATCCGCTGATCCCGCTCCGCCAGCCGGGTCAGTTCCCGGCCGAACACGGCGGAAAAGCTGTCGGAAGAGGAAACATCCGGGTTCCCCGTTTCCACGTCAAAGCCTCCTATGCCATGATAGGCGGAAGGATCCTTCTCTGCGTATTCGTACCCCTTCCCCTTCCGGGTCTCCACATACACCAGTGCCGGCTGATGCAGTGATTTCGCTCGCCGCAGCGTCTGCTCCAGAGCCGGAAGGTCGTGCCCGTCCACCGGTCCGAAATAGGCAAAGCCCATTTCCTCAAAAAAGGTGGCATGATAAAGAATGAACTTCAAAAGCGATTTAGACGACCGTAAGGCTTCCTTCATCCGGTCACCGACCAGCGGAATGTGATCCAATACGGTCTCCGTCCGGGCCTTCAGCCGCAGATAGGAGGGTTTCGACCGGATCATGGCAAGATACCGGGCAAACGCCCCCACGTTCCGGCTGATGGACATGGCGTTGTGATTCAAAACAATCACCAGGTTCGTGTTGCTCCGCCCGGCATTGTTCAATGCCTCATAGGCCATACCTCCGGTAAAAGCGCCGTCCCCGATCACAGCCACGGAGTGCCGGTCGCTGCCCTTCTGCTTATTGGCGCAGGCAATGGCATACGCCACGGAAATGGAAGTGGTGCTGTGCCCGGTGATAAAGGCGTCGTAAGAGCTCTCCGTCGGCTTCGGAAACCCGGAGATCCCCCCCGGCTGCCGCAGCGTGTCAAAGGTATCCCGCCGCCCGGTGAGGATCTTATGGGTATAGCACTGATGCCCCACGTCCCAGATCAGACTGTCCTCCGGCGTATCAAACACCCGGTGCAGCGCAAGAGTCAGCTCCACAACTCCCAAGTTAGAGGCCAGATGTCCACCGGTCTTAGCAACATGAGTGATCAGAAAATCCCTCACTTCGCCGCTTAACGCCGCCAACTCGTCATAGCTCATGACCCGCAAGTCCGCAGGATCGTTCACCTGGCTCAGAATCGGATAATGCTTCATCTCAATGCACCGGCATCAGGAAAGCGATGACAAGCCCCAAAACCGCACCCGCCACTACCTCCAGCGGCGTGTGCCCCAAAAATTCCTTCAGAGCCTTCTGAGGGTCGGTGTGCTGTCCTTCCATTAACTGGTTCAGCACCTTCGCCTGCTCTCCGGCTGCCCGGCGGATGCCGGTGGCATCGTACATGACCACACACGCCAGCGTAAACGCAATGGCAAACAGCGGTGAGTCGAGCCCGCAGACCCGTCCCACCACTGCCGTCAGCCCGCAGACCGTAGAGCTGTGGGAGCTGGGCATCCCGCCGGCGCCCACCACCCGCTCAAAGCTGAACTTGCGGTTCTTGATGACGTAAAACAGCACCTTCAGCGCCTGAGCGACCACCCAGCACAGAACCGCCGTCCAAAGGATCGTATTATCAAACAGTTTCAGAAATTCATCCATTCCCCATACGCCTTTCTGCCCAGCGGGCGATCAACTTCTCCGGGAAAGCAGCTGTTCAGTCAGCGCATACAGCTCTTCGCTGCCCGGAAACGCCGCAAGAGCCGTCAGGGCGCTGCGGCTATACTCCGCCGCCATCTCTCTGGCGCCTTCCAGCCCCAGAAGCGTCACGAACGTCACCTTCCCGTTGGCGGCGTCGCTGCCCACGGGTTTTCCTAAAACGGCGGCATCGCCAGTCACATCTAAAATGTCGTCCACGATCTGGAACGCCATTCCCAGCTTATACGCATAATCCCCGGCCGCAGCCAGCTGCGCCTCGTTCCCGCCTCCAGCCAGTACGCCCATCCGACAGGCTGCCTGTAAAAGCGCCGAGGTCTTCAGCCGATAGGTCAGTTCCAGAACCGAAGCGGTAGGCGGGACTTTTTCGTTGGTCAGGTCGATCATCTGCCCGGCCACCATCCCTTCCGGCCCCGCAAAAGCCGAAAGGGTCTTCACCGCTTCCGTAATGACGTCACCGGGAAGCTCCGCTTCTGCCGCCACGCCGAAGGCTTTCGTCAGAAGCCCGTCCCCGGCCAGCAGCGCCGTGGCTTCTCCGAACTTTTTGTGGCAAGAGGGCCGTCCCCGCCGGAAATCGTCGTTGTCCATGCAAGGCAAGTCGTCGTGGATCAGGGAGTAGGTGTGGATCATCTCGATGCTGCAGGCAAAGGGCAGGGCTTTTTTAGGGTCGCCCCCCACCAGCCGGCAGAATTCCAGCGTCAGAAGCGGCCGCAGACGCTTGCCGCCTGCTTCCGCACTATAAGCCATCGCTTCCGCCACCGACCGGTACGGCATCTCCGGCACGTCCAGATATCGTCTCAGTTCCCGTTCGATCACGGGCAGCCATTCATTCATCATCGGGATCTTCCTCCTCGTCCGCAGCCGGTTCCGCCTGCAGCTCGGTGATCTTTAACTTCGCCCCGGTCAGCTCTTTTTCGCAAAAAGCTGCCAAGGACACGCCTTCTTCATAGAGCTTTAAGGATCTTTCCAGCGGAAGGTTTCCCCCTTCCAGCTTTTCCACCAGCCCGTTTAATTTTTCCAAAGCCTTTTCAAAGGTCATTGCACTGCTCATGTTTGCTCCCTTCCGGCGCAGGAACCGCCGTAATCTGCGCTTCCGCCTGGCCGTCCGCCAGCCGGAGAATGACTTTTTCCCCTTCCGCCAGCTCTTTTACGGAGGTGACAGCCTTTCCGCCGGCAAATAGGATGGAATATCCCCGACTTAAAACCTTCAAAGGACTCAGCGCTTCCAGCGCCGTTTCCAGCCGCCGCAGCTCCCCTTCCGGCTTTTCCGTCAGAGCCGCTCCCTGTTTTGACAGACGGCTTCTTAATCCTGAAAGCCGCAGCTGAGATGTTTCCAGCAGCTTTTCCGGGGAACACCGCCGCAGGCGCAGCACCTGCTGCTCCAAACTTGTCCGGCACGCCCCAAATGACGTTTCCATCCCCATCGAAAGCCGCTGCCGCACTCCTTTTACCAGAGCCGCCAGCTGTGTCTGATCCGGCGCCGCCAGCTCCGCCGCAGCAGAAGGCGTCGGCGCCCGCAGATCTGCCGCCAGATCCGATAAAGTGTAATCCACCTCATGGCCCACCGCTGAGATCACCGGGACTTCGGAGCCTGCGATCGCCCGGACCACCCGTTCATCGTTGAACGCCCAGAGATCCTCCAGCGAGCCGCCGCCCCGCCCTACGATCAGCAGGTCAAGACCGGCGTCCTGCGCCCTCCGAATCCCTTCGCAGATGGACTCCGGCGCGCCTTCCCCCTGCACCAGGGCAGGGATCACCACCAGCTCTCCAATGGGATACCGGCGGCTCAGAATGTTGCGGATGTCCTGCAGAGCCGCCCCGTTTTTGGAGGTGACCACCCCGATCCGTCCGGGGAGCTGCGGCAGGGGCCGCTTCCGGGACGGATCAAAAAGCCCTTCGGCGGAGAGCCGTTCTTTTAACTGCTCCAGCGCCAGATAAAGCGCCCCCACTCCGTCGGGCTGCAGGTCGCTGCAGTAGATCTGGCACACCCCGTCCCGGTCGTAAAGCTGTACACTTCCGAAGACGATGACCCGCATCCCGTTCCCGGGAAGGAACCGCAAATGCCGGGTGTTCCACTGAAACATCACGCACTTGATGGCAGATCTCCCATCCTTCAGGGTGAAATAATAGTGCCCGCTTTTCATATGGTGGATGAAGTTGGAGATCTCCCCCTGCACGAAAACGCTTTTGAGGTTTAAATCTTCGTCCAGCTTCTGTTTTAAATATCCGTTGATCTGGGAAACGGTATACACCTGATTCATCGGGACGCCTCCTCCGCCAGAGCCGCAAGGATAGCCGTCCCGGCGGCGTTATCCGAAGAAAACGCCGGTTCTGCGAAGATCCCGCCGAAGCGGTCTTCCATCTCCCGGCGGATCAGCCTGCTCGCCATGACGCCCCCGGCGTATAAAAGGGGCAGTTTCCCGTATTCCTTCTGAAGCGCCTTCGTCATCCCCTCCAGCGCCGCCTGGATGGACACAAGGCACACCTTTGCGATCTCCTCTTTGGGATGTCCTTCCTCCAAGAGCTTCCGGCACTGGTTCTCGATCCCGGAAAGACAGCAGTTTGTCCCTTTCAGGGTGGCTTTCCCCTTCACCGGCTCTTTCCACGCAAGCGCCAGCTCCGTCAGCTGCGGCCCGCAGGGGAACGTGAGTCCCAGCATCAGCCCCACCCGATCCACGGCCTGTCCGGCCTTCAGATCCAGGGAACCGCCTACCTGCCGGATCTCCGGGAACCCTTTCCCGGAAGGGGTCACCAGCAACGCATCCGTAGTCCCGCCGGATAGATGGAAGGCAAGAAAGTGCTTTTCTAAAAGCTCCAGCTTCTTTGCGCTGTAAAGTGCCGCCGCAACGTGCCCCTCCTGATGAGAAAACCGGTGGAGCGGGACGCGATTTGCCGAAGCATACACCCGCATCGCCGTTTCCCCCACCAGGAAGCAGGGCATATAAGACCCTTCTTCCCGTCTCGGGAACGCCGAAACGCCGGCAGCAATGATCTCTCCTGCCGGCAGGTCTTCTCTTGCAAACAGCGCTTCCGTGATCTCCCCCAATTGCTTTACATGAGCGAAGACTGCATCGCTCTGCCGAAGCCCCAGCGCTCCCTGAGAGGTGGGAAGAAGCCGCTTCTCCATCACGACCATCCCCGCCGTGCTGTCATAGACTGCGGCGGAAGTGGTATAATTGCTGGTATCGATGCCGAAGGTCAGCATGTCAGTTTTCCTTGCTGCGGACCAGCGCACCCAGGACGCCGTTTATAAAAGCCACGTCGTCCTCATACGCAAAAGTGGTCGCCAGCTTCACACACTCGCTGACGACGATGTCGTCGGGCACATCGTCCACAAATAAGATCTCATAGACCCCCAGCCGGAGGATGGCAAGGCTCACCTTGGAGATCCGGTCCTTTGTCCATTTCTTCAAAAGCGGCGCAATGGCAGCGTCAATGGCGTCCAGATGCCCGACGACGCCCCGGAACATCTCCTCCACCTGATCGGTCACTTCGATGGCGTCGCATTCCCGGGCGGTGTCCAGAATTTCCTCCACGGAATCGTCGGAAAAGTTCTTTTCAAAAACCAGCAGGAACGCATTCTCGCGCATCTGGTGACGGGTGATTGTTTTCATAGCTTCCTCCCAAAGAGCAAATTTTCAAAATCCATTGATCGAAGCAGTCAGGCCGTTTCCTTGGCCTTGATGCCGGCTACATACACGTTGACTCGGCTGACGGTGATCCCGGTCATATCCTGCACGGCGTCCTTGACCCGCTGCTGGATCTGCTCCGATACGGTCTTGACCCGGTATCCGAAGCAGAGGTTCACTGCCACATCAATGGTGGCCACGTCCGCATTCAGGCTGATGGAAATGGGCTTTAAAAGTGCCGCCCGCAATAAAACGTCCGACGGCTCCACCGGACGATTCGTGAGGGAATGCACGCCCTCGATCTCGTTTAAGACCGTTTCCACAATGGTCCCGACCACTTCTTCGGAAATCTTGATGCTGCCGGTAGCAGCTGTATTTTTCTGTTCCATACTCTCCTGTCCTTTCTGTTTGGCAATGGGATCTTCTATGCAGCGCCGGAAAACTTCCGGCTATACGGATCTTTTAAAATATCCACTGGGGCAATGGGTCAAAAGAATAAAAACACCCCCGCCCCAAGTTGATACTAGTAAGTTTATTATAGCACAATTTCAGAAATAAACAACTGTTTTTCGCCGGAAAATGCATATTTTTCAAAAAAGCTGCGAATATACAAGACTGAATATACAAACTTTCTCCCTCTTTGAAAAGAACGCCTCCGTCTGCCCGGTATCCGGGAACAGACGAAGGCGTTCTTTTACGGGACCTCGCCTACAGAGATGTTCTCCGCCAGGACTCCCGTTTCCTCCAGAATAATGTTCTTGATCTGGGCTGCCTGCTCGGCATCCAGCCCCTCGGTCTTCACCATGACCCGAACGCTGTCTCCGTCCACCATGGCAAGGCAGTCGGCGAAGCCCTTGGCTTTTACCAGCGTTTCGATGTTCACCTCGTTTTCCATCTGCCGGGAAACCTCCAGCGCCTTTGCGGTCGCCAGCTCCTTTTCCTCATCGGTAAGCTCTGTGTCCTTTAAAGTCGTCGCCAGCGTTTCCACCGCCTCGTCCCTGGCCTTTTTCCGCTCCAGCCTTGCCTCCGTAAAGGTTTCGTCCGCCTTTGCGTCGGTGAGCTGCGCTTCACCGTAAGCTCCGATATCCGACTCCGATGCGGATGTCCCGGCGGTGATGTCGTAAGGCGAGCTCTCTTTTGAAAAGCTGTAGTTCAGATAGATGGCGGCGCCTAAGATCAGCACCAGCGACGCTAAAACGATCTGTTTTTTCCCAAGGATTAGGTTGAGCTTCATATGGTTTTCCTCCTATGCACATTTTGTGATACAAACCCGTGCGGAACTGATAGCCAGTGCCGTGGTCACCGCTTCTAAGATCCGCAGGACGGTCGGCGGATCGTCGCCCCCTTCACAGACTACCACCACCCCCTTGACCACCGGTTCCATCCGGGTCCGTACCAGCCCGCTCCGTCCGTTTGTCCCGTCTACCAAAACATAGCTCTCCTCCTTCGCCAGCCGCTCGGAAACTGTCTCCCCGGAGGATTCCTTTGCAGAGTCGGTCTTTTCCCCGCTGACGTAAAGGGTCTCCCAATCGTTCTGCAGTGTCACCAGAACGGTGGTCTTCCCCGCCCCCTCGATCTGCCCGATGAGGGCGGTCAGCTCCTTCTGCAGCGCCTCCGTATAAGCGGCGGCATCCCCAACGGGTTCTGTCTTCGTCTCCTCCTTCTTCCCCGTAAACTGTGAGAGAAATAGAAGGAAAATCCCTAAGAATCCCACGATAACGATGAGCTTCACCCGTCGTTCGCCGCTTCCCAAACTCTTTAAAAGCGCTCCCAACCGGTTCTTTTTCTCTTCCATACTTCTCCCTCATTCCTTATCCCACTCATAGATCACGGAAGCCGACACTCCGAACGCGCTTTTTATCTCGGAAAGCGCTTCGCCCAGCTCTCCGCCCTCCTCCTTTAACCGGATTTCAACGGTAGTAATCTCTATGCGCAGTTCTTCATCTGTATGAACGCCTACCGTAATTTTCTCCGGCATTACCTTGTGGCGGCTGAGAATCCCGGCTGCTTCCCGCTTGAGATTCTCCGCAAATGCCTCCTCCAGCTGCCTTTTCAAAAGCGTTTCCAGATCAGCCTGCCTCCCTTCCGCCACCAGCCGGGCAGGTTCCTCCGAGAGCTTTCTCTCTCCCCATTCCCCTACCAAGGGTGCTGCCAGGCATAAAAGAAAGAAGACCCGCAAAATGAGCTTCACAAACCGGTCGTTTTTCGCCTTGGGGATCAGCATGGAAAAGACTGCCGCAACTGCGACCGCCCCGCAGAAGGCCGCCGCCGTGTTCCGGATCGTTTCCATTTTCTTCTCCCCCTCATCCCGGCGTGCCCAGCAAAAGCAGCACCGCCACCGAAACCAAGATCATCATCCCGTAACAGAGGATCAGCCCCAGCATCACTCCCATGGCCGAAGAGATCGCCCGCAGCATCCCTACCGGCCGCTTCTCCCCCAACAGCTCCCCAACGCCCGCCGCCAGATCCAGTGAAAGCATCATCAGAGAAAGCTCCAGGACCGGCGGAAGCAGGCTTCCCGCCATGACTACGATCCCGAAGACCCCCGCCGTGCTTTTGACCACCCCGAGGCAGCCAAATAAGGAGCTGTACGCTTCGCTGAGGGCGCTCCCCACCACCGGCACCGCCGAGCTGATGACGAACCGCACCGTCCGGTTCGCCACCGTATCCGCCGCCCCGGATGCCATGGTCTGCACCGACAAAAGCCCCACGAATACCGTCAGGCAGAGAGCAAGCAGCCAGTTGGCTGCCCTTTTGATGCTTTGGGCGACCCCCTCCACGTCGGCGGAATCGGAAACGGAGCCCATGGTGCAGACCGCCAGAAAAATTCCCATCAATGGCAAAACCGCATCCGCTGCGATCTTTGAAAAGATCTGGGCCGCCCCGAAGGTCACGGATTGGTACACCGCCGCAGAAGACGGCCGTCCTGCCGCCGCAGCGATCCCGGAAAAGACCGGGATGAACCCTAAAACAAACCGGGAAAGCCCCTCGATGGCCTCTTTGCTTCTCTGCAGCGTCCCGGTCACACCGGATAAAATTGCCGCCGACACGGAAAGGGACACCGCCGCTCCGAATGCTGCCGCCGTTCCCTGTTCCTCCATCCCCTCCCGGAACGCCTCCAACAAAGCCGCCAACAGCAGAATCCCGCAGACGGTCAGGAAGGTTTTTCCGGGTGCTTTGATTTGCTGCTTTACAGCCTCCCGGATCTTTTTAAGAACTCCACTCGGCGTCCATCCGGAGACCCCTTC
>USLH01000026.1 GCA_900555435.1 uncultured Oscillospiraceae bacterium | reverse complement strand
TATGTGGTCGGCCGGGAAGACGGCTCCGGCACCCGGGACGCCTTTGAATCCGTTACTGGTGTAGGCGAAAACGCCAAGTACGCCTCCATGCAGACCTCTACCGGCGCTGCGAAGACCACCGTCGCCACGACCCCCGGCGCCATCGGCTACGTTTCCTTCGACTCCGTGGACGACACCGTAAAAGCCCTGAAGGTCGGCGGCCTGGCCATCTCCGACGCCACCATCAAGGACGGCACCTACACTCTGCAGCGCCCCTTCGTCATGGTGACCAAAGAAGGGACCACCTTAAGCGACGCCGCTCAGGCGTTCCTTGACTTCGTCTTAAGCGACGAGGGACAGGCCATCTGCACTCAGGTGGGTCTGGTCGCCATCCAGTAAGCGTTCTCCTCTCCTTCTCTTCAAAAACTCCCGCAACTGCGGATCCGGGGCGGGTTTCCCGCTCCGGTTTTTTTAAAAAGAGAATGTAAAGAGCGGCTATAAGACCGGTTCGTTTTCTGCAAACAACGAAAGGAGGGTCCAACTTGTCCGGATCCGAAATTTCTTCCCTTTCCAAAGCGCGGGTCACAAAAGACGCCGTAGAGCTTATCATGAACGTGCTCTTCTTCCTCTGCGGCATCGTTTCCGTCCTCTGTGTTGCGGCCATCACCATCTATATGCTCATCTCCGGCGTTCCCGCCATCGGGAAGATCGGGCTTTTCGATTTTCTCTCCGGCACCCAGTGGGCGCCTACGGCGGAGGATCCGAAATTCGGGATCCTTCCCATGATCCTCACCTCCATCGCCGGCACCTTCGGGGCCATCTTCATCGGCGTCCCTCTGGGCGTCCTCACGGCCGTGTTCATCTGCTACCTGGCTCCCAAAAAGCTGGAAAAAATCCTGGTCGCCGCTGTGGAGCTGCTGGCGGGCATCCCCTCTGTGATCTTCGGACTGGTGGGAATGATCGTACTCTCCCCCTTCATTGCGAACCTCTTCCACCTTCCCTCCGGCGCAACGCTTCTGACCTCGATCTTAGTCTTATCGGTGATGATCCTGCCCACCATCGTCAGCGTCACCGTCACTTCCCTCCGGGCGGTGCCTCCGGAATATTATGAAGGCTCCCTTGCCTTAGGCGCCACCCCGGTGACCAGCATTTTCAAGATGAACATCCGGGCTGCCCGGTCGGGCATCGTCACCGGCATCGTTTTAGGCGTAGGCCGTGCCATCGGCGAGACCATGGCCATCATCATGGTCTCCGGAAACGTTCCGAACCTCCCGAACCTCTTCAAGAGCGTCCGGTTCCTGACCACCGGCATCGTCTCGGAAATGAGCTATGCTGCCGACCTTCACCGGCAGTCTCTTTTCAGCATCGGCCTGGTCCTCTTTGTCTTCATCTTCTTCATCAATCTCCTCCTGAACCGCATCCTCAAAAAGGGCGCAAAAGCCCGCTAAAGAAAGGTGATCTTCCATGACTGTCAACACCACCGCAGGCTCCCGGGTACTGATCCGGAAAAACCCCGAATCCCTGACCAAAAGCCGGATCCGTCCCTTTGACCTGCTGATGCAGGGGCTTTCCGTCTTAGCCGGAGCGGTCACCCTCTTTCTTGTTGTGGGGCTTTTAGGCTACATCCTCGTCCGGGGGCTGCCGCAGGTCAGCTGGAGCTTCCTTTCCACCAAACCCAGCGCTCTGAACGGCACCTACGGCATCCTGCCGAACATCGTGAACACCCTTTACACCATCGTCCTGACCCTGCTCATCGCAGCGCCCTTGGGCGTAGGCGGAGCGATCTACCTCAACGAATATGCCCGCAAGGGCCGCCTGACCCGGATCATCGAATTCACCACCGAGACCCTGGCCGGCATCCCATCCATCATCTACGGCCTCTTCGGCATGATGCTCTTCAATAACTACTTGAGTCTCGGCTACTCCATTCTTTCCGGGTGCCTGACCCTGTCTATCATGGTGCTTCCCACCATCATCCGCACCACCCAGGAAGCCCTCCGCACCGTCCCCACCGGCTATCGGGAAGGAGCGGCAGGCTTAGGCGCTTCCAAATGGCACATGATCCGCACCATCCTTCTCCCCTGCTGCAAAAACGGGATCCTGACCTCGCTGATCCTGAGCGTCGGTCGGATTGTCGGCGAATCTGCTGCGCTGATCTTCACCGCCGGCATCGCCACCAACCTTCCCGTCAACCTCTTCACCCATGTGAAGACCTCCGGCGCCACCTTTGCGGTCCAGCTTTACCAGTACGCCGACCAGGGCATGAACGACGTAAGCTTCGGGATTGCAGCCGTCCTAGTCCTGATCGTTTTGGGCATCAACCTCACTGCCCGTCTGGCAGGCGGCAGAAAAAAATCCGAGGATCGCTGAAGCGCCTTCCTAAGAAAGGAATCTTTATGGATAAGATCACCGCTTCCCACCTGAATTTTTATTACGGCTCAACAAAAGCCTTAAAAGACGTCAACCTTTCCATCGCCGAGCATAAGGTCACCGCCTTCATCGGCCCCTCCGGCTGCGGAAAATCCACCTTTCTGCGCACCCTGAACCGGATGAACGACCTGATCGAGGGTACCCGGGTGGAGGGCACCGTCCTTCTGGACGGGGAGGACATCTACGGCCCAAAGGTGGAGATCACCACCCTTCGGAAACGGGTGGGCATGGTCTTTCAGCGCCCCAATCCCTTCCCCATGAGCATTTACGACAACATCGCCTACGGCCCCCGGCTCCACGGGATCCGGAAAAAGCAGGAGCTGGACTCCATCGTGGAATCCAGTCTCCGGGGCGCCGCCCTCTTTGACGAGGTAAAGGATCGGTTGAAAAAATCCGCCCTCTCCCTTTCCGGAGGCCAGCAGCAGCGGCTCTGCATCGCGCGGGCGCTGGCGGTGGAGCCGGAAGTGCTCCTGATGGACGAGCCCACCGCCGCCCTGGATCCCATCTCCACCCAGAAGATCGAGGAGCTGATTTTAGACCTCAAATGGCACTACACCGTTGCCATCGTCACCCATAATATGCAGCAGGCCGCCCGTGTCTCCGACTACACAGCCTTCTTCTTAGTCGGCGAAATGGCGGAGTACGGCGAAACCGCCCAGATCTTCAACGCCCCCGTGGACAAACGCACCGCCGATTACATCGGCGGACGGTTCGGATAATTCTTTGTTTACAAACGCCGGAGGACGTGGTATACTGAAAAAAAGCTCGCCCCTGCGGCTGATTTGGAGGGAAAAAGCTTGTCCCGTATTTATGTAATTGAAGACGATGAAAACATCCGTCAATTGGTAGCCACCGCCCTGCAGGCCTTCGGCTATCAGGTAAACGCATTTGAAACAGCCGGCGAGGGCATCGCCGCTTTGGAAAAGGAAACCCCCGACCTGATGCTTTTCGACATCATGCTCCCGGACATCGACGGCGTGGAGGCCGTCCGGCAGATCCGGAAAAACCCCGCTTATGAGACCCTCCCCATCATGATGCTCACCGCCAAGAACTCGGAGCTGGACAAGGTGGCTGGCCTGGACGCAGGCGCCGACGACTACCTGACCAAGCCCTTCGGCATCCTGGAGCTGAAAGCCCGGGTGCAGGCTCTGCTCCGCCGCACCGCCCGGAACCGCCGAACCAGCGTCCTGACCGGTCAGGATATTACCCTGAACTGCGACACCCGGGACGTGACCAAAGGGGATGCCCCGCTGGAACTGACCTTCAAGGAATTCGAGCTTTTAAAGCTCCTGATGGAAAATTCCGACCGGGTCATGACTCGCTCCGAGCTTCTCAATCTGGTCTGGGGCATCGATTTTGAAGGCGAGACCCGGACCCTTGATATGCACATCCGCACCCTCCGCCAGAAGCTGGGCGACGATGCGGAAACCCCCCGGTACATCCGAACAGTTCGTGGCGTCGGATACCGGTTCAACTGCGGATAAGCTGCCCCCGGGCAGCTTTCGTTTTTGAAAGGAGCGGTTTGGTGAAACGAAAGACCCAATTCTTCCTGCGCTACCTGCTGATCGCACTGTTAAGCTGTGGTGTGACCCTTTGCGGGGTCGCTTTGTATTCCCGGGAAAACCGGGACGTTTTTCACTTTGCCCTGTGGCTTTCCTTGGGGGCAGGGATTCTGATCCTTCTCTGCCTGCTGCTCAGCCACTTTCTCCCCCGGGATGACGGGGAAGAGTTAAAAAGCACTGTTCTCCACTTAAACCAGCTGCTGGAGCAGGAGCAGGAGCGCTTCGCCTTCTACCCCTTCCGGGACAGTCCTTCGGTGGAGGTGTCCGACCTCTGCCAGCAGATCCGCCGCCTGTGCAACAAGATCCTTCTTTCCCGCTATCGTCTCCAGGCAGAGGAGGAGCAGTTCGACTTCATTCTCTCCACCCTGAACGAAGGCTTCCTCATGGTGGATTTTGAAAAGCGGATCCTCTGCTACAACCGCACGGCACAAAAGGTCCTCTCCCTCCATGGGGACATCGACCACCAGTTCCTCCCCTCCGTCACCGACGACGAAGCCCTGCTTACGGCGATGGACAAGGCCATCCGCACCAATAAAGTTACCTCCTACGACATCACCACCCCGGAAGGGAGCGTCTATGCCCTCCAGTCCCGTTTAGTCCGCAGCGAGGGCTACCGCCGGAAGGGCGGGGTCATGATCGTCCTCTTCGACGTCACCTCCGAACGGAACGCCTTAAAGCAGCGGCAGGACTTCTTCTCCAACGCCTCCCATGAGCTGCGGACGCCTATCACCTCCATCATGGGCTTTTCCGAAATGCTGGAGGGGGGTCTCATCACCGATCCGGAGCAGGCAAAGGACAGCATCCGCATCATCCATCGGGAAGCCACCCGGATGTCCCGGATCATCAACGACCTGCTCTTCATCTCCAAGCTGGAAAATGAAGGGGAAGCCACCGTTTCCGCCCCGGTCAACGTCCGGGAGGTGGCGGACGAGATCCACGACGCCCTGCTGCCGGATATGCAGGAAAAACGCATCCGAATGGACATTTCCGGCGGGGATTTCAGCGTCCCCATCCCCTACACCCACCTGCACAATCTCCTCTCCAACCTGATGCAGAACGCCGTCAAATACAACGTGGAAGGTGGCTCCGTCTGGGTCCGGCTGGAAACCGACGACCGCCACCTTTATTTAAGCGTCAAGGATACCGGCATCGGCATCCCTCCGGAAATGAAGGCACGGGTCTTCGAGCGGTTCTTCCGTGTGGATAAGGGCCGCAGCCGAAACGTAGGCGGCACCGGGCTGGGGCTTGCCATCGTAAAGCATCTGGCAAACCTCTATACCGGCTCCGTCCAGCTGGACAGCGAGCTGGGGAAAGGGAGCCTCTTTCGTGTGACCCTCATCTATCCCAAGGAGGGAAAAAAGTGACTCACACCCGCAAGCGCTACCCCTTCAACGTCTTGAACATCCCGGAAGTTTCCTCCATCACCCGGGACGTTCCCCTCTTCCGCTATTCGGTTCGGAAAGAGAAATCATTTAAAAAATGACCGACACCCAAATGTCTCTTAAGGTGTCGGTCATTTTTTACTCAAAATAAATATCTAACTCTTTGAACTTGTTTGCAAGCTCCTGATCCAATTCATTAAAATTATCCGTAAAGGACTGTAAGTTTCCACTAGGCGAAAGAACCAGATCGGAAAATCGTAAAAACAAATTATAACATTCCCTAAAGTCGCCATACTCTTCGTCGAAAGAGCTCGGATGCTTCATCAAACTTTTCATCAACTCTTCGGCATCCGTCTTACATTGCTGTATTTTTTTCAAATCAGAGAGAAAAGCATCATCTTCATAAAGACATTCAAGAGCATCATTAAAGTCCTCGTAAAAAACGCCCTCACCTGATTCCTGCCGTGTATACTTATCCGTGCTCGAATCTTTCGTCTGCCAGATACAATTTCTCCACACGTCATGAATGAGTGTTCCCGCTTCTTCCGACTTAGTGGCTCCTCTAGCTATTGTATTATATAATCTGGTAAAATCGTTATATGTATTTGTTTTAATTTCGTCAAGATACAAATAACCACAGACGCCTATAATAACAAGCAAAACAAACAAGAAAACAAATTTTCCCGTATGCCTTTTGGAAGGGTTGCTTCTAACAAGAACATTCTTTTCTTCGTTCTGACAAGCGACCGGTTCCTGATTGTTAATTCTATAGCCGCATGTTGGACAATAGTTTACTGTATCAGTAGTTTCCGCTCCACAATTTGGGCAATAAATCGTTGCCATGCTTTTTCCACCTCAGCGTTAAAACATCGTGTGGCTTTTTAAAATATTAAAAACGTACCCCTCAAACGATACGAAAGCTCATTCCTCCACCCAATGGATCTCCGTACCCTCGCCTGCAGATTCTACGGCTTCGGTCATCAGCCGGATCATCTCCAAGACGCTGCGGAAATGCTGGGTTTCACCCTTGTTGACCCATGTGATGGTTCCCTGCCAGGTCGCATTCTGCCGGAACTGCACATGAACTAAAAACGAGGCTTTTTCCTCCCCTGCGCCGATTTTCTTCTCTGTTTCTTCCTGCACGATGCCACCTGCTTTCATAGAATGGAGTTGCCGGTTCCGGCGCCGTTTCGGCTCCCGGAAGCAGCGATAAGATACGGACGACTGGGGAAACGAAAGGCTGTCGTAAAGACTTTCAAGGATCGCCGCCATCTGCACAACATCACGGAAATAAAGGGTGCGGTTCAAAAATGCGTTGGTAATGGAACCGGCCAGCACCTGATCTTCGTAAGAAAAGATCCGAATTACGGCCTTTACAGAGGTGCTGGTCACCTGCAGCTGTTCCATTCTGACCCCTCTCCCTTCCCTAAATACGCAGAATTTGTCCGTTCTTGCAATGGGTGTTGACTTTATTATACTCGGTCTCAGTCACACGCTGGTCACAAAATCAATTTTTGTATGATTTTTTTACGAAAAACGGATACTGATCTCCCCGCTGTTCAATGCATGAAGAACTCCTTCCCCGTCCCGAACCAGAAGACGGCCTTCTTCGTCGATATCCAGAGCGGTGGCACGGTAGCAGTCCGACGATCCGTGAACCTCCACTTCCTGTCCCAGGAAGAACAGATCCTCCCGGTATCGTCTCAGGATCCTCTCCTGGTTTTCCGGGAACTTTTCATCGAAAAACAGCTCCTCAAAACGCCGGAATACCGTGACCGCATAATCCGCCGCCGCTATATGCTTCCCGGTCAGCATCTCTACCGATCCGGCCTTTTCCCGCAACTCCGGCGGGAAATCTTCCGCCGTCTGGTGCAGATTGATCCCCACGCCCACGGCCACATAGGAGACCCGCCCGGTCTCCCCCTCCACAGAACATTCCGTCAGGATCCCGCAGAGCTTTTTTCCATTCAGATAGAGGTCGTTGATCCATTTGATCCCCGGGCGGACACCAGTCAGCTCTTCGATGGCGTCTGCCACCGCCACCGCCGTCAGCAGGGTGATCCGATTGAGCGTCCCGATCTGAATATCCGGCCGCAGCAAAAGGGTGAAATAGACGCCTTTCTCCGCCGGGGACTCGAACCGGCGGCCCAGCCGTCCCTTCCCCGCCGTCTGCCGTCTGGCCAGGACAGCGGTGCCGTTTGCGCCGCCCTCCGCCGCCAGCGCTTTCACATAATCGTTGGTGGAGTTTACCTCTTCCAGAAAGATCAAAGGCCGCCCCACAACTTTTGTCGTCAGCCGGCGCTCGACTTCATAACCGGAATAGACCTCGCTCTCCAGCAGTCGGTATCCTTTATTAGGTACCGATTCGATCCGATAGCCCTCGTTCTGCAGGGTGGTCACAGCCTTCCACACCGCTGTCCGGGAGACCCCCAGCGTCTGCGCCAGTTCCCCTCCGGAGACGGTTCCCCCCTCCCCTTTTCTCAGTGCTTCCAAAATTTGATACCGGGTCTGCTGTGCCAAAACAGGACACGTCCTTTCCTCTCGATAAAAATAAGTATAAGGTCATTATACCGTTTTTCGAGTCGCTTGTATATAGAATTCGCCGAAAAATTCGTGTCTTGTTCCCCCTGTCTTGCCTTTTTACCAGAAATCGGATATACTAATAATAAGAACACTTCTTTGGAGGATGAGCTTATGCGTGACTACTGCATCGTAACCGATTCGACCTGCGACCTTCCTGCAAATATTGTAACCGATCTCGGCATCACCGTGATCCCCATGGAATTCCAGTTGGACGGAACCACCTACTTAAACTATCCCGACGGCCGAGACTATGACTTTCACGCCTTTTACGACGCCCTTCGTGCCGGAAAGGCCTCTACCACCAGTCAGGTGAACTACCAGACTTTCCTCGACACCTTTACCCCCATTCTGGAATCCGGCCGAGACATCCTCTATCTCGCCTTCTCCTCCGGCTTAAGCGGCACTTATAATGGCTCTGTGATCGCCGCCAACGACCTGATGGAGAAATACCCCGGTTCCAAAGTGATCTCCGTTGACACTCTGGCTGCCTCTGTCGGCGAAGGGCTTTTAGTCTACACCGCCGCCAAAAAGCGGGAGGAAGGGCTCTCTCTGGACGAGCTTGCCCAGTGGGTCACCGACAACCGCCTCCATCTCTGCCACTGGTTCACGGTGGACGACCTGAACCACCTGAAACGGGGCGGACGGATCAGCCCTGCCGTCGCCATCATCGGCACGGCTCTTGGCATCAAGCCGGTCATGCATGTGGACGATGAGGGGCATCTGATCCCTGTGTCCAAAGTTCGGGGTCGCCGGAAATCGCTGGACGCACTGGTGGAGCATATGGCGGAGACCTGCGACAAGCCGGAGAGCCAGACCATCTTCATCGGTCACGGCGATTCCAAAGAGGACGCCGAATACGTTGCCAAGCTGGTTCGGCAGAAATTCAAAGTCAAGAACATCATTCTGAATTACATCGGGCCTGTCATCGGAAGCCACTCCGGCCCCGGGACCCTTGCCCTCTTCTTCTTCGGGACCCATCGTTAACGAAACATTCGCACGGAACCCATCTGGGAGCAGCTCTATGCTGCCGCACAAAGTGTGCTGAATCGTGAAAAAAATCACAGGCGTGTGAATACCGCCTGCACCTTGGGCGTCCGCGCGGAACAAAACGCCACTTTCAGCCTCATCACCAAAGATGAAAACACCATCCGTCGGATTCTTTCCAACAGAAAGGCCATCCCACCCTGCGGCGCCTGCCGAGAGCTTTTGAGCCAGATGATGCCCGGAAGCTATCGGGACATCGAGATCCTTCCTGACTATGAAAAAGGCAGGATCGTTTCCTTAGACGCACTGACGCCGGAATGGTGAATCTGAAACGAAAACCCCCGTTTCAACGGTTTTACTGCCGTTGAAACGGGGGTTTTTATCAATCGTTCAAAAGACTTAACGTGATCTTATACTTGCTGTCCAGCGCATTCTTATTGGGAGCCTGGGTCTTATATTTCTGAACCGAGGCGGAGGACTTGACCACCGGCTGCAGCGTACCGGCTCCGGCTACGCATCCGCCGGGACAGCCCATGCCCTCCAGCAGATAGCCGTCGTACTTCCCGGCCTTCGCCATGGCGAGGAGCTTCCGGCACTCGTGGAGACCCTGAGCGGACTGAACTTTGACCTCCCGGGTAGGATCCATCTGATGGATGGCGTCGGCCACTGCCTGAGCCACGCCGCCGCTGACGGCAAAGCCCCGCCCGGCTGCGGTAGCCTCTTGAAGGGAATCGCCGGCTTCCACCTCTTCAAAATGGACGTCCTTTGCTTCAAACATTCCCATCAGTTCCTCAAAGGTCAGAACAAAGTCCACATCGGAACGAATGGAGCGGCGGCTGGCCTCCAGCTTTTTGGCGGAGCAGGGGCCGATAAAGGCGACCTTGCAGTTCTTGTGCTCCTTCTTCATCAGACGGGCAGTCAGCACCATGGGGGTCAGTGCCATGGAAATGTAAGGAGCCAGCTCCGGGAAAAGCTTCTTTGCCATCACCGACCAGGAGGGGCAGCAGGAAGTCGCCATGAAGGGCTGGTTTGAGGGGACTTCCCGCATGAAGTCCTTTGCTTCCTCGATTGTGCAGAGGTCGGCGCCGATGGCCACCTCCACTACGTCATCAAAGCCTAAGAGCTTCATGGCGTTTTTCAGCTTTTCAGGGGTCATCTGAGGACCGAACTGCCCCACAAAAGCAGGGGCAACGATGGCAATGACCCGATCGCCCTTCTTGATGGATTGGATCAGCTGGAAGATCTGCCCCTTATCGGAAATGGCGCCGAAGGGGCAGTTCACGATGCACATTCCGCAGGAGACACACTTGTCGTAGTCGATCTTGGCACGGCCCAGCTCGTCGGAGCTGATGGCGTCCATGCCGCAGGCTTTGGCGCAGGGACGCTCCATCTTGAGGATCGCACCGTAAGGGCAGACATCCTTGCAGCGGCCGCACTTGACGCATTTGGTCTGGTCGATCACCGACTTCCCGTGGACCAGCGAAATGGCGCCTTTGGGGCAGATCTCCTTACAGGGATGAGCAAGGCAGCCCTGGCAGCAATCGGTCACATGGAAGCTCTTCTCCGGACAGACGTTGCAGGCAAATTTGATGATGTTCACCAGCGGCGGATCGTAGTATTTCTCGGCAATGGCGCTTTCCACAATGCCGTCGGAAACCAGCGAATGCTCGTCGATGGGGCGTAGCGGCAGCCCGATTGCAAGGCGAAGCCGTTCGCCGATGATGGCGCGCTCCAGGAAGATGCTTTCCCGGTAGGTAGCAGCCTCTCCGGGGAGAATTTTATAAGGCAGCTCCTCGATGCGGGAGTAGTCCCCGCCCTCATAGGCAAGCCGTGCAACTTCCGTGAAGACCTTCCGGCGAATATCGGTCACAGATGAATAAATGCCTCTCAACAGTGGTACCTCCTGTATTGATTGTAGTTTTTTCCACGTTCTATTGTACCATCTGCACCCCTTCGGGGCAATTGATAAAAACAGAAATCTTTCCGCCCTTCTGACGAAAAAACTAGGGCTTTTTCCGGTAACAAAAAAGACGGTCGGCGTAGGGTGTTTCCAAACCGCCGCTAAAAGAAAAGGTCGGAAAGCCACGTCTTTATCGACTTCCATCCACACGCCAAAAACCGGCGGGAAACGAAACCTCCTGCCGGTTTTTCAACTTTTCATCAGCTTGCCTGCCGCCTTGCTCTTAAAAGGCTCCGATTGCAGGAATTTTCACACCAAGTGCCTCAAACATCCGAAAGAAGAAGGAAGCGGAAAAAAATAAGGCTAAACAGCGTAATCAAAGCCGATAAGGCGACCTTAACGATCACGCCGATCAAAGCACCTTTTGCAGCAGCTTTCGCTTGACCCGGCTTCTTTCCCTCATAAACGAGAAAAACGATCAACCCCGCAAGCGGAATCAGAAACCCCAGAACGGAAAACCAGAAATCCGTATTTGTCTCTTCCTTTTGAGGGAAAATCGGATCCTGCCTTGCCCCGCAATTACTGCAATACAAGGCGTCCTCTTTTATCTCCTTACCGCAATTCTTACAGTACATGGAAACACTCCTTTCCCATTCCTATTGTGATACCCCAAAAAGCGGCGTTTCCTTATCCGGGAAACGCCGCTTTTTTACTTCTGGGAATTCAAAACCGTAATGGCCTTCTGGAGCTGCGGGTCGGTATTCTCGTCCAGATTTGCCAGATTCAGCTCCTGATCCGCCGTCAGCTTCACTTCGTAGTCCGGCTTCAACCCTGTGCCGTGGTAGTTGATGCCGGAGGGCGGGTTGTAGTAGTCGGTGGTCAGGCTCAGAGCAGAGCCGTCCGCCAGCGTGTACGCTGTCTGCATGATGCCTTTTCCGAAGGTGTTGACTCCTACCAGCTCCGCTTTCTTATAGTCCCGCAGAGCGGCGGAGAAAAGCTCCCCGGCGCTGGCGGTCTCGCCGTTGCACAAAACGATCATGGGAAGGTCCACGCAGTTTGCGTCGGACTCATAAAGCATCTTCGTCTCCCCCTTCTTATTGATGGAGGAAACAATAGGCCCTTCCGGCAGCAGATAGTCCAATACATCCGCCACGCTGTCCAGCAGGCCGCCGGGGTTGTTGCGCACGTCAAAGATCAGCCCCGTCGCTCCCTGCGACTGTAGATCAGATACGGCATTTTTGAAATCGTCGAAAGTGGTCTCGTCGAACTTGGAAATTTTGATATAACCGTTATCCCCGATGAGCCGGTAAGAGATGGTGGTAGACTTGATGAGCTTCCGCACCGCCTCCACCTGCAGATCCTCATTATCCCGGCGGATGGTCAGAACAACGGTGGTTCCTTCTTCGCCCCGGACGGCGGTGACCGCTTCGTTGTAGCCCTCGGAAAGGACGTCGATGTCCCCGACCTTGACGATCAGATCCCCGGCCTGGATCCCGGCATTCTCCGCAGGAGAGCCTTCCTCCACGCCTTTGACCAGAATGTAGCCGCTTTCGTCCTGAATGACGGTGACGCCGATCCCCACCAACTCACCGGCATTGTCCATCTGATAGGCTTTATACTCTTCCTGATTCATGTAGTAGGTGTACGGGTCATCAAGACCCGCCATATACCCGTCCGCCACATAGTCCATCAGCCGGTCTTCATCGATGTCCTCTAAGAAATTGTTCCGGACGATGGTATCGATCTCTGCGATCTTGTCGTAGAAATTATCCCGCTCCGTTACGTTTGCGATCTTCGAGTTGAAGATGTTCAGGGAAAAATACATGGTGATGGTAAAGGTGACCGCCGCCGCGATGGCCATAAAGCAGATTGCTGCTCCCAAAGAAACCTTCTTGTTCATTCTGCGCCTCTTTTCTCCCCTGCGTTTTTCATGGAAAGCGCCCCGCAGGGGGAGGCGTTTTCGCAAAAACAGGAGCGAATCAAATCGCTCCTGTCCGTTTCCTGTTGTTCCGGATCAGACAAAATTCCGGGGGTTCTGGGTCTTGCCGTTGATCCGCACTTCAAAGTGAAGGTGCGGCCCCGTGGACTGACCGGTGGAGCCGACCAGAGCGATCTTCTGCCCCTGCGCCACGTTCTGCCCCGCGCTGACCAACAGCTTGGAGCAATGGGCGTAAAGGGTCGTGTATCCGCCGCCGTGATCGACAATGATGTAGTTGCCGTAGCTCCAATGGCTCCCCGCCTTGATGACGGTGCCGGAAGCCGCCGCAACGATCCCCGCCCCGTAGCATCCGCCGCCGCTGATGTCAATGCCGGTATGGGTGGAACCCCACCGTGAACCGTAGCCGGAGGTAATGGTGCTGTATCCGGGAAGAGGCCAGATGAAATTGCCATCCTTCATCGTGGAATTGTTAGAATTGCTGGCAGCTGCCGCCAATTCTGCATAAATGGCGTTAATCTCGCTCTGAACCTGAGAGGCTTCCTTCTTTTTGGCCTCCAGATTGGCCTCGAACTGTTCTTTTTCCAGCTCAATGTCCTGCATGGCCGTTTTACTTTCGGCATAAGCTACCTGCAGCTGCTGGTTAGTCTCCTCCAGGGCTTTCTTGTTGGTCTCTACCTCTGCCTGCTGCTCCTCGATCTCGGTCTGAAGCCGTTCCACCTGCGTTTTCTGGTTGGTCAGGCTGCTCTTTTGAACCTCCAGAGTGTCCAGAAGTTCCGTATCGTGAGCAGTGATGGCCTTCATCATCTCGATGTTCGTAAGGAAGTCCGAAAAGCTGTCTGCAGCGAACAGCATCTCCAGCGTGGAGGTATCCCCTGCCATATACATGGCACGCATCCGCTGTTTGTACTGCTCATAGGTGGCATCGATCTCTGTTTCCTTCTGATCCAGCTCTGCGTTTTTCTCGTCCAGTTCCAGGGATTTCTGATCCAGTTCCTCGGCGAGAAGATCCAGTTCTTCTTCCATGACGGCGACCTTCTGCAGGTTCAACTGGATCTGCTGGTTCAAAGAAGCCTGATACTGGGCTTCTTTTGCAATATTATTCTTGGTAGCAGCCAGATTCTTGGAGACCTGATTGATCTCCGACTGAAGCTGCTGTTTTTTCGACTGAAGATTCGACAGAGAGCTGGCATGAACCGAAATCCCCTGCGTCGAATAAGTAACAGCTGCAACGGCAACGCCCATGGCGACCACCACCGCAGCGATCTTCCGAAAACGCATAAGTGATCTCCTTTCCGAAGTATAAAGCCTGACTCAGACCTTCAGATGCCCCCGCATACTGAAGGTACTCCCCAATCCGCCGGTCAAAATGCCTGCCACAAGGAACCAGAGCATCAGTTTTCCGGAAACCTGCCGGAAGGGCATGACGTGCTGGGTGATTGAGGAGAGCCAGGAAGAGGATTCCGTAGACATAGCGTTCAAGAAAACCGTGTAGCCGCCCCAGATCGCCAAATAAGCGATCACAGCGGCGATCACGCCCAGAAGGACGCCCTCCACTAAAAACGGAATACGGATGAAAGAGTTGGTAGCTCCCACATATTTCATGATATTGATCTCCTTGCGGCGGTTGAAAACCGACGCCCGGATGGTGTTGGTGATGATGACCAGAGAAACCGCCACCAGTGCGGCGATCACGGCCCCGCCCAAAGTATTTACCATTCTCCGGACGCTGACTAACGTCTTCGCCAAATCCGTAGGCGCCTGCACCTCATTGACATAATCCATCCGCCGGATGGAGGTCATTAGAATGTCCACCTTTTCCGGATCCAAGATCTTCGCCCGAAAGCTGGCGGGAAGATAATGGTCATCCTCCATGCCGTCCAGAATATCAGCCTTATCCCCCAGCTTTGCTTTGTAATCCTCAAAAGCCTGCTGCCGGGAAATGTAGGTGATGGTGCCAAGCCCGTCCATTTCGGCCAAATCATCCTTCATGACGGACATATATTCTTCGGGAGTATCCAGCTCCATAAAGACCACGATCTCATTCTGCTGGCCCATATACTCCACGATGCTGTCTACATTGATGCTGAACAGAACGGCAAACCCCACGATGAGCAGGCAGGCGATCAGCGTACCTACCGAAGCGATGGTCATCATGCGGTTATTCCAAAGGTTTTTGACGCCGCTTTTTACTAAGTAACGGAAACTACTTGCTCTCATTGGCTCCTCCTATGTAATCGTCAAAAACCACAACGCCGTTTTCGATGTTGATGGTACGTCCTCCGAAATATTTGACCATTTCGTGTTCGTGGGTGACCATTACGATGGTGGTGCCGCAGCGATTGATGGCCCGGAGCATCTCCACAATCTCGTAGGAAAACTCCGGATCAATGTTTCCGGTGGGCTCGTCGGCAATGATCAGAGGCGGATCATTGACCAGCGCCCTGGCCAGCGCCACCCGCTGCTGCTCGCCGCCGGAAAGCTCATAGGGGTACTTTTTCGCCTTATCCTTCAGCTCCATGAGCTCCAGAGTGTAAGGCACCTGCTGACGGATCAGCTTATTGGAAGCGTCCGTAACCCGAAGGCTGAACGCAATGTTATCGTATACTGTCATATTAGGGATCAGCCGGAAATCCTGAAACACCACGCCGATGCTGCGGCGGAATTTCGGGATCTGGCGGCTCTTCATCCGGTTCAAGTCGTAGCCATTGACGGTGACCGTCCCTTCAGTCGCCGTGGTCTCCCGGAGGAGGAGCTTGATGATGGAGCTTTTTCCTGCGCCGGAGGAACCGACGATAAAAGCAAACTCCCCGTTGTCTATCCGAAGGTTGATGTCATGAAGGGCTTCCGTTCCGTTTTCATACGAAAAGGAAACATTTTTCAGATCGATCATGTACCTGCATCCTTTCTCACGCCCGGTATCTGCTGCAAAAGAAACCGGGACCCGCTTTTTCTTTCGGTCCCGGAAAATCCGCTCCGGGGGAAGCGGAAAGCCTCCCCCGGCGGACAGCGGATCAGAATTTCATCGGATTGGAAATCAGGTATTTCTTGACCATCAGAGCAATCTTGAAGATGATGGCATCGTCGAACTCGCGGAGATCCAGGCCCGTCAGCTTTTTGATCTTCTCCAGACGATACACCAGCGTGTTCCGGTGGACGAAGAGCTTCCGGGAGGTCTCGGAAACGTTCAGGTTGTTCTCAAAGAACTTGTGGATGGTGAACAGAGTTTCCTTATCCAGCGCGTCGATGGGGTTCTTCTTGAAAACCTCCTGGAGGAACATCTCGCACAGGGTAGTAGGCAGCTGATAGATCAGGCGGCCGATACCCAGATTTTCATAGTTGATGATGTACTTTTCGGTGTCAAAGACCTTGCCTACCTCGATGGCGATCTGAGCCTCCTTATAGCTCTTGGCCAGATCCCGCAGATGCATGGCGATGGTGCCCATGCCCACCACCACGGTGCTCTCACCGTTGACCCGGAGGGCCTCCTCGATCTGGGCGGCAGTCTTGTTCAGTTCCTTGCTGCCCGCGCCGTCCGGCAGCTGGCGGATCAGAACCACATCCCCCTCGCCGACGCTGAGGACAAAGTCGTTCTGGCGGTCCGGGAACATGGCCTGAATGGTCTCCGTGGGAACGGATTCCCCCTTCTGCAAGGCCCGGATGGCGAAGATGCCCCGGCTGACGTCGGTGGCCACCCGCAGTTCCTTGGCCCGCATATAAATATCGCCCAGCATGATGTTGTCGGAGATGATATCCTTGACGAAGGACCCCCGGTCATGCTTTTCCTCATAATAGCTCTTGGCTGCGTTCAGCGCCACCGTTGCCATAGAGCAGATGGTCTTGCTGATCTCATTATCGCCAAAGGCGAAAACGGCGTAATCAAACTGGTTTCCCCAGCCGCTGAGCGCCTTGAAGGTCTTGCCGTCAAAGCAGACCATGCTGCCGGCGGCGCCGTTTACCGCCGCCACATACTCGCTCCAGCGCTGGCCGATCATAGACAGCTCGCTGCAGGCGATGACAACGCCCTCACCGTCGATCACGCCGACGGTTCGATCCGTGTTTTCCTTCAATTGCAGAACTACGTTCTGAAAGATTCTTCCGGACATGGCTGTTCCTCCTCAACACGAAAACTATGGATCACGCAGGGCCTACCCGCGCATACCTATTGTGCAATCTGTCAGTAAGGTCATTATAGCGATTATTTTGTCGGATTGCAAGATGTTTTTTCTTTTTTCAACAAAAAATCACTTTCCTTTTTGTTGAAGTTTCGAGGTTTTCTTGTCTCCTCCGTCAGTTTTGCTAATGCCTGCCATTCCTCTTTGGTCAGCAAACGGTATGTACCCCGCTCCAGAACCGGATCCAACAGCAAATTGCCCATGCGAACGCGCTCCAAATACAGCACCGGCTTTCCCAGATACGCCAGCATCCGTTTGATTTGGTGAAATTTCCCCTCCCGCAAAATCACATAGGCCTCGCTCTCCTCGCCGGCGGTCAGGATCCGCAATTCCGCCGGCTGGCAAATCAAACCGTCATCCAGGTGCAAGCCTTCCGCAAAGGCGGCACTGTCCGCCGCACTAAGACGTCCCGCCACCCGGACATAGTATTCCTTATCCACATGCTTTTTCGGAGACAGCAGCTCGTGAGCCAGTCCGCCCTCGTTGGTCAGCAGCAGCAAGCCTTCCGTGTCCTTATCCAGCCGTCCCACCGGGAACAGGCCCTGCCGCTGCAAATCCTGAGGCAGCAGGTCCAACACCGTTGCCCCCCGGCCGTCCTCCGTGGCGGACAGATACCCCGCCGGCTTGTTCAGCATGACCCAAGTATACCGGCGCCAGTTCAGCTTTTCTCCGTTGACCGCGATCACAGCCTGCTCCGGGTCCGCCTTTTCCTCAGCCGACCGGGCCGGGACCCCGTCCACCGTCACCCGTCCCTGACGAACCAGGTCCTTCACTTCCCTGCGGGACCACCGCCCCGTAGAGGCGATGATCTTATCCAGCCGCTGCGCCGCCATAACTGATCCTCCCACGCTGTTTTTTTCAATTTTATCATAATCGGATGGAAAATGGAATAGAAACAAACAGGAGGGATGATGACCATGATGATCCAAGCGATTCGACTGACACGAAAAAAGGCCGCACTGGCGGTCATTCTTGCAGGGGCCGTTCTGGCGGCGCTGATCCTGCTGCTGGGGCAGCGCGGCGGTGCGGGTGCGTCAGAGCAGCCCTGTCTTTCCAACAACGGAGAGAGAGTGGCATATCTGCGGGAACTGGGCTGGGAGATCGACCCGGAACCGCTGACCACGCTGCAATTTCTGCTGCCGCCCAAGCTCAGCGGGGACTACATCACCTACAACGATCTGCAAAAGGCGCAGGGCTTCGACTTAGAGACCTGCTGCGGCAAGCAGGTAACCCGTTTCACCTACACCGTCACCAACTATCCCCAGCGGCCCGACGGCGTTCAGCTCAACCTCTACATCTGCGAGGACCTTCCGGTGGCGGGGGACGTGGTCTGCACCGGGACCGACGGATTTCAGGACACATTGGTTTTCCCACAGCAAACGGATGCCTCCTGATAGCTGACTGCTCCACAGGACCCCCCCACTTCCGACCGGACAGCCAGCAGTTTATTGCCGCTATCATCGCCCATATCGAGCAAACCGCCAAAATGCCTAATCCATTTTGTGTTCCAGCATTCTCTGATCCCCTTGAAAATACAGAATCCCGAGGCTGTCGGGAACACAAAATTGAATTGGGCGTAAAAAAGACCTGCCGCTAAGCGGCAGGCCTTTCTATTGGTGCGAATTATTCGTCGATCTCGATAACAACGCCGGAACCAACGGTACGGCCACCCTCACGGATAGCGAAACGCAGGCCCTTTTCAATGGCGATGGGGGTGATCAGTTCGACCTTCATGTCCACGTTATCGCCGGGCATGCACATCTCGGTGCCCTCGGGCAGAGTGATGACGCCGG
>USLH01000025.1 GCA_900555435.1 uncultured Oscillospiraceae bacterium | reverse complement strand
CCCATCGAGCTTGCCCTGGCAAGCGTTGACCAGCGGCTCCGGGAAGAGGGCATCCGGGACAATGTCTCCATCGTCGTGGGCGGCTCCATCCGTTCCAGCGCCGACATTGTGAAGGCCATTGCGCTGGGCGCAGACGCCGTTTACATCGCCACCGCCGCTCTGCTGGCACTGGGGTGCCACCTGTGCCGCACCTGCCAGGCAGGCAAGTGCAACTGGGGCATCGCCACCCAGCGTCCGGAGCTGGTCAAGCGGCTGAACCCGGATGTGGGAAGCCAGCGGCTCGTCAATCTCATCACAGCGTGGAACCACGAGATCCAGGAAATGATGGGCGGCATGGGGATCAACTCCCTGGAAGCGTTGAAGGGCAACCGCCTGATGCTTCGGGGCGTGGGTCTCACCGATAAGGAGCTTGAGATCTTAGGCATCAAGCACGCAGGGGAATAAGCTGGTAAAATCTCTATTTCCCTTTCCCTCCCGATGGAATGATTTTGTAAAAAATATCGAATCTGGAAGGAATCTTGCGGAAGTGCTGCAAAATCGTGATTTTTCTCCCGGAATATGCTATAATAGCCTTGAGTGCTTTTGCGCGTGCAGGGGATACCCTGAGGACGCTGCACCGTGCCGGCTTTGGCGGGCACGGTATGAGGAAAGCTCGTTCTTCGCCGGAGGGGCGGAGGAAATATTCCGTGAAAAACAGGAGGAAATCACAATGCTGACAGCTATCACCGGGATCAACTGGGGCGATGAAGGAAAGGGCCGCATGGTCGACCTGCTCTCCCAGGATTATGACGTTGTAGTCCGTTATCAGGGCGGCAACAACGCAGGGCATACCGTCGTGAACCATCTGGGCAAATTCATCCTGAACCTGCTGCCGTCCGGCATCCTGCGGTCCGAGGTCGTCAATGTCATGGGCAACGGCATGGTCATCGATCTGGAGCACCTCTGCGGCGAAATGAAGCGCCTGACCGACGCCGGCGTTTCCATCAGCCCCGCCAACTTGAAGATCAGCGACAAGGCCGTTATCTGCATGCCGTACCATAAGCTCTTGGACTGCCTGGAAGAGGATCGTCTGGGCGACGCCAAGTACGGCTCCACCCGCCGGGGCATCGCACCCGTTTACGGCGACAAGTATATGAAGAAGGCGCTGCGCATGGGCGACCTGCTGCAGCCCGAATACTTAAAGGAGCGCTTAAAATCGGTGCTGGACTGGAAGAACCTGACCATCACCGGCGTGTACGGTGCGCCTGCCGTGTCCTTTGACGAGATGTGGGACTGGCTCCAGAAGTTCGGCGGACAGGTGAAGGATTACATCTGCGACGCAGGGCTTTATCTGGATGAGGCGGAGAAGAGCGGAAAGAAGATCCTCTTTGAGGCTCAGCTGGGCGCTCTTCGTGACATTGATTTCGGTATCTATCCTTATACCTCTTCCTCCTCCAGCATCAGCGCCTATGCGCCGGTGGGAGCGGGGATCCCCAATCATAAGCTGAGCCTGTCCATCGGCATCATGAAGGCATATTCCACCTGTGTGGGCGAAGGCCCCTTTACCGCCGAGCTGTTCGGCGAGGAAGCGGAGGAGCTGCGGAAGGCCGGCGGCGAATACGGTGCGGCTACCGGTCGTCCCCGCCGGGTAGGCGGCTTTGACGTGCCCGCATCCCGGTACGGCGTGCGGGTCCAGGGTGCGGACGAGCTGGCTGTGACTAAGCTGGACGTGCTGAGCTATATGGACAAAATTCCGGTCTGCGTGGCCTATGACGTAAACGGCCGCCGGGTGGAGGAGTTCCCTACCGGAGCAGATCTGAACGCTGCGAAACCTATTTATGAGTATTTCCCCGGCTGGCACTGCGACATCAGTTCCTGCCGGAAACCCGAGGACCTTCCCAAAGAGGCCCTTGACTACATCCGCTATCTGGAAAAGGCAGTGGGCTGCCCTGTGAAGTATGTTTCCGTCGGTGCGGAGCGTGAGGAGTACCTGACCCTGTAAGGGGTCGGGCCTCCGGTACGCCCGGACACCCCTTCCTTTTCCGGAGAGCTGCTGACAGAAAGGCAGGATCATCGGAATGAAACGAATTTATGTGAAGGAAAAGTGGTGTCTGGGCTGCCATCTTTGCGAGTATTACTGCGCTTACGCCAACTCCGGCGTCAGCAATATGGTCAAAGCCCTGAAAGGTGTCAAAATAAACCCCCGCATCCACATTGAGGAGGAAAACGGCGTGAGCTTCGCCGTTTCCTGCCGCCACTGTAAGGATCCGCTGTGCGTGAAGAGCTGCATCACCGGCTCTTTGCGGGTGGTGGACGGTGTGGTCACCTTCAATAAGGAAAAGTGCGTGGGGTGCTACACCTGCATCCTCTCTTGTCCCTACGGCGCTGTGATGCCTTCGGAAAACGGCGTCATTCAGAAATGCGAGCTCTGCATCAAGAACAGCTGCGGGTCCCCGGCTTGTGTAAGCGGGTGCCCTAATCAGGCCATCGTTTTTGAAGAGCACGGCGCATAAGGGGGGCTTTGCTATGAATTATGTCATCATCGGAAATTCCGCAGCCGCCGTAGGCTGCATCGAGGGGATCCGTCAGGCGGACAAGGCCGGTTCCATCACCGTTGTCACCGACGAACCCCATCACACCTATTCCCGTCCGCTGATCTCCTATCTGCTTTTAGGGAAAACCGACGAGGAGCGGATGAAATACCGCCCCGACGGTTTCTATGAGGAAAACGGCGTCACCCTGCTGGCAGGCAGGCGTGCGGAAACGGTCGATCCGGAGAAGAAAACGGTCTCTCTGGACGACGGGCAGATCCTTTCTTATGATAAGCTGCTGGTCGCCGCCGGTTCCCGTCCCTTTGTCCCACCCATCAAGGGGCTGGACGGGGTGGAAAACGCTTTCACCTTTATGACTCTTGATTCCGCCAAGGCTCTGGAAAAAGCCCTTGGAAAGGAGAAAAGGGTGCTGATCTTAGGCGCTGGGCTCATCGGTCTCAAGTGCGCCGAGGGCATCGCCGACCGGGTTGGGAGCCTTGTGGTGGCGGACTTGGCCGACCACATCCTTCCGAGCATCCTGGACAGGGAGGCCGCTGCGATCGTTCAGCGGCACATCGAGGATCACGGCGTTTCCTTCCTTTTAGGAGACGGGGTGGATTCCTTTGAAGGGAACACCGCCGTTCTGAAAAGCGGGAAGCGGGTCTCCTTTGACGTTTTGGTTGTTTGCGTCGGCGTTCGGCCCAACACCTCGTTGGTTTCCGAAGCCGGCGGGGACGTGGCAAGAGGGATCCGCGTCGATGAACACTGCAAGACCTCCCTTCCGGATGTGTATGCGGCGGGGGATTGCACCGAATCCTTTGACGTTTCCTGCGGGCAGGAGCGGATCTTAGCGCTGCTTCCCAATGCGTATCTGCAGGGGAACTGCGCCGGGATCAACATGGCAGGCGGGGAAGCGAGCTATGAAAACGCCATCCCCATGAACGCCATCGGCTTCTTCGGCTACCACGTCCTGACGGCGGGGAGCTATCTGGGAGAAGTCTATGAAGCGTCGGAAGGCGACAGCCTTAAAAAGCTCTTTTATGAAGACGACCGGCTGAAGGGGTATATCCTTCTGGGCGATGTGGCCCGGGCGGGGATCTATACAAGCCTCATCCGGAAAGGGACGCTGCTTTCTTCGCTGGACTTTGAGCTGATCTGCGAGAAGCCGCAGCTGATGGCGTTTACCAGAGAAGAACGGGGAAAGATGCTTTCCTGACGGCGGAAGAAAGGTGTGAAGACAATGCTTATCAATGCAGAAGGAATGGATTTCCAGGAACTGAACGAAACGATCCGGGAGTCTTCGGATCCGGATATCGTCATCGAAAACTGTTTGGGGCAGCGGTACATCGGAAGCGGCACGTCCGGCCGGAACCTGACGATTTTAGGCACCCCCGGCAATGCGCTGGCGGCTTATATGGACGGCAGCCGCATCATCGTCAAAGGCAACGCTCAGGACGCCACCGGCGACACCATGAACGACGGCACCATCTTCATTCACGGTTCTTCCGGAGACGCCACCGGCTACGCTATGCGGGGCGGGCGGATCTATGTGGAAGGCAGTACCGGCTATCGTGCCGGCATCCATATGAAAGCCTACCAGGAGAAAAAGCCGGTTCTGATCGTAGGCGGCACGGCGGGCAGCTTTTTAGGCGAGTATCAGGCCGGCGGGCTCATCGTCGTTTTGGGGCTTGATCGGGGAGATAAGCCCATTGTGGGCAATTTCTGCGGGACGGGGATGCACGGGGGAAAGATGTTCCTCCGCACCGACGCCCTTCCGCCGGATCTTCCGAAGCAGGTGAAGGCGGCAAAGGCCACGCCGGAGGATCTGGAGGAGATCGTCCCCTATCTTCAGGAGTTCTGCGGGGAGTTCCACAAGCCCATGGAGGAGATCCTCACCGGGACCTTTCTGGTGCTGACGCCGGACACGGCAAACCCCTATAAGCAGCTGTATACTCAGAACTGAAAAAAAGGCGCACCGGGAGTTCCCGGCGGAAAGGAAGGGAAGCTATGAAAATCACAGTGTCGGAGGTCATGACCTTCGTAAAGGAAAACGACGTGAAATTCATCCGTCTGGCATTCTGCGATATGTTCGGGAACTTAAAAAACGTTTCCATCATGCCGGAGGAGCTTCCCCGGGCCTTTGAGACCGGGATCTCCTTTGACGCTTCGGCGGTGAAGGGTTTTTTGAACGCAGAGGAGTCCGACCTGTTTCTGGTGCCGGACCCTTCTACTCTTTCTATCCTTCCGTGGCGTCCTTCCCATGGCCGGGTCATCCGGCTCTTCTGCGACATTTGCCGTCCCGGCGGTCGTCCCTTTGAAGGGGATATGCGGCAGTTCCTCCGGACGGCGGCTGAACAGGCTCAGAAACTCGGCTACCGCCCTTCCATAGGCAGTGAGTGCGAGTTTTATCTTTTTCAGACCGATGAAAACGGCGATCCCACCAAACGCCCCCACGACCATGCGGGCTACTGCGACGTAGCGCCCTTGGATAAGGGAGAGAACGTGCGGCGGGAGATTTGCCTGACCTTAGAGGAGATGGGGCTGCAGCCTGAATCCTCCCACCACGAGCAGGGGCCGGGGCAGAACGAGATCGCCTTCCGCTACAGTGATGCCGTAACGGCGGCGGACAACCTCGTCACTTTTAAAAATGTGGTCAAATCTGTCGCCAGCCGAAACGGGCTTTATGCCTCCTTCCTGCCCAAGCCTCTTCCGGAGGTGAGCGGCAGCGGGCTCCATGTGAACCTTTCTTTGTTCCGGGAAGGGAAAAATATCTTCCGCAGCGGTAGAGAGGAGCACTGCCCGGAGGCGGAGAGCTTTTTGATGGGGATCTTTTTGAAGGTTCCGGAGATGACGGCGTTTCTAAACCCGCTGACCAATTCCTATCGGCGGTTCGGGGTGTGCGAAGCGCCCCGGTATCTGACGTGGAGCCACCAGAACCGGTCGCAGCTCATAAGGATCCCGGCGGCTTCCGGCGAGTACAGCCGGATGGAGCTCCGTTCCCCCGATCCGGCGTGCAACCCGTATCTGGCCTTCGGGCTGCTGATCTTAGCGGGACTTTCCGGGATTGAGGAGGGGGCAAAGCTCTGCCCGCCCACCAATCGGAACCTTTTTACCGATCCGCCTGTTTCCGGCGAAGGGATCGTTTCCCTGCCCGGAAGTCTTTCGGAGGCGCTTTCTCTGGCGGAGAAAAGCGAGTTTATCCGGTCGGTGCTGCCGGAAGAGCCGCTCCGGAAATTCTTAGCGGTCAAAAGAGAGGAGTGCGAGGCGGAAAAGAAGTGGGGAGACCCGCTTCTTTACGAGGACAGCGTCTGGTTCCCGGTGGTCTGATCCGCCGTCCGGGAGGAAAGGGGGATTGGCAGAATGGAAACGGTTCTGATCGTTTCCAGCAGCGAAAAGGGCCGGGAGTTCTTGACGGAACTGCTGATTGGCTGCGGCTTTGAACGGTCGTCCTACGCCGCAAACGGCGGTGAAGCCCGACGGATTTTGCTGGAGCAACCCTTTGATCTGGTCGTGATCAATGCGCCCCTTCAGGATGAATTCGGCCATGAGCTGGCGCTGAACTTGACCCAGTCCACCGATTCCGGCATACTGATGCTGGTGAAAGCAGAACTGGCGGACGCCGTTTCCGCAAAAGTGGAGGATTACGGCGTGTTCGTCATTCCCCGTCCGGTGGGGCGCCAGCTGTTTTTCCAGACGGTGAAGCTCATCCACGCTTCCCGGAAGCGGGTGCTGGGGCTTCAGAAGGAAAACGGCAGGCTCCAGCAGAAGATCGAGGAAATGAGGCTGGTGGACCGGGCCAAATGTACGCTGGTCCAGTATCTGGGGCTGACGGAGCCTCAGGCACACCGCTACCTGGAAAAGCAGGCCATGGATATGCGCATGACCCGCCGGGAGGTGGCGGAGGAGATCTTGAGAACCTATGAGACCCGTTAAGGAAGGAGCGCTTTGGTTGACACAGGAGAAAACCATAGAACGGCCCGACAAGATCCGGGAGGAGTGCGGCATTTTCGGGGTGAAGCTGGACACCGACGAGGCGGCGGGCATCACCTATAACGCCCTCTGCGCTTTGCAGCACCGGGGGCAGGAGGGAGCCGGCATCGCCGTTTTGCGGAGCGGCACCATCCTTTATCATAAAAACATAGGACTGGTCAGCGAGGTGTTCAACAGCGCCGTGCTCTCGAAGCTGCCTCAGGCGAAAATGGCCATCGGCCACGTCCGTTATTCCACCACCGGCACCAACTCCAAGCAGAACACCCAGCCTATGGTGACGGAATACCTGACCGGGCGGCTTGCCACGGCCCACAACGGGAACATTGTGAACGCCGGGGAGATCAAGGAGCGGCTGGTGGCAAGAGGCTGTGCCTTTTCCGCCACCAATGACAGTGAGGTGGTCTCTTCCCTGATCGCCTACGAAACGCTGGAAACGGATACCATGGAGGACGCCGTCGCCAAGGCGGCAGTCCAGCTGAAGGGTGCGTTTTCGCTGGTGATCCTGTCCAGCCAGAACAAGCTCATCGCCATCCGGGACGGTTGGGGCTTCCGGCCCCTCTGCATCGGGAAGAACGCCCACGGCTGGGCGGTGGCGTCGGAGAGCTGTGCGCTGGACAGCGCAGGCTTCGAGTTCGTCCGGGACGTAAAGCCCGGGGAGATGGTGATCTTCGGCGATGGCGAGCCGGAAAGCCGGATGGTGCTCCATCAGGAAAAACAGGGGCTGTGCATTTTTGAATACATCTATTTTGCCCGGACCGATTCGGTCATCGACAACTTAAGCGTCTATCAGGCCCGGTTCAACATGGGCGTCAAGCTGGCGGAGGAGTACCCCGTGGACGCAGACGTGGTCTGCGGCGTACCGGACAGCGGTCTGGAGGCTGCTATGGGGTATGCGTGGAAAAGCGGGCTGCCCTACGTTTCCGGCTTCGTCAAGAACCGGTACATCGGCCGGAGCTTCATCTTCCCCTCCCAGACCCAGCGGGATGCGGCGGTGCGCTTGAAGTTAAATCCCCTGCGAGCCAACGTGGAGGGGAAGCGGATCGTTCTGGTGGACGACTCCATCGTCCGGGGGACGACCAGTGCAAAGACCATCCGGAGCCTTAAAATGGCCGGGGCGAAGGAAGTCCACTTTCTGATCTCCTCGCCGCCCTTTACCCATACCTGCCATTTCGGCACGGACATCGACAGCGAGGAAAACCTCATCGCAAACCACAAGACCATCCCGGAGATCCGGGATTTCATCGGGGCGGACAGCTTAGGCTACATCAGCATCGAAGGCGTGAAGGAAGCCTGCTCCGCCTGTGACTTACCCTTCTGTACCGGCTGCTTCAGCGGGGATTATCCCGTGCAGATCGGGCACCACACCAAAGCCCAGTTTGAGGGCGGACCCAAAGAGAAATGACTTCTGCTCCGGGATACCTGGCAGTTCTTTAGTGAGTGGGATTCGTTAGAAAAGGCTCCGGCAGCCTCAAGGCCGGAAGAAGAGGAGGAAGCATATGGATCGCAGCATTTACCTTGTGCTGGAGGATGGCCGTGTGTTCGAGGGCCGCAGCTTCGGTGCAGAGGGAGAGGTCACGGGTGAGATCGTTTTCACCACCGGTATGACCGGCTATCTGGAAACCCTGACCGACCCCAGCTACTATGGGCAGATTGTCGTGCAGACCTTTCCGCTGATCGGCAACTACGGGGTGATCCCCGCCGATTTTGAAAGCGAAGGGCCTCACGTTTCCGCATACATCGTGCGGGAGTGGTGTCAGGTTCCGTCCAACTTCCGGTCGGAAGGGGATCTGGACAACTATCTGAAAAAAACGGGCGTCGTGGGGCTTTACGGCATCGATACCCGTGCCCTGATCCGGATCATCCGGGAGCACGGCGTCATGAACGCAAAGATCGTGGACAGCCTTGAGAAAAAAGACGCCGCCGCTGCAGAGGCGAAGGCTTATGCCGTTCGGAACGCAGTGGCTTCCGTCAGCTGCAAGGAAACGGAAGTGACGAAGCCGGAGGATGCGAAGTATAAGGTCGTCCTCTGGGACTTCGGTAAAAAGGAAAACATCCGCCGGGAGCTTTTAAAGCGGGGCTGTGAGGTCGTCAATGTCCCTTATTCCACCACGGCGGAGGAGATCCTCGCCATGGATCCCGACGGGATCATGCTCTCCAACGGCCCCGGCGACCCTGCGGAGAATGTAGGCGTTATTGAGGAACTGAAAAAGCTCTGCCATTCCGGCAAGCCCATCTTCGGCATCTGTCTGGGGCACCAGCTGACGGCTCTTGCTCAGGGTGCGAAGACCGAAAAGCTCAAATACGGCCATCGGGGCGCCAACCAGCCGGTGGAGGATACGGTCACCGGCCGGGTCTACATCACCAGCCAGAACCACGGATACGCCGTGGTGGCGGACTCCCTGCCCGAAAACGCAAAAATGCGCTTTGTCAATGCAAACGACGGTACCTGTGAAGGCGTCGATTATCTGGACGCTCCCATTTTCACCGTGCAGTTCCATCCGGAAGCCTGTGCGGGCCCCCAGGATACAGCTTTCCTCTTCGATCGGTTCTTGGACTGCATCGAAGGCTGCAAAAAGAAATAAAAAGAGAAACCAAAGAGAGAAGAAGCAAAAGGAGGAACCTTACCCGTGAAAAACCAACTGGTCATCGTTCTGGACTTCGGCGGACAGTATAACCATCGCCCGGCGGGTCCGGGAGTGCGGCGTTTACTGTGAAGTCCATCCCTATACCACTCCCTTAAGCGTGCTGAGGGCGAAAAAACCCATCGGCATCATCTTCACCGGCGGGCCGGACAGCGTTTATAAAGAGGACGCCCCCCATGTGGATCCGGAGATCTTCCAGTGGGGCGTGCCGATCTTGGGCATCTGTTACGGCTGCCAGCTAATGAGCCACACCCTGGGCGGACGGGTCACCGCCGCACAGGACGACACCGCTCGTGAGTACGGCAAGACCGTCACCTACTATAACACCGACTGCAAACTCTTTTCCGGGCTGCCCGAAGAGGGCGTTTCCTGGATGAGCCACGGGGACTACATGGCGGCGATTCCGGAGGGCTTTACTCTGGAGGCCCACTCCGACGCCTGCCCCAACGTGGCCATTGCCGACGAGAGCCGGGGCTTTTACGGCGTTCAGTTCCATCCGGAAGTGAACCACACCGAAAACGGTTCCAAAATGATCGGAAATTTCCTCTTTAAAGTCTGCGGCGCCAAGGGCGACTGGACCATGGGGGATTACTGTAAAACTGCCGTAGCGAAGCTCCGGGAGGAGATCGGGCCCAAGGGGCGGGTGCTTCTGGCGCTGTCCGGCGGCGTCGACTCGTCCGTTCTGGCGGCTCTGCTGGCGGAAGCCATCGGCGATCGGCTGACCTGCGTCTTCGTGGATCACGGCCTCATGCGGAAAAAGGAAGGCGACGAGGTGGAGAACGCCTTCCGGAAATGGGACGTGAAGTTCGTCCGGGTGGACGCCGAGGAGCGGTTCTTATCAAAGCTCGCCGGCGTGGAGGATCCCCAGAGAAAGCGGCAGATTATCGGCGCCGAGTTCGGCTACGTCTTCCGGGACGAGGCGGAGCGCTTCGGCATCACCAATGAAGACTTCTTAGCCCAGGGGACCATTTATCCTGACGTCATCGAGTCCGGAAAGGGCGACGCCGACGTCATCAAGAGCCACCACAACCGCCTGCTGCCCCCCGAGGTCGTGGCACGGTTCAAGGGCGTCCTGGAGCCGCTTGACCTGCTCTTCAAGGACGAGGTGAGGGCGCTGGGACGGGAGCTGGGGCTCCCTGAATATCTGGTCATGCGCCAGCCCTTCCCGGGTCCCGGACTTGCCATCCGGATCATCGGCGCCGTGACCAAGGAGAAGGCCGACCTGCTCCGGGAAGCGGATTATATCTTCCGGGAGGAGATCGCCAAGGCCGGCGAGGACAAGAACCTGAGCCAGTATTTCGCCGTGCTGACCAATTCCCGTTCGGTGGGCGTCATGGGCGACGGCCGGACGTATGACTACACCCTGGCTCTCCGTGCCGTGACCACCAGCGATTTCATGACCGCCGACTGGGCCCGGATCCCTTACGAGGTGCTGGATCGGATCTCCGTCCGGCTGGTCAACGAGGTAAAGGGCATCAACCGGATCGTTTACGACATCACCTCAAAGCCCCCGGCAACGATCGAGTGGGAGTAGTCGCCGCTTACCCGAAAGCCCTTTATTTTCAAGGGCTTTCGGGTTTCTTTTTTGCTCCGGGTACACAAAAGGTACACGGCGGGTACACGAAAAACTTATGCGAAAGCCTCCAAACGGTCGGCAACTTCCCCGTGTTTTGTCGGGTACAGGTGGGAATAGATCTCCAAAGTTGTCGTTACGCTCTCATGTCCGAGGCGTTCGCTGATCAGCAGTGGTGCAAACCCAAGCTCGATCAGCAAGCTGGCGTGGCTGTGACGAAGATCGTGCACCCGTATCTCCCGGAGTCCGGTCTTCTTGCAGCCTCTTTCCATTTCGTGCTTCAGATAATGCTTCGTTACTTCGAACAGTCTGTCTGACGGATTGTAGCCGTACAATCTGTCGGCATAATCCTTTACCATATCGCAAACGAATTGCGGCAAGGTGATTTTGCGATTGCTTTTTGGCGTCTTTGGGTCAAGGAATAGGTCCTCGCCGTCTATACGCGCATAGTTTTTTGTAATGGAAACCGTCCGTTCCTCAAAGTCGAAATCGTTCAGGGTTAAAGCCAGCATTTCTCCGGATCGCATTCCTGTCCAGTAAAGCAGATTAAAGATGACCTTGGACTGCAGCTTATCACTGACGGCATCAATAAAAAACTTGAATTCGTCCGCTGTCCAGATCTGTTCCAATCCGGAATTCTTTTTACCGATAGTTCCGCTTTTTTGTACCGGATTGCTGCCGAGGCCGTAATACTTGACTGCAAAATTGAAAATTGCAGACAACTGGCTGTTCAGCGTTCTCAGATAGGTTGGCTTATAATTCCTCTGATTGTTCATCAGCTCGGTTTGCCAGCGACGCACATTCATCGGCTGGATCTCATTGACTTTCAAATTCTTGAAATACGGCATAATATGTACCGCAATGATGTCCTCTTTCCCTTTGTAGGTAGTCGGTCTGATTCTGGCTTTGCAGTCATCCATATAGATCTCTACCATATCGCTGAAAAGCATATCGCAGGAATTTGAGGTCTTGCTCAGAAAATCCAGTTCATACTGCTTGGCTTCTTTTTGCAGTCGAAAACCTTTCTTCTTTTTCTGCTTTTTGGTGCCTGTCCAATCTGTGTAAACAAATTTACAGTACCATAACCCTGTCTTTTCGTCTTTGTAGGTCGGCAATGATTTCACCTCCGATCCGTAAAAGTTTCATCGCCCGGATACGGTTTCCCTCGTCACTTACAGGTAGGTGTTCTCGTAAAAAAATTTGGCAGATACCTTACCTGCCACAGTCAGCTTTCCGGCTTTCTCCAACTCACTGTTGAGCCGTTTGATAATGCGGTATGCTGTGCTGCGGGAAACACCGAGTAATTCGGCAACATCCGTTGCTGTCAAGTATCTTTTGCTCGTCTGTAATGCTGTCGGTTTGTATTCCGCCATGTTTTCCTCCTTTCTGACAGCCTGCAGCAGCGGAGTATCCTTGCGATATTGTCATTATACTACTTTTCGCAATAGATCTCGTGTGAGGGCTGTCCGCATATATTCATATTTAGTTTGTGTTCAAATTAAAAACGCCTGTCCACCGGGCCATTTCCTGCGCCCATTTCAGCCGCGTATTGGCAGGCTGCCGCTATGCGGCAATTCTTCTGTGGGCACGCTCCGAATCGATCATCGTGGCATACTGTCCGCAGATTCTGTATAACTCCCGGCGGAAGGATATTCGGTTTTCAAGGTGCATAAGCGGATAGAGCTTCTTCCTCTATCCGTTCACTAATAAACACGGGGGTATACCCGCCTTTTCTGCAATCAAAATTCAAAAAAGCGAAATTTCCTTTTCCGTATTGCCACCCGCATAACTATATATAGTTTCTAAATTCTTGACAAACACAATATATTGTGCTATACTTCTTCTGTAATTGATTTTTGTGCGTTGTCCGTAAGGACCGGCAGTACGCTTCTGCATTGCACATATCGTTAAGTTTGCAGTATGTCAGTAGTATAACTGTGCCGTGAGGCCGGTTATGTACTGGCATTTTTTATTTTTTAAGGATATTTATATCCTCTGCGAGAATGACACCTGTTCGTAATTCATTACGAACATGAATGCCCGAAAAGGCATCGGCTGTTGTTCTCGCTTTTTTTATGCCCAAAAAGCCTTCGTGCTTTTGGAATACATTTTTAGAAAGGCGGAAACCGAATGAAAAGACGAACCCATCGGCACTCGCACAGAAGAGTGTCCAGACCTGCTGTTTTCAAGCAGCAGGTGAAAAGAAAGGAGGCAAGAAAGCTTGCAAAGTACCCGCTGAAAACGGTATATGTCCCTCACGCAAGGCTTTATCAGCCTCAGAATCGAGGTGCATAATATGCCGAATACAACGAGTGCCTACGAACCGCTGGTTTTGGTTGACACGGCAGATCTGCCGGAGGAGGAATGGCTGGAATATCGCCGCAGAGGAATCGGCGGAAGTGACGCCGCTGCCATTTTAGGTGTGTCCCCATTTGCGACCGCCCGCGACCTCTACTACGACAAACTCAAAGTCGTATCGTATGAGGACGGCGAAAGCAACTGGGTGCAAAAGAAGGTCGGGCATTTGCTTGAGGATCTGGTCGCTGAGATTTTCCATGTGAAAACAGGTTTTGAGATCTATCAGGTGAAGAAGATGTTTTATCACCCGGTCTATACCTATATGCTGGCAGACATTGATTACTTCATCCGATTGCCAAACGGTAAAACGGCGATCCTTGAGATCAAGACCACAAACTACAACGCCAAGGATCATTGGTGGTGCGACGGACAGGAGATCGTTCCCGTCAACTACGAGATCCAGGGCCGCCATTATATGTGCGTGATGAATATGGATGAGGTGTACTTCTGCTGCCTTTACGGCAACAACGAAAATGAAGTTATCATCCGGCACATTGATCGTGACCCGGATTACGAGGCGGAAATGATCGCTCTGGAGGGCAACTTCTGGAACGACCATGTTCTGACACGGACACCGCCGCCGTACACAGAGGACGGTGAGCTGACACTTGAAAGCGTTCGGCGTCACTTCGGCCCTGCCGACGAAAATGCCCCTGAGATCGAGCTGAACGTGCCGCTGGCAAGCAGTTTGGTGCGCTATACCGAGCTGCAGGCGGAAAAGTCGGAACTGAACCGTGAGGTCAAGCGGGTCGAAAACGAGATGAAACGGCTGCAAGGGCGCATTGTGGCGGAAATGGGACGAAGCTGCACGGCTACGGCAAACAGCGGCGGCATTTCCTATTCCATCAGCTACAAGCCTATGAGAAAGCCCGACATCGGCAAGGAAGGGCTGATACGGCTGAAAGCACAACATCCCGATATTTACGAGGATTATGTGACGGTATCGGAAAGCCGCCGCTTCTATGTAAAGCGCAAATATGACGAGGCGGCATAAACGGAAGAAAGGATGGTGCTAATGAAAAACGATGCACAGAAAGAAAACGAGAAAGGAGTGGTGAACCGTGGGGTATGTCGGGACTTATGACCGGACGATCTTCTACAATCCGGGCAATAAGTATTGCATTATCAGCGTTAAGACCTCCGACCAAAGCGTACCGCAGCAGGCACGGAGTGCTTACCGTCACCGGGACAATATGATCCGGTTTATCGCCGTCGGGTATGAATTGCCTCAAACCGATAAGGTGAGCATGATCCTGGACGGCGAATGGGAAAACGGAAAACACGGTGTTCAGCTGCAGGTCGATAAGTGCGAGGAGATCGTGCCGCAGACCAAAGAGGGCGTATACGGTTATCTTTCCTCCCGGCTGATCAAAGGCGTCGGTGAAAAGACTGCCGCATTGATCGTAAATCGCTTCGGTGCCGACGCATTGTGTGTGCTGGAAAACGAGCCGGAGCGACTGCTGGAGATTCGAGGAATCACCCCGGATAAGCTGGAGGACATCAAAGCCTCCTATGCAGAAAGCCGGTGCGTGCGGGATCTGATGATCCTGCTGACCCCATTTAATGTCACTCCGGTAACGGCCATGAAGATTTATGAACATTTCGGCTCCCGCAGCGTAGACATTCTGCAAAAGAACCCCTATGAATTGTGCCAGGTATCCGGATTCGGATTTAAGAGAGTCGATGCCATCGTCCGCAAGGGCGATCTGCCGCTGAATTCTCCTATGCGGATCCACGGCGCCGTATTTGCGGCATTGGATACGGGGCGCAACGAAAAAGGCCATCTTTTTCTGGAAGAAGATGCGCTTGCGAAAACGGGTGTGAAGCTGCTCAATGAGAATATTACCGATGGACAGGTCAAGGTCACGCCCGAGGAAGTGGACGCCGTTGTTCAGGATATGATCCTCAAGGGTGAGATCGTTTCAAGCAACGGCAACATCTATCAGAGCAATGTTTTCGTGCAGGAGGATGAAACCGCCCGGAAAATTGCGGAAATGCTGGCTGTACCGCCGGTCACGCTGGATATATCCGAATCACTCGAATATGTCCGCAAAAACCTCGGTCTTGCCCTTTCACAAAGGCAAAGCGAGGCGGTGTATATGGCTTTTCGCAGTAATCTGTCTATCATCACAGGCTCTCCCGGTACCGGTAAAACCACGGTCTTGCGGGCGATCATAGAGGTCTTTCAGATGCTCTGCCCCAAGGGGAAGATCCTGCTTGCCGCTCCGACCGGACGGGCCAGCCGAAGAATGGCAGAAAGCACGGGCAGAAACGACGCCAAAACGCTGCACAGCCTTTTAGGGCTGCTGGGCGACAGTGAGCCGATCCAAAGGGATAAACAAAAAGAGCCGCTTGATGCCGACCTCATCATCGTGGACGAAAGCTCCATGATCGATATGTGGCTGGCAAGGCAATTCTTCAGCCGTGTCCGTATGGGTACGAGAGTTATCCTGACCGGTGATGTGGACCAGCTGCAAAGCGTGGGCGCCGGCGATGTCTTCCGTGAGCTGATCGACAGCGGACTTATCCCCGTTACGGTACTCAATGAGATCTTCCGTCAGAAAAAAGGCAGCCTCATTGCCTACAATGCAAAGCGTATCAATGAGGCGAACATCGACCTTCAGTACGGCGAGGATTTTCAGTTTGTCAAGTGCCAGACACAGGAGGAAGCCGCTGACCTGATCTGCAGAATCTTCTGTGAACAGGTCGCTTTGCACGGAATCGAAAAGGTGCAGATACTCTCTCCGTTCCGTTCGGAAGGGCCGGCCTCGGTCGAGCAGCTTAACGCCGCTATCCGAGAGCTTGTCAATCCGGCGAGGGACGAGTTTGCCGATCTGAAGGTCGGCAGCCACTACTTCCGTGTGGGCGACAAAGTGATGCAGACAAAAAACAATGCGAAGGCATCCAACGGTGACATCGGCTACATTCGCAAAATGGGGCGCAATGCAAAGAACGAAATGGTTGTGACGATCGAATTTTCCGGCGACCGCATTGCCGAATACGGTATGGAAGAAATGGGCCATATGGAACTGGCTTATGCGACTACCGTACATAAGGCGATGGGCTCGGAATTTGATATTGTGATCATGCCTATTCTTCGCAGCCATTACATTATGCTGAACCGGAACATCGTCTACACGGCGATCACCCGTGCGAAGGAGCAGGTCATCCCGGTCGGTCAGAAGAAAGCGCTGATCATGGCGATCCTCAAAAAGGCCACCGGAAAACGAAATACGCAGCTTGCCGAGCGTATCGGCAAATATCTGAAAGCCTTTACCCGCCAAAATGAATTGAAAAAGGTCAGTTGATACGAAGCGGCTTGCAGAAAAGCGCAGGAGTGCTTCGTGTTTATTTATGAAAGGAGATTTCCCGTATGAATACAAATCAAAGTGCAATGATGTATGAATCTGTCCCTGTGGTTTCCGAGCTGAACAAGGTGCAGGGCTTTGACCCGCTCAAATTTCTGCGCAGAACGACCAAGGGCGAAAAGGTTCTTGACCTCAAATACAAAAAGCTCTGGTTCCGCCTGAAATATCCGAACGGCAGGATCAAGCTGTCCTCCCTCAAGATTACGGATCAGCTGGCGATCATCGAGGCGCGTGTGTATTTCGACAAGAACGACGCACAGCCGAGATCCAGCTTCATTGCCCAGAGAGAGGCGAAAGCCACTCCGGGCGGTCTGTATATCGAGTCAGCGCAGCACGCTGCCATTGACCAGGCATTATCGGACGCCGGTTTTGGCGTACAGTTTTCTGCTGCCGCTCCTACAGCGAGCGCAGAGAAAGCGGCCGAAACCGTCAAAGAGCAGCCGACAGTAGCGGAACCCGCCACGGCGGAGCAAGTTTCCACAGAAGTGCCGGTTACGGTTGCCGAAGCGGCGACAGAAGTAATCAACGAGCCTGTGCAGGAAGCCCCTGTTGTTCAGGAAACCGCTGCAGAAGCTCCTGCCGCAGAGGTTATGGAATCTGTTGCTCCTGCTATGGAAGATGCTGAGGGCGAAGAAATCGAGGAAGAAACCGCCGATACCGATACGGCAGCGCCGACTTATTCCTCGGATATGCCGGTCGATGAGATCTGCTCTATGATGACCTACGAAGAGGCCGGCAATGTGATCGTGCCGCTCGGCACCTGCAAGGGCTGGGCGATGTCGCAAGTGGCTGACCGCCGCCCTGCGAGCCTGAAATGGTACATCAACGGCTATTCCGGCAATGATAACATTCTTCGTGCGGCAGCTACGATCATGCAGGCGTCTTTGGATGAAATGCAAAGAGCAAGCTAAAATTCACCGATATTTCTTTAGAAAGGAGGCTTGTTCATGAGCCAGCCGCATGATTTTCCGTTCGACATAACGGATGTGGCGGAACTGCTTCACTTACGGATACGGCGGCCGAGCCCGCAAGGGCTTTATGTGGATTGTCCCATCTGTAATGACAAGCGAGGGAAAATGCACATCAACACGCAGACCGATACCTGGCGGTGCAATTACTGCGATGAAAGCGGCGGTATGCTGGCTTTATATGCAAAGGTGCATAGCATCAGCACGAGCACTGCCTATCGGGAGATCAGCGATGCGCTGCTCAACGGAGTAAACCTTTCGGATCATGCGGTCAAGTACCCGGATAAGCAGAAGGAAACGCCGGTCGAAGCTGCGCCTGCTGCCGACATTGCCGTGCGCCATAAGACCTATACCGCACTTCTTGCTATGCTGACGCTATCCAAGGAGCACCGTGCACATCTGCAAACGGTCAGAGGCTTGCCGGACGAACAGATCGAGAGGTTGGGCTACAAGACTATGCCTCCCTTCTATATGTGTCGTTCACTGGCAAACCGGCTTCTGCAAAACGGGCATCAGCTGGATGGCGTGCCGGGATTTTATCAAAAGGACGGTCAGTGGACGATTGCCAGCTCCAGCTTTACCGCCGGCATTATGATCCCTGCACGGACAAGGCAAGGTCTTATCAGCGGCTTTCAGATCCGTTTGGATGTGCCGCTGAAGAATGAGGATGATCCGCCGGAAAAGGACGGGGCCAAATACATCTGGTTTTCGTCTGCCGGTAAGCCGAAAGGCACCTCCTCCGGAAGCCCGGCGCATTTTGTCGGTGCTCCGAATGCAGGCGTTGTCTATGTGACGGAAGGGCTTTTGAAATCCGACATTGCCCATTATCTGATGAACCGTTCCTTTGCCGCTACGGCCGGCGTCAACAATATGGCGCAGCTGGAGCTTCTACTGAAAGAGCTGGCAGAGAACGGCACGCATACGATCATTGAATCGGAGGATATGGACAAATACCGGAATGAGGCTGCCTGCAAGGGCGCCTTGAAGCTGCACGAATTGGCAAGGAAATACGGCATGGTGTGCCGTGGACTCAACTGGAATCCGAATTACAAGGGCGTGGACGACTGGCAGCTTGCCTTAAAGCGAAACGCCTACGCAAAGGAGGATAGCAGGAAGAATTTCAGGCAAAGATTTATGTACGGTCTTTGTGACTTTGAAGTGATCGACGATGATATTGCACAGTGGCACGAAAGCACTGAATGTGCGTGTGAGCTGCACGAATATCTCGGGCTGACGGAGGAAGAGTATTCTTTGTTTGTCAGAAGCTCCGACGAGCTTGAAAATCGGTTGCTGTCGCAAAGGCAGGAGCAACGGTTTCGGATATACCAGTTGGAGGTTAGTCTTTACAAGGTCATTCCCTTTGCCTTCGGCGGAATAAAGGAACTGCAAAAAGCAGGTCACGAATACCCGCCGGCGGCGCAGTACAGGCTGATACATGACGGTATGCTGCATTGTGAGGAAACGGCGAGTGATACAGGGCGGCTCACACGCATTGCCGAGCTTTTCGGTGATGCTTTGCCAAAGGATTACCGAGGCAGGAGCGTCGCCCCATCCGATGTGATAGAACTGTATGACGACACGGGACGGCGTTATTTCTACCGTGACACAGACGGTTTTTGTCCTGTGAAGTTTTCTCCGATGCTCGCAAAGAAATAGGAACAGCCGGAAACGGCTATATGTCAAGAATGGGATACAGCGTGGGTAAAACTGCGCTGTGTCCCTATTTTTATAGGAGGAACATTTTATGAGTGTTGATACCAACAATACGGAATTGAAAAAAGGCGCTGATCTGGCGACTATCGCAGATCAAAGAGATGATCAGCGGCAGCAGGCGGAAGCCGAAGCTGCACAGGAAGTGCTTCAGCGAATGCAGGATACTGCAGCCGAGGACGAAAAGCGCCGTGCTCACGAGGAGGCCGAAGCCAAG